>NZ_JBHUEQ010000026.1:0-299875 GCF_042680945.1 Affinirhizobium helianthi | reverse complement strand
ACTCTAAATCTTTGGTTTTATGCGGTTCCTGAAGGAAACCGCCACGCACCTTTCTCAGGTCAATGCTCTAAACATCACATTCATCACCACGTTGATGGCTCTGAATAGGCTGACCCGGCAAAGCCAGCCCCCAATGCACTACCGCGTTTCTGCATGCCAGTCGAAGCTTTGCACGCAATTGCGGCCCTTCTCCTTGGCGCGGTAAAGCGCACGATCTGCCTGAAGCAGCATGGCCTGCATGCTGTCGCAGGGTGTTGCCTGATAGATGCCAAAGCTGGCGGTGATGCGCCCCTGCGGTAGCGGATCGACATTCAGCTTTTCAAGCTGCGTGCGGAACCGTTCGGCAATGACAACCGCTTCGCCAATGCGCGTCTTGGGCAGGATGAGGCAGAATTCTTCTCCACCAATGCGTGCTGCCAGATCGTAGCGACGCAAGTTATCGCGAATGACCTCTCCAACACCGATCAGCACACGGTCACCCACATCGTGGCCAAAGCTGTCATTGATGTCCTTGAAGTGGTCAAGATCGAACAGGACGACTGAGATGGGAGATTTTTCCCGCTCGGCGCGGGCCTGCTCGGTCACGATACGTTCCGAGAGCCAACGGCGATTGCCGAGCCCTGTCAGCTGGTCCGTCATGGCCTGCTGGCGAAGCTTGCGCATCACCCCTTCCAGTTCATTCATCGTGGCAGCAACCGCACGGCTGACAACGCCGATCTCATCCGTCCCCTCCACGGGAAGACGCACGGGGGCTCCCTCGGCATTGTAGCGCTTCAAGGCCGTGGCCAGCAGGCGCAGCGGGCGGATGAACCACCACAGCGCTGCAAGGCAGGCAATGGTGCCAACGAGCGTTGCCACCAGCAGAATCGTCAAAATGGGAAATGGATGCGATGAGTAACCACCCGCAAGATAGGCGATCATCGCAAGCAGGGGCATGTGGATTGCCAGAAAGCAGACCACGAAAATCTTCGTCACCAGGGACTCGCGGATCATTTGCAGAGCCACGACCGACCTCGGAATCATTCCGAACTCCTTTAGCTGATTCATACAGGCGGCGGACCCTAGGTCACGCCAGGTAATGCTGCGTTAATCGAATCGCTAAAATACCATCCAATCTCCCTAGCCCCTGTTCACGATGTTTTTTCGCGGAAATGCGTGAATACAGGGAACCGCTTGAGAGAATTATGGTTCCTGCCAAAATCTCTGTTTTAGACCCCTCGAAGATTACCCCACAACAGGACATGCAGTTGCGGCAGAATTTTTGCCTCGAACCAGCGGTCCTGCATTACCCTCTCCACAAGCCAGTGCATCCGATCAAGAATGCCGGACATATCGATTGCGGCATCGCTCTCTTCCGGCGGTGGCGGCGTGTGGTTGCCGGGCTGGAGGAAGACCGGCAACTTTGGAAGAAGCTGCGCCACCTGGGTTGCGAACTGGTAATCCGCCTCGTCGAAGATCACGAACTTCAGCACTGTTTCCGGCCCGCCTCCGGCGCTTCGAACGCAGTCCAGAAGCGCATCGCCGTTAAACTCCATACCGCTGGAAGGCGGCTTTGGCGAAAGCACCAGAACATCCAGATCGCTGAACCAGTCGCGGGCAATGCTGCCCTGGGTCTCAAGTGCTGCCCGATAGCCATGCTGGTGGGCCCGTTCGATCAGAGATCCAAGCGGCTGGATGGCGGGATTGCCGCCCGACAGGGAGAGCGTCAGTGGCCTTCCGCCAGAAAGCGCCTCAATCTGCCCCCAGATATCGTCCAGGCTCATGGCAATCCAGGAATCGCGAAAGCGGGACTCCACCGCATGGAGGCTGTCGCACCAGGAACAGCGATAATCGCAGCCGCCGGTGCGCACAAACACCGTCGGCTGACCGATCAATACGCCTTCGCCCTGTATGGTTGGCCCGAATATCTCGCTGACGCGAATTGTTTCGGTGGCACTCACGGACGATACTCCGCCCAGGTCTTCGGCGTTTCGGATACGCGCACAGCCGAGGTCTCTGGGAAGCGCTCCCTGCACCAGTCATAGAAATGCCTGGCGAGGTTTTCTGCCGTGGTGAAGCTGTGCCCCAGAATATCGTTCAGGTGACGATGGTCGAAATGGTCATCGATATAGGTCTTCAGCGCCTTCAGATCATGATAGTCGCGCACGAAGCCATCCTGATTGAGGGTCTCGCCGGAAAGCTCCACCACCACAATGTAGTTGTGCCCGTGCAAGCGGTGGCACTGGTGATCTTCCGGCAGATGATCCAATCGGTGCGAGGCGGAAAAGTGAAATTCCTTGGTGATACGGAACATGGCTTCAAACCTCCTCCGCCTTGAAGCCTGACGTCGCAGCCTTCCAGAAATCCGGATCATCGTAATCGGTCGGATCCTCGATCCCGGCCAGATGGAAGGCTTCGCGCCGCTCCACGCAGGTGCCGCAGCGCCCGCAATGCTTCAAGCCGCCCTTGTAGCAGGACCAGGTTTGCGCAAAGGGCGTATCGCATGCCGCACCCTGGCGCACGATCTCCGCCTTGGAGACATGCACGAACGGCGCGAAAAGCTGAACGGAGGCATAGCCATCCAGAGCATGGTTCTGCATTGTCTGGAAACTGTCGATAAAGGCAGGGCGGCAGTCGGGATAGATGAAGTGATCGCCCCCGTGCACGGCAACGGCCACAGCCTCTGCCTGCCGGGCGGCAGCCAACCCGAAGGCAATTGTCAGCATGATGGCGTTACGGTTGGGTACTACCGTGATCTTCATCGTTTCTTCGGCATAATGGCCGTCTGGAACATCCAGATCATCCGTCAGCGCCGAGCCGGTCAGATGCTGGCCGATGGCGGTGATATCGATGATGTCATGTGGCACGCCGAGCCTTTCGGCAGCTTTCGCGGCGTAATCCAGTTCCTTGCTGTGGCGTTGGCCATAATTGAAGGAGATGAGGCCAATCAGTGTGTGTTCCGCCGCGACCTTATGCGCAAGCGAAACGGAATCGAGTCCGCCGGAGCAGACGACGAGTGTTTTCATAATCAGGATCCCTTGTTTTTACCGGGTAGGCTGCGACCGGAGTGTTACCTGGGTGCCTGATAGCGCAATTGACACTCGCTTGCCAAGCCATGGCTGAAACGCTGTCATGCCTATGGCGGAAAGTCGTGCTAAGCCCTACATCTGCGATGTAAGTTCTAGGGAGTATGGAGAAATGGTCCTGTCGGGTCTGGATATCGTCGTCATCGGCGCGGTCGTCATTGTCATTCTGGTGCTGTTTGCGGCGATCAAGACCGTTCCACAGGGCTATCGCTACACCGTCGAGCGCTTTGGCCGCTATACCCGGACACTGGATCCCGGCCTTAACCTCATCACGCCCTTCATCGAGAAGGTCGGTGCGCGCATGAATGTGATGGAGCAGGTGCTGGATGTTCCGACGCAGGAAGTCATCACGAAGGATAATGCCAGCGTCTCGGCCGATGCGGTTGCCTTCTACCAGGTTCTCAACCCGGCGCAGGCCGCCTACCAGATTGCCAATCTGGAGAACGCAATCCAGAACCTGACCATGACGAATATCCGTTCGGTCATGGGTTCGATGGATCTGGACGAGCTCCTGTCCAACCGCGAAATTATCAACGAGCGCCTGCTGCGCGTAGTGGACGAGGCTGTTCAGCCTTGGGGCATCAAGGTCACACGCGTCGAGATCAAGGACATCCAGCCGCCAACGGATCTGGTTCAGGCCATGGCGCGACAAATGAAGGCGGAGCGGGAAAAACGCGCGCAAGTGCTGGAAGCGGAAGGCTCCAGAAACGCTGCCATTCTGCGCGCCGAAGGCGCCAAGCAGGCCGCCGTGCTCCAGGCCGAGGGTGAACGTGAAGCCGCCTTCCGGCAGGCCGAAGCACGCGAGCGGCTGGCAGAAGCGGAAGCCAAGGCCACCCGCATGGTCTCAGAAGCCATTGCCGCTGGCGATGTAAATGCCATCAACTATTTCGTGGCGCAGAAATATACCGAAGCCATGGCCTCCATCGGCACCGCCTCAAATTCCAAGGTCGTGCTGATGCCGATGGAAGCTTCATCGCTGATTGGTTCGCTCGGCGGTATTGGCGCGATTGCACGCGAAGTCTTCGCAGATCAGCCCTCACCCGCGACTTCCGTGCCGCGTGCACCTGCCGCCCCCCGTGAGGCCCGGCGCACGACCAGCACTCCGTCCTTTTCTACGCCCGGTTACAATGTGTCGCAGGGAGTACCCAAACCTGAGGATGGACAATGATTGCTGAGATCGTCGGTGATCTGGGACCGTGGAGCTGGTGGATTCTCGGATTTATCCTGCTCGGTGCGGAACTGGCGGCGCCTGGAGTTTTCCTCATCTGGATCGGGCTTGCCGCGCTGACCATTGGCGCGGCATCCATTGCTCTGTGGGATAGCCCCTACTGGGGCTGGCATGTCCAGTTCATCCTGTTTGCCGCCCTCTCCGTTATCATCACGCTGATCGGACGCCGCCTTTACGGCAGTCAGGACCGCAATAGCGATCAACCGCTTCTCAACCGGCGTGGCGAGAGCCTCGTTGGCCGCACGGCGACCCTGAGCGAACCCATTCGCGAAGGGCGCGGCCGTATCCGTCTGGATGATACCTGGTGGTCCGTCACCGGCCCGGATCTGCCCGTTGGAATGCGGGTGCGCGTAGCCGAGTGGACGGGAAGCGAATTGATCGTCGAGCCTGTCGCCTGAGGCCGATCAAGCCACCCCGATCCGCAAGAGATCGTGGAAGTGGACGAGACCCAGCGGGCGGCGCTCGCCGTCTGCCACAATCAATGCGCCGATGCTGTGCTTGTTGATCATGGCAAGCGCGGCGGTTGCCAGCGTATCAGGCCCGATCATCTTCGGCGTGCGGGTCATCACTTCGTCCACGGTCAACTGGCCGAGATTGCGGTTGAGATTGCGGGCCATATCGCCCTCGGTCACGATGCCAGCCACACAGCCATCATCCCCCAGAACGATCACACAGCCAAAGTGCTTGCGGGAAAGAACCTGCACAGCTTCCGTCATCGGCGTGCCGCTCGCAACAACCGGCAAGCGCTCTCCGGTGTGCATGATGTCCTTCACATGGGTCAGGCTGGCACCCAGCTTGCCGCCGGGGTGATAGACGTAGAAATCGCTGGCGGTGAAGCCCCTCGCCTCCAGAAGGGCAATCGCCAGCGCATCGCCCAAGGCCAGTTGCATCAGCGTGGATGTGGTGGGGGCCAGGCCATGCGGGCAGGCTTCCTGCTCGTTGGGCAGCAACAGCACGACATCGGATGCACGCGCGAGAGACGATTGTGGAGAACAGGTGAGTGAAATCAGCGGAATGGAGAACCGGCGCGTATAGGCGAGGATGCTTTTCAACTCCGCGCTTTCGCCTCCCTTCGAGAGCGCAATGACCAGATCGTTGTTGGCAATCATGCCGAGATCGCCGTGATTGGCTTCCGCCGCGTGTACAAAACTTGCAGGCGTGCCGGTCGAGGCAAAGGTGGCGGCGAGTTTCGCGCCAATATGCCCGCTCTTGCCAACGCCGGTCACGATCACCCGGCCCGTAATGCCCGAGATCAGTTCTACGGCCTTTTCCAGCGGCTCCGCCAGACCGTTTTGCAGGGCGGCTTCCAGCGCTTCAAGCCCCCGCTTTTCGGTGGCGAGCGTTCGCAAAGCCGATTGAACGGCGGTGGAGGAAGAGGAAAGTGAGGCGTCCTGTGTCATGGGCGGAGCATTATCGCCCACAGGCGAAAAAGTCCATGCGTCTGCGCAAGCAGGGGGAAAATGCCGCCTCAACCAAACATTAACCACGCACCTTTACTAGTAGCTAACTATTTGAGGAGCCCCGACGGCACCATGACGAAAACCTTTGCCCCTGTGCCACCCAGGCTGAGGCCTTTTGCGCCGCTGGCAGCGCTCATGGCATCGGTGTGTCTCGTCGTAGCCCCAACTCATGCGGGAGCACAAAGCGCTGAGGGCAATTCCTTTTCAAGCCCCACCGCTCGTGCTTCCGGCTCCATCTCCCGGCTTTCCAACACCGATCCGAACACCACCGCTCTGCAGGACAGTGACCCATCCTCACCGCTGGGGACAGCGGAGACGCCAGACAGTACTGCGACAGCCACCAACCCGCACACCGGCAACCTGAACGGCTTGCGTGGCAGCACCGGCATGTTGCAGGCCACCCCCATGAACCAGGCGGACAATCTGGCAGGCGATGACCTCAACACCTTGACGGAACCTTCGGAGAATCAGCCGGAACAAGGCATAGAACCCGGCGAAGCGCCAGCAGGACCACGAGATGACGCCAGCGGCCTGCGGCTTGGCTCCTTCATGCTGCGCACCAGCAGCAATCAGAGCCTGAATACGCAAAAGGTGAGTGACGGGGCAGGCAGCCGACACAGAACCTTCTTTGCCAGCACGATGAACGGTAGCCTCACCTCCGACTGGGGGCGCCACGCTCTGACCATCACCGGTGCCAGCACTTTTGAGAAAAACATCAGCGGACAAGGCGCAACCGAGCCCAACGCACGCATAGACGGCGATCTTCGGCTGGACCTTTCGGATCAGACAATCGCACATCTGACCGCCGGTTACGCCTTCGAGCGGGAAGAAACCTCCAACCCCAATGCTCTGGCCGGAGCCACGCAACAGGCGCGCGTTGATCGCTATTCAGGCGGCGCGTCCATCGAAAGAGAGCTGGGTGTTCTGCGCGGAACCGCAGCCATTGCCGCCACACGCACCACTTACGGCAGCGTGAGCTTTGCCGATGGGACGCGGGTTGATCTCGGCGACCGCGACCGCAATGCCGTGCAAGGCCGGATCCGCCTGGGCTATGAGCTTTCGCCTGCCTTGATCCCCTTCATCGAGGCGACACTGGGTCGTGCTGTCTACGATGAGAGACTCGATGCCTCCGGCTTTGCGCGCTCCTCCTGGAGCTATGGCGGGCGCGCCGGTGTGCAGCTCGATCTCGGCGAAAAACTGCGCGGTGAACTCGGCCTCGGCTACGCAACCGTCGACTACGAGGATGCACGCCTCGCCTCCATCGATGCCTTCACGATTGATGGTACGCTGCTATGGTCGCCTCGTCGGGGCACGAATGTGGATCTTGGCCTCAGAACCACGGTTCAGGATGCGACAACTGCCGGACAAAGCGGCTGGGTGGAATATCTGCTGAGTTCCGGCCTGTCGCATGAACTGCGATCCAACCTGACGGCTCGATTGACCGGCTCGACCACCTGGCGCGATTTCAGCGCCTCTGCCGACCAGCTCAACTGGGCTGTTGGCACCGGCCTTGTCTGGAATGTTAACCGCTATCTCGATGCCACAGCCAATGTCGGTTACGAGTTGAACGACAATCCCGGCGGCGTGGACAGCAAACAGTGGCGCGCAGGCATTGGCTTGAGCCTGAGGCGATAGGCTCTGCCCAAACAAAACGCCCCCGAACCATGGGTTCGAGGGCGCTGCTGTCTACGTACTTTTCTCAGGTAAATGCTCTAAAACGTCTCGTTCAGAGCTTGGACGTAATCGTCTTCAGCGGGCCTTCGATGAGCGGGCGAATATCGTCACGCTTCAGCGCAAAGGCCAGATTGGCGAGGATGAAGCCATCCTTGGCGCCACAGTCGAAGGTTTCACCCTTGAAGTGGTAGGCCGCGAATTCCTGGCTCTTCGCCAGCGCCAGCATGCCGTCTGTCAGCTGGATTTCGTTGCCGGCACCCCGCTCCTGCGTTTCCAGAATCTCGAAAATTTCCGGCTGCAGGATATAGCGGCCATTGATGAAGAAGTTGGAAGGTGCTGTGCCCTTGGCTGGCTTTTCGACCATTTCGGTGATCTTGAAGCCTTCGTCACCGACCTTTTCGCCCATGCCGACGATGCCATATTTGTGGGCAAGCTCAGGTGCGCATTCTTCAACAGCCAGCACATTGCCGCCCGTCTTTTCGTAAAGCTCGACCATGCCCTTGAGGCAGCTCTTTTCGGAAGCCATGATCATGTCCGGCAAAAGCACGGCGAAGGGCTCGTTGCCCACGATATCGCGCGCACACCAGACGGCGTGGCCGAGACCCAGCGGCACCTGCTGGCGCGTGAAGCTCGCGGTACCTGCGGTTGGCAAGAGATCGGCGAGCAGCGTCAGCTCGGCATTCTTGTTGCGCTCGCGCAGCATCTGCTCAAGCTCGAACTGAATGTCGAAATAGTCTTCGATGACACCCTTGCCACGACCCGTCACGAACACGAAGTGCTCGATGCCAGCGGCCGCTGCCTCATCCACCACATACTGGATGACGGGCTTGTCGACGACCGTGAGCATTTCCTTCGGAACAGCCTTGGTGGCGGGCAGAAAGCGCGTTCCAAGACCTGCCACGGGAAAAACGGCTTTACGGATCTTCTGTTGTCCCACTCATGCCTCCTTACAGCACAAACGAATAATAGGGTGCTGCGCGTTAGCGCCATAGCAACCAATCACTACATTTTCACAAACAATGACAGAACAGTGTCCACATGGTAAAGAATTTGTTGACACGTTATGTCTACCCTGTCGTGCATGCCAGGGCGTCGTTCCCGATCCTGGCGAATTTGAGACCGGAAAGAACAAGGGACACGACTGACGATGAAAAAATTCAGCGCCAAGCGCATTGCCCTCTCCGCAATCGCAGCCCTCGTGGTTGCGACCTCTGCGATAGATGCCAAGGCTGATGCAGGTTTCAAGGCATGGGTCTCGAAATTCTATGAAACAGCGGCCGCCAGTGGAATCACACGCTCTACCTATAACCAGGCTTTTGCGGGTGTCACAGGGCCGGATCAGGATGTTCTGAACAAGGCGCAGTACCAGCCGGAGTTCAAATCGCAGATCTGGGATTATCTCGATTCGCGCGTGAACCCTTACACTGTGAAGGTTGGCCGCGAGATGCTGGCCCGCCATAACCGGACCCTGACAGCTATCGAGCGCCATTTCGGTGTCGATAAACATATCCTGCTCGCCATCTGGTCGATGGAAAGCAATTACGGGGCCGCACTCGAGAACCCAGACCGCCTGCACCACGTGCCGCAAGCGCTGGCAACGCTGGCCTGGGCCGATCCCAAGCGCGCCAATTTCGCACGCAAGCAGCTGATTGCCGCCCTGAAGATCCTCCAGTCGGGTGACATCACGCCGAAGCACCTCACCGGCTCCTGGGCTGGTGCCATGGGGCACACGCAATTCATTCCCACCAGCTATCTGCTCTATGCGATCGATGCAGATGGCGACGGTCGTCGCGACATCTGGAGCTCCGTGCCCGATGCGCTGGCAACCTCCGCCAATCTTCTGGCCAAGAATGGCTGGGAAACGGGCTATACATGGGGTTACGAAGCGGTTTCGCCCGCAGGCGCCGCACGTTATAACGGCCAGACAAAGACCCTTGCACAATGGGCAAAGCTTGGCTTCGTGCGTGCAAACGGCAAGGCATTTCCCCGCCCGAACGACCGCGCCGAGCTGAAGCTGATGGCCGGTGCGGAAGGCCCCGCCTTCCTGATGACCAAGAACTTCTTCGTCATCAAGCGCTACAACGCAGCCGATTCCTATGCGCTGGCGGTTGGTCTTCTGGCCGATGAAATTGCAGGCTATGGCGGGGTGCAACAGGCATGGCCACGCCCCCACAACACGCTGGACATCAAGGAAAAATTCGAGCTTCAGAGCCGGATGAAGGCAATGGGCTATTATGACGGCGAGATCGACGGTAATTTCGGCTCCGGCTCCAAGGCAGCGATCAGCGCCATCCAGGCGCGCCTAGGCATGCAGAGCGATGGCCAGCCTTCGAAAACCTTGCTGCGCGCCTTGCGCAACTAGGCTGTGTCCCGCACATTAGGATCAAGGCGAAAGGGCAGGATTTGTCCTTTCGCAGCTTCATGATGAAGCATGAAGAATTTGGCGGGAGCCACGCGGCGCGTTCCGCCTTCCTGAAAGCCGCATGTGGAAAGAATAAAACGATGACCAGCAGGTGGCATAGATCCAGGCCAAGGCTTGTGACGGCCTGCCTCATCCTTGCTCTCGCCGTTCCGGCGGTGCCCGCCCATGCGCAGGAAAGACGCACTCTCTTCGACATGTTGTTTGGTGAGCCCCGCCGGCAAAGGCCGGAAGGTTCCATCATCCGTGTGCAGCCAAACAGGCAGCGCGCACGCCCGCAGTCCAGCATCTCGCCTGCACGTCCGCCGGTGCGGGCACCCGCCCCCGTGGCCGCGCCACCGCAAGCCGAAGCCGTGGAGAAAATGGAGAATGCCCGCAAGATCCTGGTGGTGGGCGATTTCGGCGCCATGGGCACCGGCCAGGGCCTGACCACGGCTTTTGCAGAAGATCCATCCGTCGTCATTGTCGAGAAAGGCTCGCCCTCCTCCGGTCTCGTCCGGCAGGACCACTACGATTGGCTGGCCGAGCTGCCGAAAATGCTCGATGAGGTAAAGCCGCACATCGTTGTCGTGATGATTGGCGCCAATGACCGCCAGACCATGACGATCGGCAGTGCGAAGGAGCGGTTCCGCTCCGAGGCATGGCTCAAGGAATATGACGAGCGGGTCACGCGCTTTGCCAGTCTGGTCACCAACCGGAAGATACCACTGCTCTGGGTGGGTCTCGCCGCCTTCGAATCGCCCTCGCTGAGCGCCGACGCCCTGACGCTGAACGGCATTTTCCGCCAGAATGTCGAAGCTGTCGGGGGCGAGTTCGTCGATATATGGGACGGATTTGTCGATGAGGGCGGGCAGTTCGTCATCACCGGCTCCGACATGAACGGACAACCTGCCCGTTTGCGCGGCTCCGACGGCGTCAGCTTTACCGACGCTGGCAAGCGCAAACTGGCTTTCTATGTGGAAAAATTCGCCAAGCGCCATCTGGGCGATCTGAGCATCAGCGACCTGATCCGCCTGGATTCTGGTGACCTGCCACTTCTGTCGAGCCTTCCGCCGGAAGTGGAGGCAAAAATCCCCAGCCAACCGATCAGCCTCTCCGATCCGGAACTCGACGGCGGCAAGGAATTGCTGGGGGCTGCCATCACCAAGCCTCTTCCGGCGGAGACGCCGCAAAACCTCCTGCTGACCAGAGGCGAACTTGCGGAAGCCCCTGTGGGGCGCATCGATCACTATCGGATCGAGCCTGCGAAGTCTGACTGACACGCCTCGCGATCTTTCGGATCGCGCTTTTCGTGACGTCGCTGCTCACATGCGCTGAGCATGTGTGAGGGACAAGCTCCGGGAGCCTCAAGCCCTCACTGGCCGGCGAAGAATTCCAGGCAGCGCCGGAAGGCCGTGAGGTCCGTATACAGCTCATCTGCGGCGGCGTCATGCGTGGCAATGAAGCCCCCGCGCCGCTCGATGCCACCATGCAGCATCAGATTGTCGATCATGTCGAAATCTTCCAGCGACACCCCATCCGGTCCGCGCTTGCGGCCATCGGCACCCTCGACGACCTTGCCATTGTAGAAGGCCCGCGTCCGTTCGAAATGGCTGGCTGTCACATTGGTATAGGCCGCGACCTTCTTGCCCTGGGCACAGATAAAGCCAAGCTCGAAAGCTGTCCCGACATCGGCGGCAATGCCACGGAAGGGCGTGAGATTGGCGATGATGCCATCGGCACGGTTCATCATGCCCTCATCCACAGCGCTGATATTGAGGCCGAACTGATGGCGCGAAGGCGCAGGCTCGATCGTGATATCGCCCGGA
Organism: Affinirhizobium helianthi; assembly: GCF_042680945.1. Taxonomy (NCBI): domain Bacteria; kingdom Pseudomonadati; phylum Pseudomonadota; class Alphaproteobacteria; order Hyphomicrobiales; family Rhizobiaceae; genus Affinirhizobium; species Affinirhizobium helianthi. Next base: position 288,221 of record NZ_JBHUEQ010000026.1, on the reverse strand, counting down.
CAAATGGGCTCAAAGCCAAACTCGCGGGTCAGCGCGGCCTTGGCATCGAGCATTTCACGGGCATTGGGAAGAAAGACCTCAGGTCCGGCGAGATAGAATTTCAGGCTCATCGAACCCAAGGCCCTCTTACAAACAACTTAGTTCGGCAGAACGGAAGCGCCCATCAGCGCCTCGTCAACCGCCCGTGCGACCTGGCGGCCTTCACGGATTGCCCAGACAACCAGTGACTGACCGCGACGAACGTCACCTGCTGCCCAGAGCTTGTCCACGGAGGTCTTGTAGTCGCGCTCATTGGCAACCACGTTGGTGGAGCCGCGACGGTCGACATTCAGCTGCAGCTTGTCACCAAGATCCTTCAGCACGCTGTCCTTCGACGGACCGGAGAAGCCAATGGCGATAAAGGCAAGATCTGCCTTGATGATGAATTCGGTTCCGGCAATCGGCTTGCGACGCTCATCCACCTGGCAGCAGCGCACGCCCGTCAACTGGCCGTCTTCGTCGCCCACGAATTCGAGCGTTGCCACCTGAAACTCGCGGATTGCACCTTCTGCCTGCGAGGAAGAGGTACGCATCTTGGTGGCCCAGAACGGCCACACGGCAAGCTTGTCTTCCTTTTCCGGCGGCATGGGGCGAATGTCGAGCTGGGTGACCTTCACCGCGCCCTGACGGAATGCAGTGCCCACGCAGTCCGATGCCGTATCGCCACCGCCGACAACCACCACATGCTTTGCGCCTGCGAGAATTGGCTCGGACGGCCAGCCCACGCTATCGATGTTCTCGCGGCCGACACGGCGGTTCTGCTGCACAAGGTAAGGCATGGCATCATAGACGCCGTGCAGGTCCACACCCGGAATACCGGCTGGGCGCGGTGTCTCGGAGCCACCGCAGTAGATCACCGCATCATGCTCGGCCAGCAGCTTTTCCATCGGAAGATCGACACCGATGTTGACGCCGCAATGGAAGGTGACACCCTCGCCTTTGATCTGCTCGACGCGGCGATCGATGAAGTTCTTCTCCATCTTGAAGTCCGGAATGCCGTAGCGAAGCAGGCCGCCGGGCTTGGATTCGCGCTCGTAAACATGAACTTCATGGCCAGCACGACCCAGCTGCTGGGCAGCGGCGAGACCCGCGGGGCCAGAACCGATGATGGCAACGCGCTTGCCGGTATGGATCGTGGCAGGTTGCGGCGCAATAAAGCCAAGCTCATAGGCCTTGTCGGCAATCGCCTGCTCAACGGTCTTGATGGCAACCGGCGCATCTTCCAGGTTCAGCGTGCAGGCTTCCTCGCAAGGTGCCGGGCAAACGCGACCGGTGAATTCCGGGAAGTTGTTGGTGGAATGGAGGTTGCGGATCGCCTCTTCCCACTTGTTATTATAGACGAGGTCGTTCCAGTCCGGGATCTGGTTATGAACCGGACAGCCGGTCGGGCCGTGGCAATAGGGAATGCCACAGTCCATACAGCGGGCTGCCTGTTTCGTCACCTCGGCATCCGACATCGGAATGGTGAACTCGCGGAAATGGCGAATACGGTCCGACGCAGGCTGGTACTTTGCCACCTGCCGGTCGATTTCCATGAAACCCGTAACCTTGCCCATGTTTCATCCCTCACTTCGAAATGGAAGCCCGGAGCTTCCCGTATCGACGGTCGCCATGCGCGCCCTCATCGATACCATCTGATCCCATTTGATCATGCCGTTCGGAGCCACGCAGCGCGCTTGCCGAACGGTTTGATCCGTGAATGACGGCTGCGGCGCCTTATTCCGCCGCAACGCCCATGCGCATGCGTTCCATTTCCTCCAGTGCACGGCGGTACTCGACCGGCATGACCTTGCGGAACTTCGGACGATACTCGCTCCAGCGATCCAGGATCTCCTTGGCACGGTTGGAGCCCGTGTAGTGCAGATGGTTGGAAATCATCTGGTAGAGACGCTCCTCATCGTGGCGCGTCATGTCCTCGGAAACGTCCACGCGTCCCTTGTGCATGAGGTCGCCACCGTGATGGTGGAGCTTCTCCAGCATGTCGTCTTCTTCCGGAACCGGCTCAAGCTCGACCATGGCCATGTTGCAGCGCTTGGCGAAATCGCCGCTCTCATCGAGAACGTAAGCCACGCCACCGGACATACCGGCTGCGAAGTTGCGGCCCGTTTCGCCGAGAACCACCACGATACCGCCCGTCATATATTCGCAGCCGTGGTCGCCCACACCTTCGACGACAGCCACTGCACCGGAGTTGCGCACCGCGAAACGTTCGCCCGCCACACCGCGGAAATAGCATTCGCCAGTGATTGCGCCGTAGAGAACCGTATTGCCAACGATGATCGAATGCTCGGCTGCCAGCTTGGAATTTTCCGGCGGACGCACGATGATGCGACCACCCGAGAGACCCTTGCCGACATAGTCATTGCCATCGCCCACCAGATCGAAGGTGATGCCGCGTGCAAGGAACGCACCAAAGGACTGGCCAGCCGTGCCGCGAAGCGTGACATGGATCGTGTCGTCCTTGAGACCCTTATGGCCCCAGCGCTTGGCCAGCGCGCCAGAGAGCATGGCACCGGCGGAGCGATCCACGTTCTTGATCGGCACTTCGAAGACCACCGGCTCCTTGTTTTCCAGCGCTGGCATCGATTTTTCGATCAGCTTGCGATCCAGAACGTCGTCAATCGGGTGCTTCTGGCGCTCGGTCCAATAGGTCGCATCCTTCGGAGCTTCCACCTTGTGGAAGATCTTGGAGAAATCGAGACCCTTGGCCTTCCAATGCGCCAGCATCTCATCCTTTTCGAGCAGTTCGGAAGCGCCGATGATCTCGTCCAGCCGGGTGAAGCCCAGCGAAGCCAGGATCTCGCGCACTTCTTCGGCCACGAAGAAGAAGTAGTTGATGACGTGTTCCGGCGTACCCTTGAAGCGCTTGCGCAAGACAGGGTCCTGCGTTGCCACGCCCACCGGGCAGGTGTTGAGATGGCACTTGCGCATCATGATGCAGCCTGCCGCAATCAACGGAGCCGTTGCAAAGCCGAATTCATCCGCACCGAGCAGCGCGCCGATGATGACGTCGCGGCCCGTCTTCAAACCGCCATCCACCTGCAAGGCGATGCGCGAACGAAGGCCGTTCAGCACCAGCGTCTGCTGGGTTTCGGCAAGACCGATTTCCCATGGGCTACCGGCATGCTTCAGAGAAGTCAGCGGTGAGGCACCTGTGCCACCATCGAAGCCGGCAACAGTGATATGGTCTGCGCGTGCCTTGGCAACACCGGCCGCAACCGTGCCGACACCCACTTCAGACACCAGCTTGACCGAGATATCGGCTGCCGGATTGACGTTCTTGAGGTCGAAAATCAGCTGTGCCAGATCTTCAATCGAATAGATGTCGTGGTGCGGCGGCGGCGAAATGAGGCCGACACCCGGCGTGGAGTGACGCGTCTTGGCGACCGTCGCATCCACCTTGTGGCCGGGCAGCTGACCACCTTCACCGGGCTTTGCGCCCTGCGCGACCTTGATCTGCAGCATATCGGCATTGACGAGATATTCGGTCGTGACACCAAAACGGCCAGAGGCGATCTGCTTGATGGCGGAACGCTCCGGGTTCTGTGAACCGTCTGCCAAAGGCAGGTAACGGTCGCTCTCTTCACCGCCCTCACCCGTATTAGACTTGCCGCCGATACGGTTCATGGCAACGGCCAGCGTTGTATGCGCCTCACGGCTGATCGAGCCAAAGGACATGGCCCCCGTCGAGAAACGCTTGACGATATCCACTGCCGGTTCGACTTGCTCGAGCGGCACGGGCTTGCGACCGATCTGCTCGGCGGACTTGATCTTGAACAGGCCGCGAATGGTGTTCATGCGCGAAGCCGTATCGTTCACCATCTCAGCGAACTCGCGGTAACGGTCCTGGCTGTTGCCGCGAACCGCGTGCTGGAGGGAAGCGACCGCATCCGGCGTCCAGGCATGGCTTTCACCGCGCATACGGTAGGCATATTCGCCACCAATATCGAGGTTCGATGCGAGAACCGGATCTTTGCCGAAGGCTGCCTTGTGGCGGGAAACGGTTTCCTCGGCGATTTCCTTCAGGCCCACGCCTTCAATCGTTGTCGCCGTGCCGAAGAAGTACTTGTTGACCAGTTCGGACGACAGGCCGATGGCGTCGAAGATCTGCGCGCCGCAATAGGACTGGTAGGTGGAAATGCCCATCTTGGACATGACCTTCAGAATGCCCTTACCGACCGCCTTGATGTAGCGGTAGACGACTTCTTCTTCGGAGACTTCCTTCGGGAACTCGCCCTTCTTGTGCATGTCGATCAGCGTATCGAATGCCAGATAGGGGTTGATCGCTTCCGCGCCGAAGCCCGCCAGACAGCAGAAATGGTGGATTTCGCGCGGCTCGCCGGTCTCGACAACCAGACCGACCGAGGTGCGAAGGCCCTTGCGGATCAGGTGATGGTGAACGGCAGCGGTTGCGAGCAGCGCGGGGATCGCAATACGATCCGGGCCAAGCTGACGGTCGGAAAGAACGATGATGTTGTAACCGCCGCGAACAGCCGCTTCCGCACGTTCGCACAAACGATCGAGCATTTCCGGCATGCCTTCGGCACCGCGTTCGATGTCATAGGTGAAATCGAGCGTCTTGGTGTCGAAATGGTCTTCCACATGGCCGATCGAGCGGATCTTTTCGAGATCGCCATTGGTCAGGATCGGCTGGCGCACTTCCATGCGCTTGGCCTTGGCCATGCCTTCGTGATCGAGAATGTTCGGACGCGGACCGATGAAGGAGACAAGGCTCATCACCAACTCTTCACGGATCGGATCGATCGGCGGGTTCGTGACCTGCGCGAAGTTCTGCTTGAAATAGGTGTAGAGCAGCTTGGACTTCTGCGACATCGCCGAGATCGGCGTGTCCGTGCCCATGGAGCCGACAGCCTCCTGGCCGGTCGTTGCCATCGGCGACATCAGGATCTTGGTGTCTTCCGACGTGTAGCCAAAAGCCTGCTGACGGTCGAGCAGTGACACGTCACGGCGCAGCGCGCGCGGCTCAACCGGCTTCAGATCTTCAAGAATGATCTGCGTGCGATCCAGCCAGTTGCGATAGGGGTGCTTGGTGGCCAGCTCGTTCTTCACCTCTTCATCGGAAACGATGCGGCCCTTTTCCATGTCGATCAGCAGCATCTTGCCAGGCTGCAAGCGCCACTTCTTGACGATGGTTTCTTCCGGAACCGGCAGAACGCCAGCTTCCGATGCCATGATGATACGGTCGTCGGAGGTGACGACATAGCGGGCCGGACGCAGGCCGTTACGGTCGAGGGTCGCGCCGATCTGCTTGCCATCGGTGAAGGCAACGGCCGCCGGACCGTCCCACGGCTCCATGAGAGCCGCATGATATTCGTAGAATGCCTTGCGCTCCGGCGTCATGGACTGGTTTCCAGCCCAGGCCTCCGGGATAAGCATCATGACCGCATGCGCCATGGAATAGCCGCCACGCACGAGGAATTCGAGCGCGTTATCGAAGCAGGCCGTGTCCGACTGGCCTTCATAGGAAATCGGCCAGAGCTTGGAAATATCGTCACCGAAGAAGGGCGAAGAGACCGACGCCTGACGCGCCGCCATCCAGTTCACGTTGCCGCGCAGCGTGTTGATTTCGCCGTTATGGGCAACCATGCGGTAAGGGTGTGCCAGCTTCCAGGATGGGAAGGTATTGGTGGAGAAGCGCTGGTGGACAAGCGCCACGGCAGACTCAAAACGCGGATCGCTCAGGTCCTTATAGTAGGCACCGACCTGATAGGCGAGGAACATGCCCTTGTAGACAATGGTCGAGGAAGACAGCGAAACCGGATAGAAGCCGGTTTCCTGGCCGCCGAACTGATCGTAGATGCGGTTGGAGATGACCTTGCGCAGCAGGAACAGTTTGCGTTCGAAATCATGGTTCGTCGCGGCGTCGCGGCCAGCGCCGATGAAGATCTGACAGTGATAGGGTTCGGTTGCCGCAATATCCGGCGCCTTTGAGAGCGAGGAATTGTCGACCGGCACATCACGGAAACCGAGGAACTGCTGTCCCTCTTCGGCAATGACCTCAATCATCACCTTCTTGAAGTGCTCGATCTGCTCCGGGTCGCGCGGCATGAAGATGTGACCAACCGCATATTCGCCAGCCTTTGGCAGCGTCACGCCCTGCTTCGCCATTTCTTCGCGGAAGAAGCGATCCGGGATCTGCACCAATATGCCCGCGCCATCGCCCATCAGCGGATCGGCACCAACTGCGCCGCGATGGGTGAGGTTTTCCAGAATGAAGAGACCATCCTTGACGATCTGGTGCGACTTCTGCCCCTTCATATGCGCGATGAAGCCAACGCCACAGGCATCGTGCTCATTGCGAGGATCGTAAAGACCTTGCGCGAACGGCATGCCCGACGGAGACAGACGGGCTGGGATAACGGCTTTCATGCTCTCACCCTCTTGGGGAGTGGATACAGGCTTCGTCATCATTTCCTCCTAGTCACCGCCGGGGCGGAAGTTTCGGTTTCTAGCCCGGCCAACCGACCGACGCCTGAGGCACCGCCACATCCTTCCGGAACAACGAAAGCGGCACCAAGACAAAAATTAGGACAACATATCTGTCCTATTTCCCAAATTTTATGACAGACAACTGTTCAAGGTGCAAGACATTGAGATTGAAATAATTTGTTGACGGACACAGGAAAGTTTCATCACCAAGAGTTCTGGCGACAGAAAGTTTCCCGATCTCAAACCCCTCGTATAAATTCTTGCGAGGAAGCGTGAGCGGAGGGCGAGTTGGAGGCACCGAAATCAGGTCCGCTTCTCAATATGCGAATTTTTTCATTGAACCCCTCGCCGATCTGCTTAGGCTCCAGGCCACCTGCATACAGAACTGGAAAGTCCCTACATGTTTTTTGCTTCCGACAACTGGGCTGGCGCGCATAGCGCCATCAATGAGCGACTGATGAACGAAACGACCCGTTTCGCGGCCGCCTATGGCAACAGCGATCTGGATCGCACCATCGAAGCACGCTTCAATGACATCTTCGAGAAGGAGGTCGCAGTCTTCTTCGTCGCAACCGGCACGGCGGCAAATTCGCTGGCTCTTGCCAATTTCGCCAAGCCCGGCGGCGTGATATTTGCCCATGCGGACGCGCATGTAATTGAAGATGAATGCGGGGCACCTGACTTCTTCAGTGGAATGCGTATTGCACCAGTCGAAGGCACAGCTGGAAAGATTGACCCGGCGCGACTGAAAGCCAGGATTTCCCGCTTCCCGCAAGACGCCGTTCACCACGGCCGCGCCAATTCCATCAGCATCACCCAGGCCACCGAAGTGGGAACGATCTATAGCCTTGACGAGATCCGCGCCATTTCAGCCATCGCGAAAGAAAACGGCCTGCCGCTGCATATGGATGGCGCACGCTTTGCCAATGCTCTTGTTAAGCTTGGCACGACACCTGCGGAAATGACCTGGAAGAGCGGTGTGGACGCACTCTCCTTCGGCGGCACCAAGAACGGTTGCTGGTGCGCCGAAGCCGTCATCTTCTTCGATCCGGAAAAGGCAAAGGAGATGCCCTTTCTGCGCAAACGCGCAGCGCAGCTTTTCTCCAAATCCCGCTTTATCTCGGCGCAATTCGACGCCTACCTGAAAGACGACCTCTGGCTCGATCTGGCCCGCCACGCCAATTCCATGGCGGACTTGCTGCGGGAGGGACTTGCATCATCCAACAGTGTACGCCTTGCCTGGCAGACCGAGAGCAATGAAGTTTTTGCCGTCCTCCCGATTGAGCGCATGCACGCTGCCCACGCAAAGGGTGCGAAGTTCTACGACTGGTCGGAACCGGCAAACATGGCGCAGCCTGTCCAGGAGGGCGAAATGCTGGTGCGGCTCGTTACCAGCTTTGCCACCGAGCGCAAGGATGTGGAAGATTTCCTTGAAATAGTTCAGGCAGGCTAAAACCTTTCCTGCCGCAACGGATGCCCGCCTTCAAGCAATTGGCGGTGATGGACACGCGTCCCTCACCGCACCCGCCCTTGTCGTCATTTACTGCATCCAGCATTGAATATAACTGGAAAATCACAACTATAAATTCACGATAATTAATAAGGTCTAATATAACAAGGATTTTATTTCCGAAAAATACTTGATCGCGATTGTAGTTTCCGGTCCCGCACTCATATGTACCTGTGTCGTCAAGACAGGATACAAAGGATCGATACATGAAGAAAGCTTATGCCGTTGCCAGTCTGGCCCTCGTGATCGCCGCCGGTGGAGGCGTTGCCGCACAGGCAAAAACGGAGACCTGTGAGCCGATTTCGAAGGCGCAGGTTGAAAACCTCTTCAACGACTTCAACAAGGCCTGGGCCACCAAGGACTCCCAAACAGTCACAGCCCTTTTTGCGAAAGAACCTCTGCTGCTTCCAACGCTCTCCAACAAGCCAAGAAGCACTCCCGATGAGGTGAAGGATTATTTTGATCATTTCCTGAAGAACAGCCCCTCGGCGCGCATCGACACATCCACGATCGAGATCGATTGCCACACGGCCTCCAACGTCGGCACCTGGACAATCAGCCTGACCGATCCGGCAACCGGAAAACAATCCGAGGTCAAGGGACGCTACAGCTTCATCTACCGCTTTGAAGACGGGCAATGGAAAATCGACCATCTCCACTCATCGCTGATGCCGGAGAAATGAAGCATGTCGGCCGCAGCCTGACCTGAGGAGCGGCACCTGACATGGTTGCCGGACGATTGCGATGACGACAATCCATCGTCCGGCACGCTGCACGTGATTGTCATCTCGAAGTCGGACGACGGCCACATGTCGGGGATGGTGGTTCACTCTGCCGCGAGCGTTGCCTCAATGGAGAAAGCTTCGGCAAATTCCACCATCTGACGCATGAAGGTGGAGAGTACACCGGCGATCAGATCGAATTCGGGACGCTTTTCAAGCGTTGCCTCATCCACATAAAGCGAACGGTTGATTTCAATCTGCAAGGCATGCAGCCCGCGAACCGGGCGACCGTAATGCTCTGTGATGAAGCCGCCCGCATAGGGTTTGTTTCGGACGGCGTTAAAGCCCATATCCTCCAGGAACTGGATTGCCGCACGCGACAATTCTGCGGATGCACTGGTGCCGTAGCGGTCCCCGATGATGAAATCGGGCCGTGCATCCGTACCCGCGACCTTGATATTGCCGGGCATGGAATGGCAATCTATCAGGATAGAGAGCCCGAAGCGCGCATGGGTGCGGGCAATCAGGCGGCGCAGGCAAGCGTGGTAGGGCTTGTATATGGTCTCAATGCGCGCCAGCGCATCGGCAACCGGCATTCTGCGCGCATAGATTTCCATGTTTTCCGCAACGATCCGCGGCACGGTGCCAAGCCCGCCCGCAACCCGCATCGAACCGATATTGGCGTAAGACGGCAACGGATCTTCAAACATGCGTGGATCGAGCTCGTAAGGCTCACGATTCACATCCAGATAGGCGCGCGGAAAATGTGCTACTAATAAAGGTGCGCCGAAATGGGTCGCATCGGCAAAAAGCTCATCGACGAAATGATCTTCGGAACGGCGTATCCCCAATGCATCAAGACGTGATGCCGCCAGGAATTGCGCCGGATAATGCCTTCCGCTATGGGGAGAATTGAAAACGAAAGGGATTGTCTGCGTTTCAGGCTCGCGGACCTCAAAGGGTTCAAATTCGCCTGTCAGCCAATCCATCCGGTCTTTACCATGTCGTGAACAACTCAAGACGCCATGTTGCCAGTTGCCTGCTCCGAAGTCCATACTATCTCAATGCCTACCCACGGATGTACTTTGACGACCATCGTTTGCTTGCAAGGCAGATTGGCTCGTAACGAGTTGTCCAGAACCACGAGAAATCAATAACGGTCCTGATGATGCAAAAAATACTTCTCGCAGAAGACGATAATGATATGCGCCGCTTCCTCGTGAAGGCGCTTGAGAAGGCCGGTTACAAGGTCATCTCGTTTGATAACGGAGCCAGCGCCTATGATCGCCTCCGCGAAGAGCCATTCTCGCTTCTGCTGACAGATATCGTCATGCCTGAAATGGACGGAATCGAACTTGCACGTCGCGCGACCGAACTGGACCCGGACCTCAAGGTCATGTTCATCACGGGCTTTGCCGCCGTTGCACTGAATTCCGATTCGAAGGCGCCGAAGGATGCAAAGGTCCTCTCCAAGCCGTTCCATCTGCGCGATCTTGTGGATGAAGTGAACAAGCTTCTGGCCGCCTGAGGCCTATTTGCCGGGGGCTTGAGTGGCGCTGCAAAAAAAGCGTCACAAAGACAAAAAAAGCGGTTGACGGATCGGCCGCTTTTATGGTCTATCCGCCGCCACGGAAGGGCGTGTAGCTCAGCGGGAGAGCACTACGTTGACATCGTAGGGGTCACAAGTTCGATCCTTGTCACGCCCACCATCCTTTTCGAGGGATTAGCGAGAAATCGCTAGGCCCTTTTCTCGTTGATGTTGCCAAATGTTGCCAAGTTCGGACACCCGTTTTAGCCCCAATAGCGGGCGGCTTCCCGATCCGGAACGGAAAATTTTCAGGCTTAGATTTCGCGCCACCAAGTTGGGGAAAGCGACGTTTGCCTGATGCGGGTGATTTGCTTTTGGTCTACGTCTCGAGCATGTCAAAGCAAGAAGCGCCTGTAGCCCTCCTCGATAAAGCAGATCGCATCCGTAAGGACGTCTCTGCGTCAACTGAACAGCGTCACAAATCTAAGCTGGGACAGTTCATGACGCCCGCCCCAACGGCGCGGTTTATGGCATCTTTGTTCCCCAACGCCCACGGGATATGCCGCCTCCTTGACGCCGGGGCAGGTGTTGGCGCTCTCACTTGTGCATTCTTAGATCGCTGGGTGGAAGGCGGATTCCAATTTGATGGCGTCGTTGCTGAGGCTTTCGAAATTGACCCCCGCCTCAATGCCCACCTTAGAGATCATCTTGCTGAATACGCGGAGCGGATGGCCTTCCAGCCAAGGGTCTTTGCAGATGACTTCATCGAAGCGGCAGTTCAGCTCTCGCTAGCAGGGCGGCAAACGTTTACGCATGCGATCCTGAACCCGCCCTATAAGAAAATCAATACGGGCTCGCTTCATCGCGTGGCCATGAGCCGAGCAGGTCTAGAGACGGTGAATTTGTACACCGGCTTTGTAGCTTTGGCACTTGATCTGATGGTCCAGGGCGGAACCTTGGTTGCCATCATTCCTCGTAGTTTCTGCAATGGCCCCTACTACAGACCCTTCCGTGACTGGATTTTCAAGCGAGCAGCAATCAAGCGAATGCACCTGTTCGATAGCAGAAATTCAGCCTTCAAAGATGACAAAGTCCTCCAGGAAAACGTCATCATCGTTCTAGAGCGTGGCGGTCAACAGACAACGGTAGAGGTTTCCACATCTACAGACGACACATTCAGTGACCTTGTGATAACGCGGCACGATTTTACGAAGATAGTGCATCCGGGAGACCGGGAGCGCTTTATTCACATCCCCACTTCGGAAGAGGTCGATCCGCTCGACCTTCCCGGACTGACGCATACGATTGCGTCCCTGGGGCTGACGGTGTCCACGGGACCTGTTGTCGATTTTCGCATGCGCTACCACACGCGAAAGATGCCGGAGGAAGGAACCGTTCCCCTGCTGTATCCAGGCCATCAGATTGGGTACGGGCTAAAATGGCCGGTCGAAGACATCAAAAAATTCAACGCTATTGTAGACGATGATGAGTCCCGAAAGTGGTTGATACCTAACGGTTGGTATCCAGTAGTTCGCCGCTTCTCCTCGAAAGAAGAAAAGAGGCGAATAGTTGCGGGCGTCATTGATCCGAGAGAATTGGCAGGCTTCAGCCGCATAGGGCTGGAGAACCACGTGAACTATATTCACGAAAAGAAACAGCCATTGAGTGAGGAGTTGGCCAAAGGCCTCGCTGTGTTTCTAAACACTTCAGCCGCCGACGCTTCGTTCCGAAGATTTAATGGCCACACCCAGGTTAACGCGGGTGATCTAAAGAGCATGAAATACCCGTCTCGGGAGGTTCTGTGTTCCTTGGGTAGGTGGGTGATGGCGCTAAACAGCACCCCCGATCAAGAGATGGTTGACCGCGCATTTGAAGAGGCAATTAGGTGAGTGAAGATCAAGTTGCAAAGCTCGTTCGGGAAGCCGGGGAAATTCTCGCAGCCCTTGGCCTGCCAAGAGAACAACAGAATGAGCGATCTTCGATCTGTCTCCTATCCATTCTTGACCTTCGACCGGGCAAGACCTGGGCTGAGGCAACCGCCCCGCTCATGGGCATAACGCCAATTATGGATTGGGCACGTGAGCATTGCGGAAAGGAGTGGGCACCCAACACACGGGAGACCATTCGAAGGCGGACCATGCATCAATTTGTTGATGCGGGCTTGGCGCTTTACAATCCCGATGAGCCTACCCGGCCCGTGAATTCGCCTCGCGCGGTTTATCAGATTGAACCGTCCGCCCTGGCATTGCTGCAATCGTTCGGCAGCCCAACGTGGGCGACGAATTTGGCTGACTATTTGGCACTGAGGGAAACCCTCGCGGCCCGATACGCTGCCGAAAGAGAGCAGAATAAAATCCCTGTAACGCTTGCCGATGGGCGCACACTTTCGCTCAGCCCTGGCGACCATAGCGAATTGATCAAAGATATCATTGAGGACTTCGCCGCGCGTTTTGTGCCGGGCGGGCAACTGATTTACGCGGGCGACAAAGGAGAAAAAGTCGGGTACTTCGACACCGAAGCTCTTCGGTCGCTTGGTGTCACGGTCGATAAGCACGGCAAATTGCCGGACGTCGTGATCTACTACCCAGAAAAGAATTGGCTGCTTCTAATCGAGAGCGTCACCTCTCACGGCCCCGTTGACGGGAAGCGCCATGGTGAGTTGGCCAAACTCTTTGCTTCTGCAAAACCTGGGCTTGTCTATGTAACCGCGTTTCCGACGCGGCGACTGATGGCAAGGTATCTGTCGGAGATTGCGTGGGAAACTGAGGTCTGGGTTGCAGAAGCGCCCACGCATCTAATCCATTTCAATGGGGTGCGCTTCCTTGGGCCGTACGACACTAAAGAATAGGCATAGCTAAGTCTTGCCTGACCTCTTTTCCGCATCCAGATCGATCATAACAGCGTGCATGTCATCGGTGATGGTGTGGGTGTAGGTTTTGTGGGTGACGCTAGAACCGGGCGCATGGCCTAGCCGGGGCTGAAGCAGCCTGTCAGAAACGCCCCGCACATGCAGCCATGTCGCCATCCCCTTTCGCAAGATGTGCGGGGTCAGATGCAGGGGCTCGCCGTCCCGCGTCACTCCAGCTGTATTGATTGCCGTCACAAGCGCCTTCCTGAAGTCCGAGCGCTTAACGCCGCCCTCCGCGAATCACCTGACGCGGCTTGCGATCTTTGCGATTGACTGCTGACGCTTGAAGTTATTGTCGCAGCGCTCAGCGCATTTACCTGACAAAAGTGTGTAGCGATTTTCGGTTCGGAAATGCGTAAACACAAAGAGTGTTTCTGTTAGATGCGAAAAGGCTCCAGCCGCTCTCGGCAGACCGCCGCACCCTTTTGTGCGACAGGCCTTATTCGGTACAGGATCAATACCTGCTCAGTACCAGCGCGGCGGTGGCGGGCCCCAATCCCGATGATGGTGACGTGGCCTGTCCCAATCGCGATGGTGATGGCGATGATGTCGCGGCGGGCCCCAACCCCAGCCGGGTGGCGGCGGTGGCGGACGGTAATAGCGAGGAGGCGGAGGCCCCCTGCGGGGCACGCACGCGCCCCAGCGGTTCAACCGCCAGCCGGGACCGCAGGCATAATCCACTTTCTCCACCACGCCAGTGGGTGCGATTTTCGGCTTGACCGCAAGAGGCTGCGCCTGCGTGGAAACCGCGCCTGCTGCAAGCATGGCGGCGGCGAGGACTAACGCTTTCATTTTCGTGACCTCAATTTGAATGCGATTTTGAAAATATGAGCATTCACGTGAATGGCAGGTGAACCTGCTATTCATCGTTCTGCGGGTATAGGCCTGCCAGGAATCAAGGCAGACATCATGGCGGGTTGACGACCGCGAATTAATGACCAATTGCCTGCTTGAAGTTGAAGCCAAACTCTGGTTCCAGACAAGGCGACTTCCGCAGTTTAAGTTCCATCGCACACTCCGGCAAAGAGCGGGCGATCAGCCACCGGGAGGGCAAGAGCGCCCCATGCAGACGCTGTCGGCAACACATATTTTCAAGCTCGGCCAAGCCTGGGGCAAGTTATTCAAGAAGAAGGCCTTTGCGCGCGGTTCGGAAATCGGGCTTATCCTGTCCAGCCTGCTGATCGGGATAGCTGCTGGCTGCGCCGTTAGCGGCATGAGCTGGATTTCCCGCGCTCTACACAGTCTCGTCTACGGGATTGAAATGGGCGAGTGGTTGAGCGCATCGCAAATCGAAAACAAGCTGCTCGTTCTGTGTGGACCGATCGCGGGCGGCATCCTGCTTGGCATCTTCCTGTATATACTGGCACAGCGGCGACGGCGCCCGATCGTTGACCCTATCGAAGCAAATGCCCTCTATGGTGGGCGCATCTCGTTGACGGATAGCATCATCGTTGCGGTTCAGAACCTTATTTCCAACGGTTTTGGCGCCTCGGTAGGCCTGGAGGCCGGCTACACCCAGCTCTCTGCCGGGCTTGCCTCGAAGCTTGGCAGCAAGCTGAAGCTTCGGCGGGAGGATATGCGCATATTGGTCGGCTGTGGCGCGGCGGGCGCAATCTCTGCGGCTTTCAACGCCCCCCTCACCGGCTCCTTCTATGCCTTTGAACTGATCATTGGCACCTACAGCATGGTGGCACTGGCACCTGTGGTTATTTCAGCAATCGTCTCCACTTTCGTGGCGCGCAGCTTCTCCGGTGATAGCTTCCTCATCGAGGTTGGTGAAATCGGCACCATTACGCCAGCAGACTATGTGCCGGCCATCGCGCTCGGGGCGATTTGTGCAGGCGTGGGCATCCTGCTCATGCAAGGCGTCGCTTTCATCGAGGAAACGGCGCGCAAGAGCTCGCTGCCCCCTTATGTGCGACCGGCCCTTGGCGGCATCATTGTGGGCCTCCTTGCCATGATCACACCGCAAGTGCTCTCCGCCGGTCATGGCGCATTGCACATCAACCTCGATTCAAATGCGCCAGTGCAGATCCTGATCGGCCTTTTCCTCTTGAAGTCCGTGGCCTCTGCCGTTTCGATTGGATCAGGTTTTCGTGGCGGCTTGTTCTTTGCCTCACTGTTCATGGGCGCACTGGTGGGGAAGATCTTCTCGGTGCCCGCTGATTTCATCACAACCGGTTCGCTGACACCAACGGTTCTTTCCGTTGTCGGCATGAGCGCTCTTGCGGTTGCCATTATCGGCGGTCCGCTGACCATGACTTTCCTGGCTCTGGAAATCACAGCCGACTTCCCCATTACGGCTCTTGTGCTGGCTGCGGTCATCACCTCATCATTCGTGGTGCGCAACATGTTCGGCTACTCCTTCGCCACATGGCGCTTCCACCTGCGGGGTGAGAGCATCCGCAGCGCCCATGATGTGGGCTGGATCCGCAATCTGACCGTCGACAAGCTGATGCGCTCCGATGTGAAATGCGCCAAGGTCGACAGCGGTCTTTCCGAGTTCCGGGAAACCTTTCCACTCGGTTCCGCCAAACGCGTGATCCTGCTCGATGCGGAAGATAAATATGCAGGCATGATCCCCGTGCCTGATATCTATGCCGATGAGGCGGAAAGCACGCGCCCACGCACGGAACTGAAGGATTTCATCCAGTTCCAGAACGATTTCCTGCTGCCAAGCATGAATGCCAAGCAGGCCGTGGAAATCTTCGATCAGGCCCATGCAGAAGCATTGCCGGTCATCAACAATTTGATCGACCGCAAGGTCATCGGCCAGCTTTCCGAGGCCCATGTGCTTCGCCGCTACAGTGAAGAACTGGATCGCCAGAGACGCGAAGCCGTCGGCGAGATGTGAAAGCCTGAACCAGAACGTGAAAAGGGCGCCGGTTGAACCGACGCCCTTTTTCTTCACTATCCTTGGGAGGATGATTTATGCCGCAGCGGAAGCCGCTGTCGGTACTTCGGCAATCGTGGCCAGAACGCGCGAAGCGATCTGGTACGGGCAGCCCTGGGAGTTCGGGCGACGATCTTCGAGGTAGCCGCGATAGCCATTGTTGACGAAGGAATGCGGCACGCGGATGGAGGCACCACGGTCAGCAACGCCGTAGGAGAACTTATTCCACGGAGCCGTCTCGTGCTTGCCGGTCAGGCGCAGATGGTTGTCCGGGCCGTAAACGTCGATGTGCTCTTTCCAGTTCTTGGCAAAAGCCGCCATAAGCGCTTCGAAATATTCCTTGCCGCCAACTTCACGCATGTAGGTGGTGGAGAAGTTGCAGTGCATGCCGGAACCGTTCCAGTCGGTATCGCCGAGCGGCTTGCAGTGGAATTCGACATCGATGCCGTACTTTTCGCAGAGACGGAGAAGCAGGTAGCGCGCCATCCAGATCTGGTCGGCAGCCTTCTTGGAGCCCTTGCCGAAAATCTGGAATTCCCACTGGCCCTTGGCCACTTCGGCGTTGATGCCTTCGTGGTTGATGCCGGCTGCAAGGCACAGATCCAGGTGCTCTTCAACGATTTCGCGAGCAATGGAACCGACGTTCTTATAGCCAACGCCCGTGTAGTAGGGGCCCTGCGGTGCCGGGTAGCCCTGCTCCGGGAAGCCGAGCGGACGGCCGTTTTCGTAGAAGAAATATTCCTGCTCGAAACCGAACCATGCACCATCGTCATCCAGAATGGTTGCGCGGCTGTTGGACGGATGCGGAGTAACGCCATCCGGCATCATGACTTCGCACATGACCAGCGCGCCGTTGGTGCGGGCCGGATCGGGATAGATTGCAACAGGCTTCAGCACGCAGTCAGAGCTATGACCCTCAGCCTGCATCGTGGAGGAACCATCAAAGCCCCAGAGCGGCAGCTGCTCCAGCGTCGGGAACGCGTCGAATTCCTTGATCTGGGTCTTACCGCGAAGATTCGGCACCGGCTTGTAACCGTCGAGCCAAATATATTCGAGCTTGTATTTCGTCATAGGGATCTCTCGTTTCTTAATTCTGCGCGTTGTCAGCACATCCCGTCCGCATCGCTCCTTCATGGGCGCGCCTTCGGGGACTGGTTTCAACGATGCACAAGCCGTGCCAGATTCGAAATGGACCAAAAGAACGAGGCCAACAAAACCGTGATCCCCGTTTCAGGGAAGCAGCCGGTGAACATTGTTCAGAAATTTATAATGGAACGGCATACCCCTCGTTTCGTTCTGAAGAGTACAGCCGCGCAGGCTCGGCCGCAAAGGCGCAAATCCTGCGAGCCCCTTGCAATCTGGATAAAATATGGGCATTATGCTCAAAGAATCCGCAGACAAAAGATGCAAAATAATGCATAGCGTCTATTTTTTATGCAAACAAACATTCCGGGCGGAAGAATGCACCAAGGATAAGATCATGACGACACCAGCTGAGAGAACCACGGCACAGATCATTCCCTTCCCTGCGGGCGGCCTTCGCGCACGGCGCGAATTCGTTCAACGAATGGACAGGAAGGCTCCGGAGGCAAATCCCGCACTTTGCGATCTGGCATTCGGCGGCAGCTGGTATCATGAGGAAGCGGTGCGGGATTCTGCCTCGCCGAAAGGCAAGCTTAGCTAGGCCTACTGCCTAAGCGCAGGGCACAAATGCCCGTTTTATAAGCAGCAGCCGTGAATCTGTGCAATTTTGTAGCTCAACGAATTTGCACTGTGGTTGTGGCGATTCATTGCTGGCATTCGCCCACTGTGTTTGCATCCGGCAAGAATAAGCACATGCGCCTGTTCTGGGCGGCATGAAAGAGTGCACGCAGGTGAAGTCAAAACCACACGGATCGAAAGACTGAACTTTAACCCTGCTTTGCCAGGTTGAAGCGGATGCTGTTTGCGCCAGCAAAACAGCTTGCTTTGTCGCCTTGCATTGCACAAACTCGCCCGGCAATTTGAGGGTGGGCTCGCACGAGAAGCCCCGGCAAGGAGCTTCATGTCGATCAAGGCCGGTATTTATCATCTCACGCATTACACATACGATCGTCCTGTCCGCCTGGGACCGCAGATCATCCGCCTGAAGCCGGCCCCCCATTCCAGAACCCGCGTCATCAGTCACTCGCTGAAGGTCACGCCCGAAAACCACTTCGTGAACCTGCAGCAGGACCCTTACGGCAATTACCTTGCGCGTTTCGTCTTTCCCGATCCGGTGACAGAGTTCAAGATCGAGGTCGATTTGGTCGCGGACATGACGGTTTACAATCCCTTCGACTTCTTCGTCGAAGAGCAGGCGACCCGATGGCCTTTCGACTATCCGGCAGATCTCGCCGAAGACCTGTCGATCTATCGAACACCGGAAGAGACAGGCCCGCTTCTCAGCCGCTTCCTGGACACCATCGATCACGCCCCCGATCAGCCGACTGTCGACATGGTCGTCAATCTCAATGCACGCTTGCAGCAGCAAATCGGCTATGTCATCCGTATGGAACCCGGCGTACAGACACCGGAGGAAACCCTGGAGAAGGCCAAGGGATCCTGCCGCGATACGAGCTGGCTGCTCGTGCAGATCCTTCGCCACCTCGGCTTTGCTGCCCGTTTCGTTTCCGGTTACCTGATCCAGCTGACGCCGGATCTGAAGGCGCTGGATGGCCCCTCGGGCACCGATCACGATTTCACCGACCTTCATGCCTGGGCAGAAGTCTATCTTCCGGGTGCTGGATGGATCGGGCTCGACCCCACCTCCGGCCTCCTGACAGGCGAAAGCCATATCCCGTTGGCAGCAACGCCCCATTACAGGAACGCCGCCCCCATCTCCGGTGGCTATTTCGGGGAAGCGGAGACCAGTTTCGATTTCGACATGAAGGTTTCGCGCGTTGCCGAGCATCCGCGCATTACCAAGCCGTTCTCCGATGAAAGCTGGGAGGCCCTCAACAGGCTGGGCGAACAGGTCGATGCCGTGCTCCAGGCGCAGGATGTCCGCCTGACCATGGGCGGCGAGCCGACCTTTGTATCCATCGATGATTTCCAGTCGGAGGAATGGAACACGGCAGCGGTTGGCCCCACCAAGCGCGACCGCGCCGATGTGCTGATCCGAAAACTGCGGGAGCGCTTCGCGCCCGGCGGCTTCCTGCATTACGGTCAAGGCAAATGGTATCCAGGCGAAAGCCTTCCCCGCTGGACCTTCTCTCTCTACTGGCGCAAGGACGGCCTGCCGATCTGGACCGACCCGAAGCTCATTGCGGTGGAGAGCCAGAATCACAAGGTAACCCACGAGGATGCGGCCCGCTTGCTGCAGGCCATCGCTCTTGAGCTGGATCTCTCGGCAGATAATGTCACCCCCGCCTATGAAGACCCGGCGGAATGGATCATCCGCGAAGCAAACCTGCCGGAAAACGTCGATCCGGCCAATTCGAAGCTGAAAGATCCGGAAGAACGTAACCGCATTGCCAGAGTCTTCTCGCAGGGCCTGACGACGCCCGCAGGCTATGTGCTTCCGGTTCAGGCCTGGCAGACACGCGCCTCAGGCCGCAGCTGGGTGAGCGAGAAATGGCGCACGCGCCGTGGGCGGCTCTATCTTGTGCCCGGCGATAGCCCCGTCGGCTTCCGCCTGCCGCTTAATTCCCTGCCTTATATTGCGCCCTCCTGGTACCCCTACATCAACCCGGTCGATCCGACAGTCGAGCGCCCGCCCCTGCCGGACTTTTCCACCGAGAAGGGTCGCGTCATGCCAGAGCATTCGCTGCGGCCCGATATCGCCCAGCAGACCCAACTCGGCCAATCCTATGAGGAGATCGGCGGTCGCGTACGCACCGCCATCTCCGTAGAAGTGCGTGACGGGCGGCTTTGCGTTTTCATGCCGCCGACGGCAGCATTGGAAGAATATCTCGATCTCATCGCATCGGCAGAGCGCGCCGCAAGCGCGCTGAACCTGCCGGTTCACATCGAAGGCTACACGCCCCCACAGGATGAACGGCTGAACGTGATCCGTGTCGCGCCCGATCCCGGCGTCATCGAGGTCAATATCCACCCGGCCTCCAACTGGAAGGACTGCGTGGAAATCACTACAGCCGTCTACGAAGAAGCGCGCAACAGCCGCCTCGGCGCAGACAAATTCATGATCGATGGTCGCCACACCGGAACCGGCGGCGGCAACCACGTGGTTGTGGGCGGTGCCAACCCGAACGATAGCCCCTTCCTGCGCCGTCCTGACCTTCTGAAAAGCCTCGTTCTGCACTGGCAGCGGCACCCCTCGCTTTCCTATCTCTTCTCCGGCCTCTTCATCGGCCCCACTAGTCAGGCACCGCGTATCGATGAGGCACGGCACGACAGCCTCTATGAATTGGAGATCGCGCTGTCGCAGGTGCCCGCACCGGGACAGGGCTTGCCCCCGCTGCCCTGGCTGGTCGATCGGCTCTTCCGCAACCTGCTGACCGATGTGACGGGCAATACGCACCGCTCTGAAATCTGCATCGACAAGCTGTTTTCGCCGGACGGTCCGACGGGGCGGTTGGGTCTCGTGGAATTTCGCGGCTTCGAGATGCCGCCGAATGCCCGCATGTCTCTGGCGCAGCAATTGCTGGTGCGCGCACTCATTGCCCGCTTCTGGAAAAACCCGGCGCAGGGCTCGTTTGTGCGCTGGGGCACTGCCCTCGCAGACCGTTTCATGCTGCCGCATTTCGTCTGGGCGGATTTCCTCGATGTGCTGGCCGACCTTCGCCAGAATGGTTTCGATCTGCGGCCCGAATGGTTCGAAGCCCAGCTGGAGTTCCGCTTCCCCTTCTTTGGCGAGGTGGACTATGAAGGCACGAAGCTGGAAATCCGTCAGGCGCTGGAGCCATGGCATGTGATGGGCGAACAGGGTGCCATCGGCGGCACCGTGCGATACGTGGATTCTTCCGTCGAGCGCTTGCAGGTGAAGCTGGAAACCAGCAATCCTGCCCGCTATCGTGTGGCCTGCAATGGCCGCGCTGTGCCGCTTGCACCAACCGGAATCTCTGGTGCAGCCGTGGCTGGCGTGCGCTTCAAGGCATGGCAACCGGCATCCGGTCTGCATCCCGTACTGCCGGTCAATTCACCGCTAACCTTCGACATCTACGACACCTGGTCGAGCCGCTCCATCGGCGGATGCGTGTATCATGTCGCACATCCCGGTGGGCGCAACTACGAGACATTTCCTGTCAATGGCAACGAAGCGGAGGCGCGCAGGCTTGCGCGGTTTGAGCCTTGGGGGCATACGGCAGGCCAATATTACCTGATGCCCGAGCTTCCCTCAGCGGAATTCCCGCTGACGCTCGATTTGCGCCGGCCTGTAGGAGTCTAGTTTGTCCGTCGTTCCAGCCGATGACCGAAGCGAGCAGAAAGGCGAGATCGGGGAGGACCCGATCCTTGGCTATCGCGCCCTGCCCGCCGTATCGGACGAGATGCTGGACAGAGATGGACAGATCCGCCCGGTCTGGCAGAACCTGATCGGCTCGCTGAGCCGCCTCTCCGAAAGCGAACTTATGGAGCGGTTCGCCCGTGCGGATCGTTATCTACGCGATGCAGGCGTCTTCTACCGCTCCTATGGTGGCCAGGGCAGTGCAGAACGCAACTGGCCAATCTCCCATGTTCCGGTTCTGATCGACGAGAAGGAATGGCAAAAGGTCTCCGAGGGGCTGATCCAGCGGGCGGAATTGCTGGAAAAGGTGGTTGCCGATATCTATGGCGAGAACCGGCTGGTGCGCGATGGCATTCTGCCACCTGCCCTGGTTGCCTCCAACCCCGAATTCTTGCGTCCGCTGGTCGGCATCAAGCCCTTGAGCGGCTATCATCTGCACTTCTGTTCCTTCGAAATCGGGCGCGGACCGGATGGCAACTGGTGGGTGCTGGCAGATAGAACGCAAGCCCCCTCCGGTGCAGGCTTCGCGCTGGAAAACCGCGTGGCGACCACCCGAGCCTTCTCCGATATCTATGGCGAAAGCCATGTGCACCGGCTGGCCTCGTTCTTCGGCGCCTTCCGCGATGCCCTTCAGGCGCAAAAACGTTATCCTGATGATCGCATCGCGGTTCTTACTCCGGGTCCTGCCAACGAAACCTATTTCGAACACGCCTATATCGCCCGTTATCTCGGCTTTATGCTGCTGGAAGGGGAAGACCTGACAGTCGTTAACGGGCGCGTGATGGTGCGAACAGTCGCAGGGTTGAAGCCAGTCAGCGTGCTGTGGCGGCGACTGGATGCTCCCTACGCCGACCCGCTGGAGCTGAATCAAAACTCGCATATCGGCACCCCCGGCATGGTAGAGGCGCTTCGTGCGGGCTCAGTAACGATCGTCAACGGCCTCGGCTCCGGCATTCTGGAAACGCGGGCGCTTTTGGCTTTCACCCCTGCCATGAGCCGACACTTGCTGGGTGAAGAATTGAAGCTGCCCTCCATCGCCACCTGGTGGTGCGGCCAGAAATCCGAGCGACAGCATGTGGCTGAGAACATCGAGCAGATGGTCATCGGTCCAGCCTATTCCCGCGCACCCTTCTTCGATGACAACGGCCAATCGGTTCTGGGTGCGGCACGCAAGGCGGAAAAGCATTCCCTGGAAAGCTGGCTGGAAGCGCAAGGCCCGCGCCTCGTCGGCCAGGAGGCGGTAACGCTGTCCACCACGCCCGCTTATGTCAACGGCAGGCTCATGCCGCGCCCCATGTCTTTGCGCGTCTTTGCGGCGCGCACCGAACAGGGCTGGCAGATCATGCCGGGCGGCTTTGCCCGCATCGGCTCCGGCGACGATGTGGCAGCGATTGCCATGCAGGCGGGCGGCACGGCGGCGGATGTCTGGATTGTGTCCGACAGGCCGGTGGAAAAACCGACGCTGCTGCCACCGGAGGAAAGCTTCTCGCGCAATATGCCGGGTAGCCTGCCAAGCCGCGCTGCCGATAACCTCTTCTGGCTGGGCCGCTACATCGAGCGGGCGGAAGGTGCGCTTCGCATCCTGCGATCCTGGCACAGGCGCTATGCGGAAGCAGCCGATGCCGAACAGCCGCTGCTGGCGGATGTTTCCCGCTATCTAGAAAGCGTCGACATCGACATGACAAAGGCAGTTCCGCTGCCTTTGATCCGCAATATCGACAGCGCGATCTATTCCGCCAGCAATATTCGCGACCGCTTTTCCCCGGATGGCTGGCTGGCGCTGAACGATCTGGCAAAGACTGCCCGCCGCTTCCATGAAGGCGTGCAGCATGGAGACGACGCCGCCCATGCGCTGACCGTGCTTTTGCGCAAGCTGGCGGGCTTCGCCGGTCTGGTGCATGAAAACATGTATCGCTTCACCGGCTGGCGCTTTCTCTCCATCGGTCGCTATCTGGAGCGCGGCCTGCACATGACGCGCCTGCTCGGCCACATGTCCGGCCCGGATGCACCGGATGGCGCACTCGACATGCTTCTGGAAATCGGCGACAGCGTCATGACCCACCGCCGCCGTTACAATGTGAACACGGCGCGGCTGACAGTGACCGACCTTCTCGCTCTCGACCCGCTGAACCCCCGCTCGATCCTGTTTCAGTTGAACGAGATCCGAACCGAGGTGGAGCAACTGCCCCACCCCTATGGCACGGGCCAGATGTCGGCACTCGACAGGGAGGCCATGCGCCTTCATTCCGGCCTTGCGGTCATGACGCCGGAGGGCATGACGGACGATATTTACCAGCGGCTGGAGGCAGAGATGGAGAAATTCTCCGACCTGCTTGGCCGAACCTATTTCGGATAGCGCATGCTTTACGATGTCTCGCTTCACATGGGCTATCTCTATGACGTGCCAGCCTCCGGCGCCCGCCATATGCTGCGCCTGCTGCCCCTCTCCATCCCTGATCGGCAAAGACTGATCGCAGGCTCCGTCACGGTTTCTCCAAACCCCGAGGAACGAAGCGACTTTGTCGATTTCTTCGGGCAACAGACGACCTCCATCCTGCTGCGCGCGCCGCATGAGAAACTGGATATCCGCATGCAGGCGCGGGTGATGGTGGAGGCGGCAAACGTTGCCGCAGACCTGTCGCCAAGCCCTGCCGATCTGGCGCGGGAACTGGCGGAACTGCGCTCGGTGGATTGCCAATCTCCCCACCATCTGACGGGTTCCAGCCCAAGATTGCCGGATGATGCGCAGATTGCAGCCTTCGCCCGGGAAACGGCATCAACGGGCAAATCGACACGGGAGATTGCGACCGCCCTTTGTGAGCGGATCTTCCGCGAGTTCAAATACGATTCCGCGGCCACCAGCGTAGACACGACACCCGCCGAAGCTTTCGGGCTGAAACGCGGCGTATGCCAGGACTTTACCCACATCATGATCGTCGCCTTGCGCAGCCTCGGTATTCCTGCCGGCTATGTCAGCGGCTTTCTGCGCACCATCCCGCCTCCGGGCAAAGAGAGGCTGGAAGGAGCCGATGCCATGCATGCCTGGGTGCGTGTGTGGTGCGGCAAGACCACAGGCTATATCGAGCTTGATCCGACCAACAATATTCCCGCCGGGTCCGATCATATCGTCGTGGGCTATGGTCGCGATTATTCCGACGTGGCGCCGGTCATCGGCGTCCTGAAGAGCTATGGCAATCACAGGACGGTACAAGCCGTCGATGTTATACCCATCAAACCGTAAATTCCGCCCCAGATTCAACCGCTTTACTAAAATGCAACCAAAAGCATTAGCGGTTTGCTTAAGCGAAAAGCCTATTTGTGAAAACGTTCTAATGAATGGGACGGGGATCGGGCAATGCAACGCTTCAGCAGGTTCTGGCGTAATCAGGACGGTAATTTCGGTATCATGACAGCGCTGCTGCTGCCGGTCGCTCTGGGTGTTGGCGGCATGGCAATGGACGTGACAGAAGCCGTGCGCGAGCGTTCCAATTTGCAGAACATTGCCGATTCCGCGACACTTGCCGCAGCGTCCAAGATGTCGCGCGATGACATCAGCCCGGCCGAGGCTGAAGCCATGGCCAAGAAAGAGCTGCTGGGACAATACCTCGCCAGCATGCGCCAGAACGGAATGTCTGAAGACGCCATCACGGCAATGGAAGACGAGCTTCTGAAGAACATGGTCGCCACTGCGACGGTTACCTCCGCAGGCGGAAGCAACAAGAATTTCGAAGTAAAGCTCACGCTGAAAAGCAAGATAGCACTCAATGGCCTGACCCGCATTCTGGGCTTTACCTACTTGCCGGTTGCCGTCAACAGCACGTCCGCCAGCGCCCGGGAAGGCAATGCGCTGTCCATGTATCTGGTTCTGGATCGATCCGGCTCCATGGCCTGGGATACGACCACCGTGGATCCGATCAATCCGACCAAGACTGTCACAGGCTGGTATAATTGCGGCTGGAGCCAGTGCTACGGTCCGTATCAAACGACCAATTACGTCACCAAGATCGCAGCGCTTAAAGCAGCCGCAGGCGTTCTGTTCTCCGAATTGCAGAAGGCGTCGGCACCGGACAGCACAAACGCAACTGTGCAGGAGAGTGCGGCCAAGGAACTGATCCGCATCGGTGCGGTGTCCTACACCCACGAAACGCAGACTGAACGGAAGCCCGCCTGGGGAACAACTGCCGCCAGAAGCTACGTGATGGCACTGCCGGAAGTGCCCGAAGGCGGAACGGATGCCAGCGGCGCGATGGCAGTTGCTTTTGCGGATCTGAAATCGCTCAATCCGACCGAGACCGCACAGCACAAGTCAAAGAAGAATCATTCCTTCTCCCGTTTCATCGTGCTGATGACCGATGGGGAGATGACGGGCTACAGCAATAGCTGGAACAAGGGCATTGACGACAAGGTGCGTGCGGCCTGCAACGAGGCCAAGGCGGATGGCATCACGGTTTTCACGGTGGCCTTCATGGCACCAGCCAACGGCAAGTCCCTCCTGCAAGCCTGCGCCAGCAACCAGGAAAGCTATTACGAATCATCCAACATGACACAACTCGTGGCAGCTTTCGGCGATATCGGGCGCAAGGCCGCAAAAACACAGACCCGCCTGACCAATTGACTTTCTGTTTTAGAAAAACACATAGGGCACTTGCAGCAATGCAGGTGCCCTTATCTTTTCCGCTCAATCCCTTGAACCGTTTCAAAGCGCTTTGAAATTCTGTCGTAAAAGCTATTGCGGCGCAGGAACGCATGTGCATCATATCGATTAGTATTTGAGACAAGCAGAAGGCCATTACCCTGAACCGAACGCCTCCTCTCACGTTCCTCCCAGCAAGATTGGCGACCTTATGACGAATACACTCCCGACGGTCGAAATTCCTCAGCCCGCGCCCCGCAGTTCCCGTCCTGAAATCATGGCGGAAGAAATCATCGAGCGCCTGACCTACCGCATTGGCAAGGACGCCAAGGTTGCAAAGCCGCACGATTGGCTGACCGCAACCATCCTGGTGGTGCGCGACCGCATCATCGACAAGTGGATGGAATCCACACGGCGGGTCTACAGCACCGGCGACAAGCGGGTCTATTATCTATCGCTGGAATTCCTGATCGGCCGCCTGATGCGCGATGCCGTGAGCAATCTCGGTCTTTTGGCAGAGATTCGCGATGCATTGACCTCGCTCGGCGTCGATATCGATGTCATTGCGGGGCTGGAGCCTGATGCAGCACTTGGCAATGGCGGTCTTGGGCGTCTGGCAGCCTGTTTCATGGAAAGCATGGCAACCGTCGACATTCCTGCCTATGGCTATGGCATTCGCTATGTGCACGGTCTTTTCCGCCAGCAGATGGCGGATGGCTGGCAGGTGGAACTGCCGGAAACCTGGCTCGCCCATGGAAACCCATGGGAATTCGAGCGCCGGGAAAGCTCCTACGAAATCGGCTACGGCGGATCGGTGGAGAGTGTCGGCGGCTACGACGATCCCCCACGCTTCGTCTGGAAGCCAGCCGAACGCGTCATTGCCATGGCCTATGATACGCCGATCGTGGGTTGGCGCGGCAAGCGGGTCAACACGCTGCGCCTGTGGTCGGCCCAGCCGATCGACCCGATCCTTCTGGATGCCTTCAATGCCGGTGACCATATTGGTGCGCTGCGCGAGAGCAACAAGGCTGAATCCCTGACCCGCGTTCTTTATCCGGCGGATGCGAACCCGGCTGGCCAGGAACTGCGCCTGCGGCAGGAGTATTTCTTCTCCTCCGCCTCGCTTCAGGACATTTTGCGCCGTCATTTGCAGCAGTATCCGGATTTCTCCAACCTGCATGAGAAGGTGTCGATTCAGCTGAACGACACGCACCCGGCGGTTTCCATTGCCGAACTGATGCGTCTTCTCTGCGATGTGCACGGCATGGATTTCGACTATGCCTGGGAAATCACACGGCAGACCTTCTCCTACACCAACCATACGCTTCTTCCGGAAGCACTGGAAAGCTGGCCTGTCCCGTTGTTCGAGCGCCTGCTGCCGCGCCACATGCAGATCGTCTACGCGATCAACACCAAGATCCTGCTGGAAGCGCGCAAGGAGAAGAAGTTCGGCGACAGCCAGATCCGTGCGATCTCCCTGATCGACGAAGGTGGCGAGCGCCGGGTGCGCATGGGCAATCTGGCATTCGTGGGTTCCCATTCCATCAATGGCGTCTCGGCCCTGCATACCGAACTGATGAAGGAAACGGTCTTTGCAGACCTTCACGCGCTCTACCCGGCGCGCATCAACAACAAGACGAACGGCATCACCCCGCGCCGCTGGTTGATGCAATGCAATCCCGGCCTTACCGACCTGATCCGTGAGGCGATTGGCGATGGCTTCGAAGACGACACGGAAGCGCTGAAGGCTCTGGATGGCTTTGCCGATGACACGAACTTCCAGGAAAAGTTCGCGGCCATCAAGCGGCAGAACAAGGTGCAGCTGGCCAATCTGGTTGCCAGCCGCATGGGAGTGCGCGTCGACCCCTCGGCCATGTTCGACATTCAGATCAAGCGCATCCACGAATACAAGCGACAGCTTCTCAACATTGTGGAAGCGGTTGCCCTGTATGACCAGATCCGCTCGCATCCGGAACTGGACTGGGTGCCACGGGTGAAATTCTTCGCGGGCAAGGCGGCACCGAGCTATCACAACGCCAAGCTGATCATCAAACTGGCGAACGACGTGGCGCGTGTCATCAACAATGACCCGGCAGTCCGTGGCCTGCTGAAAGTGGTCTTCATTCCGAACTACAACGTGTCTCTGGCCGAAATCATGGTTCCGGCGGCAGACCTCTCGGAACAGATCTCCACGGCTGGCATGGAAGCCTCTGGCACCGGCAATATGAAGTTTGCCCTCAACGGCGCGCTGACCATCGGCACGCTGGACGGCGCCAATGTGGAAATGCGCGATCATGTGGGTGACGACAACATCGTGATCTTCGGCATGACGGCGGAAGAAGTCGCCAAAACACGCGCGGATGGCCATAACCCGCGCGAGATCATCGAAGGGTCGCGCGAACTTGCGCAGGCCTTGTCGGCCATTGCGTCCGGCGTCTTCTCGCCCGATGACCGCTCCCGCTTCACGGCTCTGATTGACGGCATTTACAGCCATGACTGGTTCATGGTGGCTGCCGATTTCGACGCCTATGCCAAGGCACAGCGCGACGTGGATCAGATCTGGAGCGATCCCGTTTCCTGGTACGGCAAGACCATCCGTAACACGGCACGCATGGGCTGGTTCTCTTCCGATAGAACCATTCGCCAATATGCAACGGAGATCTGGAGAGCCTGATGACCCAGACGCCCAAATCCCTCGGCGAGAACGGACTATCCAAAAGTGAACTCCCGCTGGCCGAGGTCGAGGCGATCATCAATGGGTCACATGGCGATCCATTCGCGGTTCTAGGGCCGCACAAGGCAGGCAATGGCTTTGTTGCCCGCTGTTTCATCCCCGGCGCGGAAGTGGTTGTCGCACTGACGCTGGATGGCACACGCGTGGGCGAATTGAAGAAACGGCATGATGCCGGTTTCTTCGAAGGCCCGGTGAGCATCAGCGCGCGCAGGCCGCTTCGCTATCGTGCCCGGCGCGGTGACGTGGAATGGGCGCTGACCGATCCCTACAGTTTCGGCCCGGTTCTCGGTCCCATGGACGATTATTTCGTCCGTGAGGGCTCCCATCTGCGCCTCTTCGACAAGATGGGCGCGCACCCGATGCGGCATGAGGGGGTCGACGGATTTCATTTCGCTGTCTGGGCGCCCAATGCGGCCCGGGTCTCGGTGGTGGGCGATTTCAACAACTGGGACGGGCGCCGCCACGTCATGCGGCTGCGCATGGACACCGGCATATGGGAAATCTTTGCGCCGGATATACTGGTCGGCAGCACCTATAAGTTCGAAATCGTCAGCAAGACCGGCAAACCCGTACCGCTGAAGGCTGATCCCTACGCCAGACGCGCAGAACTGCGCCCTCAAACGGCCTCCATCACGGCACCCGAACTGGTGCAGAAATGGGAGGATGAGGCGCATCGCAAATTCTGGGCCGAAGCAGATCATCGCAGACAGCCGATTTCCATCTATGAGGTCCACGCCGGTTCCTGGCGCAAGCGCAGCGATGGCAGCTTCCTCAGCTGGGACGAGCTGGCATCGGAACTGATCCCCTATGTGACGGATATGGGCTTCACCCATATCGAGTTCCTGCCCATTACCGAGCACCCCTACGATCCATCCTGGGGTTACCAGACGACCGGTCTCTACGCGCCCACGGCACGTTTTGGCGACCCGGAGGGGTTTGCCCGTTTCGTCAATGGCTGCCACAAGGTGGGCCTTGGCGTCATACTCGACTGGGTGCCTGCGCATTTTCCAACCGACGCACATGGTCTTCGCGAATTCGACGGGACTGCACTCTACGAACATGCCGACCCACGCCAGGGTTTCCACCCGGACTGGAATACGGCCATCTACAATTTCGGGCGCATCGAGGTTCTTTCCTACCTCATCAACAATGCGCTTTATTGGGCAGAGAAGTTCCATCTGGATGGGCTGCGGGTGGATGCGGTCGCCTCCATGCTCTACCTCGATTATTCCCGCAAGGAAGGCGACTGGGTGCCCAACGAATATGGCGGGCGCGAGAATCTGGAGGCTGTTCGCTTCCTGCAAAAGCTGAACACGGTCAGCTATGCGGCACATCCGGGCCTGATGACCATCGCCGAGGAAAGCACCTCCTGGCCGAAAGTCTCGCATCCGGTTCATGAGGGCGGGCTGGGCTTCGGCTTCAAGTGGAACATGGGGTTCATGCACGACACGCTGAACTATCTCAAGCGTGAACCCGTGCACCGGAAATACCATCACAATGAACTGACCTTTGGCCTGATCTATGCCTATTCGGAGAACTTTGTCCTGCCGCTCAGCCATGACGAGGTGGTGCATGGCAAAGGTTCGCTGATTGCCAAAATGGCGGGCGATGACTGGCAGAAATTTGCCAATCTTCGTGCGTACTACGCCTTCATGTGGGGCTATCCGGGCAAGAAGCTGCTGTTCATGGGGCAGGAATTTGCCCAGTGGAGCGAGTGGAGCGAGGCCCGCTCGCTGGATTGGAACCTGTTGCACTACCATCCACATGAAGGGGTGCGCCGCCTCGTTCGCGATCTCAACCTCTGCTACCGATCAAAGCCTGCCCTGCACGCCCGCGATTGCGAGGGTGAAGGCTTCGAATGGCTGATTGCCGACGATTCGGAGAATTCCGTCTATGCCTGGCTGCGCATGGCACCGGAAGAAAAGCCAGTCGCGGTCATCACCAATTTCACGCCCGTCTATCGGGAGAATTATCGCGTGCCGCTGCCGCAGGCGGGACGCTGGCGGGAAATCCTGAACACAGACGCGGAAATCTATGGTGGCAGCGGAAAAGGCAACGGGGGACGGGTTCAGGCCGTCTCTGCCGGGGGAACGGTCTATGCCGAGGTAACATTGCCACCGCTCGCCACAATCATGCTGGAATTTGAAGCCTGAAATTTCGAAGGGGAGGACATTGATGACGACTAAACGTGCTCAGCCATTGGCACGCGATGCCATGGCCTATGTGCTGGCCGGGGGAAGAGGCAGCCGCCTGAAGGAAC
The DNA here is from genome assembly GCF_042680945.1 of Affinirhizobium helianthi. Classification (NCBI taxonomy): domain Bacteria; kingdom Pseudomonadati; phylum Pseudomonadota; class Alphaproteobacteria; order Hyphomicrobiales; family Rhizobiaceae; genus Affinirhizobium; species Affinirhizobium helianthi. Next base: position 257,119 of record NZ_JBHUEQ010000026.1, on the reverse strand, counting down.
TGACGGACCGGCGCGCAAAGCCGGCTGTCTATTTCGGCGGCAAGGCCCGCATCATCGACTTTGCCCTCTCCAACGCACTGAACTCCGGTATCCGTCGCTTTGGCGTTGCCACGCAATACAAGGCGCACTCCCTGATCCGCCATCTGCAACGCGGCTGGAACTTCCTGCGGCCAGAGCGTAACGAAAGCTTCGACATTCTGCCCGCCTCGCAGCGCGTTTCCGAAACGCAATGGTATGAAGGCACGGCAGACGCCGTCTATCAGAACATCGACATCATCGAGGCCTATAACCCGGAATATATGGTGATCCTGGCCGGCGATCACATCTACAAGATGGACTACGAGCTGATGCTGCAACAGCACGTGGATTCCGGCGCGGATGTCACCATTGGCTGCCTTGAAGTGCCGCGCATGGAAGCAACCGGCTTCGGCGTCATGCATGTCAACGAGAAGGACGAGATCATCGCCTTCGTGGAGAAGCCCGCCGATCCGCCCGGAATGCCCGACAAGCCGGATTTCGCGCTGGCCTCCATGGGCATCTACGTCTTCCACACCAGGTTCCTGATGGAATGCCTGCGCCGTGACGCGGCAGATGCCGGGTCAAGCCGAGATTTCGGCAAGGACATCATTCCGTGGCTCGTTGCGAACGGCAAAGCGGCTGCGCACCGCTTCACGCAATCCTGCGTGCGCTCCGATTTCGAGCGGCAGGCCTACTGGCGCGATGTCGGCACGATCGATGCCTATTGGCAGGTCAATATCGACCTCACCGGCATTGTGCCCGAACTGGATATCTACGACAAATCCTGGCCGATCTGGACCTATGCGGAAATCACTCCGCCGGCCAAATTCGTGCATGACGATGAGGACCGCCGCGGCTCCGCAGTCTCCTCCGTCGTATCGGGAGACTGCATCATTTCAGGTTCCTCGCTCTATAACAGCCTGCTTTTCACAGGCGTTCGGGCCAACTCCTATTCCCGTCTGGAAGGTGCCGTCATTCTGCCGAATGTTCGTATTGGAAGACGCGCCCAGCTTCGCAATGTCGTCATCGATGCGGGTGTAACCATTCCTGAAGGTCTGGTGGTAGGCGAAGAACCCGAACTCGACGCCAGCCGCTTCCGCCGCAGTGAAAACGGCATATGCCTCATCACGCAGCCGATGATCGACAAGCTGGACCTTTAACGAGAGCTTTGGCTGTCGTCATCCGCGACATTTCAAGGACGCCAAGGGGATGGGAATGAAGGTTCTATCGGTCGCCTCCGAAATATATCCGCTCGTCAAGACTGGCGGTCTCGCCGATGTGGCAGGCGCCCTGCCGCTGGCACTTGCGGGACTGGGGATTGAGATGAAAACCCTCATCCCCGGCTACCCCGCGGTCATGCAGGCGCTGGGCGATGTGACTTTGAGCCTTCATTTCGACGATCTACTCGGCGAACCGGCACGCATTCTTTCAGCACAAGTGGCCGGGCTCGACCTTCTGGTTCTGGAATGCCCGGCTCTTTTCGACAGGCCGGGGGGGCCCTATCTCGATGTGCATGGATACGATCACGACGACAACTGGCGGCGCTTTGCGGCACTTTCGCTGGCCGGCGCGCGCATTGCCTCCGGTGAACTGCCCGGATGGCAACCGGATCTCGTGCATGTTCACGACTGGCAGACGGGCCTCGTGCCCGCCTATCTCCGATTTTTCGACGGTCCGAAGATCCCGAGCGTGATGACAATCCATAACATCGCGTTCCAAGGCAATTTCGGTCCGGATGTCTTCCCGCATCTGGGGCTGCCCCAGCATGCCTTCGATATCGAAGGGGTCGAATATTACGGTCAGGTCGGTTATCTCAAGGCGGGCATCCAGACCGCCTGGGCGGTCACCACGGTCAGCCCGTCCTATGCGGAGGAAATCCTGACGCCGGAATTCGGCATGGGGCTGGAAGGTCTGTTGAACCGGCGGGTTGGCGACTTGCATGGCATCGTCAATGGCATTGATGTCAATGTCTGGAACCCTCAAACCGACAGGGACATTCCCCAGCGCTTCAGCGGTGCCGAGCTGAAGGCGCGCCGCCAGAACAAGCGCGCGGTGGAGGCAGAATTCGGCCTGGTGGACGATGACGCACCTCTCTTCTGTGTCATATCCCGGCTGACCTGGCAAAAGGGGATCGATCTGATCGCGCAAGCGGCCGACGATCTGGTCGCCATGGATGCAAAGCTCGCGGTCCTTGGCTCAGGCGATGCGCAACTGGTCTATGCGCTGCAGGCGGCCGCAAACCGCCATCCGGGCCGCATCGGCATCAAGGTTGCCTATAACGAGCCGCTGTCGCACCTGATGCAGGCGGGCAGCGATGCCATTCTCATTCCCTCCCGGTTCGAACCTTGCGGGCTGACACAGCTTTACGGCCTGCGCTATGGCTGTGTGCCGGTGGTATCGCGCACAGGCGGACTGAACGACACCGTGGTTGATGCCAATCCGGCGGCGCTGGCGGCGAAGGCTGCGACTGGCATCTCCTTTGGACCCGTCACTCTCGATCATTACAAGCGGGCACTCAGACGTGCCGTTCGCCTCTATAGCGACACAAAAACATGGGTTCAGATCCAGAAGCAGGGCATGAAATCCGACGTGAGTTGGGAAAAGAGTGCTGCGCTTTATGCTGAATTGTATTCCAGCCTTCTACCGAAAGGTTCTCATTGATGATCAAGACCGTCTCGACCAAACCCTATCAGGACCAGAAGCCGGGCACGTCCGGCCTGCGCAAGAAGGTGCCGGTATTCGCCCAGGAACACTATGCCGAGAACTTCATCCAGTCGATTTTCGACAGCCTGGAAGGCTTTGAGGGCAAGACGCTGGTGATCGGCGGCGATGGCCGCTACTACAACCGCGAAGTCATTCAGAAGGCGCTGAAAATGGCTGCCGCGAACGGGTTCGGCAAGGTCATGGTTGGCAAGGGCGGCATTCTGTCCACGCCCGCCGCATCACACGTCATCCGCAAGTACGATGCCTTCGGCGGCATCGTGCTGTCTGCCAGCCACAATCCCGGCGGGCCGACAGAAGATTTCGGCATCAAGTACAATATCGGCAATGGCGGCCCGGCACCCGAAAAGATCACCGATGCCATCTATGCCCGCACCAAGGTCATTGACACCTACAAGATCCTCGAAGAACCCGATGTGGATCTCGATACCATCGGCATGTATGCGCTGGGCGACATGATCGTGGACGTGATCGATCCCGTTGCCGACTATGCGGACCTGATGGAAAGCCTTTTCGATTTCGGCGCGATCCGTTCGCTGATTGGCTCCGGCTTCCGCGTCGTGATCGACAGCATGAGCGCCGTCACCGGCCCCTATGCGGTAGAAATTCTGGAAAAGCGCCTCGGGGCACCGGCAGGCTCGGTTCGCAATTCGGAGCCGCTTCCCGATTTCGGCCACCATCACCCGGATCCGAACCTGGTACACGCCAGGGAACTCTATGACGATGTGATGAGCGCGGACGGGCCGGATTTCGGCGCAGCTTCCGATGGCGATGGCGACCGCAACATGGTGGTCGGCAAAGGCATGTTCGTCACGCCTTCCGATAGTCTTGCGATTATCGCGGCCAATGCCACTCTGGCTCCCGGCTATGCCGATGGAATAGCCGGTATCGCCCGCTCCATGCCAACCAGTGCCGCCGCCGACCGCGTGGCGCAAAAGCTCGGCATCGGCATGTACGAGACGCCAACCGGCTGGAAATTCTTCGGCAATCTGCTGGATGCAGGCAAGGCCACCGTCTGCGGCGAAGAAAGCTTCGGCACCGGCTCCAACCATGTGCGGGAAAAGGATGGTCTCTGGGCCGTTCTCTTCTGGCTCAATATCATTGCCGCCAAAAAGAAGAGCGTGAAGGAAATCGTGGAAGCCCACTGGGCCGAATATGGCCGCAACTATTATTCCCGCCACGACTATGAGGAAGTGGATACCGAGGCAGCAAACGAGCTGGTCGCAGCCCTTCGCGAAAAGCTTTCCAGCCTGCCGGGCCAGAGCTTCGGTAGCTTGAAAGTCGAAGCGGCGGATGATTTCGCCTATAACGATCCCATCGATGGCTCGGTTTCAAAGAATCAGGGCATCCGCGTTCTCTTCGAAGGGGGCAGCCGCGTTGTCTTCCGCCTGTCCGGCACGGGTACCTCGGGTGCGACGCTTCGCCTTTATGTGGAACGCTATGAGCCGGATGCTTCTCGCCACAATATCGAGACGCAGACAGCATTGGCCGATTTGATCACCGTGGCGGACGAGATTGCGGAGATCAAAAAGCGGACCGGGCGAAATGCCCCAACGGTCATTACCTGAATAGAAAATTGGGGCGCCGCAAGCGGCGCCCTTTTTGTTATAAAGGATATTGCATGACCTCTTCCCCTCTGGGCGCAACGCTTCAAGCCGATGGCTGCTGGTTCCGTGTTCAATCCCTTCACGCAAACAGGATTGACCTGTGCCTTTTCGATGAGGTCGGGAAGCGGGAAGTGCAGCACCTTGAGATGAACCGCGAAGGAACAGGTCGCTTCACGCTGTTCGTCGAAAACATCAAGCAAGGCACCCGTTACGGCCTGCGCGCCCATGGCGAATACGATCCCGATCGCGGCCTGTGGTTCGATCCATCCAAGCTTCTGATCGATCCCTATGCCAAGCAGCTCGATCACAGCTTTGCCTACGATCCTCGCCTCTCCGAATTCGGCTTCGATACGGCGGCTCTTGTTCCGAAATCCATCTTGACGAAAGACCAGCCAGTCGAGCGAGGGGCAGCGAGGTTCCGCAAAGGCGGATTGATCTATGAACTGGGCGTGCGCCCCTTCACCATGTTGCACCCGGATGTGCCGGAAGCGGATCGCGGCACGTTGCGCGCACTCAGGCACCCTTCCGTCATCACCCATCTGAAACGCATTGGCGTGGACGCAATAGAACTCCTGCCGATTGTCGCCTGGATCGACGAGCGCCATCTGCCAGCACTCGGCCTGACGAATGGCTGGGGCTACAATCCAGTCACCTTCATGGCGCTCGATCCAAGGCTGGCGCCGGATGGAATGGCCGATCTGGCGGAGACGGTGGCGGAACTGCACAGGCATGAAATCGGCGTCATTCTCGATCTCGTTTTCAACCACACAGGCGAAAGTGACCGCTTCGGTGCAACGTTGAGCCTACGGGGCCTCGACAATCTCACCTATTATCATCGCCACCCCGAGGATGCAGGTGCGCTGGTCAACGATACCGGCACCGGCAATACGGTGGCCTGCGATCACCCCACGGTGCGCCGCATGATCGTCGATACGCTGCGCCATTTCGTACTCAATGCGGGTGTGGATGGTTTCCGCTTCGATCTCGGCACGATCCTTGGGCGCAGCATGGAAGGCTTTTCACGTCACAGCGACACCTTGAAGGCGATTGCCGAAGACGATCTGCTGGCAGATCGAATTCTGATCGCAGAACCGTGGGATATTGGCCCCGGCGGCTACCAGCTCGGCAATTTTCCCACCAGTTTTCTGGAATGGAACGACCGCGCCCGCGACGATATGCGGCTTTACTGGCGCGGCGATGAGGGACGCACAGGTAGTCTGGCTAGTGCCTTGGCAGGCTCTTCCGCAACGTTCTCCCGGCATGGCGAAAGCGAAACGCGCAGCGTCAACTTTCTGGCCGCACATGACGGCTTTACCCTGATGGACCTTGTCTCCTACGCCCACAAGCACAACGAGGCGAACGGCGAAGACAATCGCGATGGCCACAACGACAATCATTCCTGGAACAATGGTGCGGAAGGCGAGACCAGTGACCCAGCCATCCGTGCCGCACGCGAGCGGGATGTGAAAGCGCTGCTTTCCACGCTCTTCGCCTCGCGCGGAACCCTGATGCTGACAGCGGGTGACGAGGCCGGACGCAGCCAGCGCGGCAATAACAACGCCTATGCACAGGACAATGCCATCACCTGGATGGACTGGCAGAGCCTGAATGAAGACCTGATCGCCCATACGGCAGAGCTTTCCCATATCCGCAGACGATTTGCAGTTTTTTCGCAGCTTGAATTCTTCTCCGGCCAAGGCGATATCGAGTGGCTGAACCAGTTTGGCGAACCAATGACGGTTTGCGACTGGGAAGACCCGCATCGCACGCAGTTGACCATGATCCTTGCCACACGCGACCTTGAGCAGAACGCAGATGTCACACTCGCCATCGTGTTCAACCGCTCGGGACAAGACCAACAGGCTTGCCTTCCGGAGGGCAGTTGGCTGGACCTTCTCAGCACCGGCACGCAGCCGGAAACGGGATTTGCTGCCCGTTCCGTCACCTGGCTTGTGTCACAGACGAATGATAGAGCACGTCCAGCAAAAGTGCGTTAGCGGTTTTGCGTCCGGACTGCGTAGAAACAAAGATATAGAGTATTTCAAGTGACCCCGTTTTCACCGGAAATGCTCTAGATCCGGGACAACTTCCCCTCACCTCTGACGGAACAATCAATGCAAGTAGAAATTTCTCTGAAGGACGTTCCTGCTCTGGTGGGCACGGAACTCGGCGTTTCAGACTGGATTACCGTCGACCAAACGATGATCGATGCCTTTGCCGATGCAACGCTGGACCATCAGTTTATCCATACCGACCCGGAGCGCGCCGCCAAGGAGAGCCCGTTTGGCGGCACTATTGCCCATGGCTTCCTGACACTTTCGCTGCTTTCAGCCATGAATTACGCGGCTCTGCCCAAGATCCGGGAACAGACGATGGGGCTGAACTACGGCTTCGACAAAATCCGCTTCGGCTCGCCGGTGAAAGTCGGCAAACGGGTGCGCGGCCGCTTCACGCTGAGCGAGGCGCGCTATCGTGGCGCTGCCATGTTGATGACGACCTATGACGTGGTGGTGGAGATCGAAGACGAAAAAAAGCCGGCGGTTTCCGCCAGCTGGATTACCATTGTCCAATTCGATCCGAAGGACCGGCCGGAGACGGATTGATCCGCCTCCGGTTAAAATCCTGCAGATCAGGCAGCCATCGACCACTGCTCCTTTGAAGCACTGAGCTGGAAGCGCGACAGCAATTGCCGCAGGCGCAGCACTTCATTGGTCAGCGTGCCGCTGGCCGCCGTTGCCTCTTCCACCATGGCAGCATTGTGCTGCGTCACCTGATCCATCTGGTTGACGGCGCTGTTAACCTCCGCAAGACCGATAGACTGCTCCTTCGCAGCCGTTGCGATGGCATCCAGCTGACTATTGATCGCGATGACATGCTCGCCGATGACGCGCAGGGATTGTCCCGTAGCCGTAACCAGCTCGACACCGTTTTCCACCTCCTGCGCAGATGTCTGGATGAGGCCGCGAATCTCATTGGCAGCCTGACTGGACCTTTGCGCAAGCTCACGCACTTCCTGGGCGACGACGGCAAAACCCTTGCCCGCTTCGCCTGCACGCGCAGCTTCCACACCGGCGTTCAATGCAAGAAGATTGGTCTGGAAGGCAATCTCATCAATCACGCTGATGATGCTGGCGATCTGCTTGGAGGACTGTTCAATACGGTTCATCGCCTTGACAGCGTTGGAAACGACCTCACCGGAACGCTCGGCTGCGCCGGCTGCATTTCTCGCCCGCAGTTTTGCTTCCTCTGCGCGCTGCGATGAATTGGTAACATTCGTTGTAATCTCGTCGAGCGCGGCCGCGGTCTGCTCAAGGGAAGCCGCCTGACGTTCCGTCCGCTGGGAAAGATCGGATGCGCTGGAGGCAAGCTCCTGGGAGCCAGATTCGATAATGGTCGACGCCTGGGCCACTTCACGCAGAGCCGTTGCCAGCCCGTCAACCGCGAGGTTGAAATTCGTGCGTAACTCCTCAAAATCGTGCGAGAACGGCTCCGACAGACGATAGGTTAAATCGCCTTGCGACAAACGCTCAAGTCCCTGTGCGATGGATCCCGTCGCCTTTGACATTTCCGCAGAACGCTGACGCTCTATTTCGCCTGATCTCAACTGTTCGGACGCAGCGGCTTCACGCATGCGTTCGGTTTCCTCCGTCAGCGACTTGGCGGTAAGCGCATTCTCCTTGAAGACTTGCAGTGAGCGAGCCATCGCACCAATTTCGTCTCTTCGCCTCACGCCCTGGACAACCGTGTTCAATTCTCCTTCGGCCAAACGCTGCATGACCGCGCCGAGATTGGACAAGGGACTTACAATGGTGCGGCGGACTGCCCAGAAACCGAAACCGAGGATCAGTCCTAAGGAAACGAGAGTGAGGCCTATGGAAAATCTGGTTGAGCTGGTGCTAGCCTCCTTCAGTTGCACACTCTCTTTTTCCGCATCATCCACAATCTTGCTAACCACCGTAGTAATTCGTAGTGTCATCTTTGCAAATATGGGCTGGCACACCTCATTATAGCCTTTCATGAGCGCGCCCATATTGGGGCCAGCATCCGTCGTTCTCGCGGCCTGTATAACGGGATCGCAGAATGTCTTGATATCACTCAGTACATCGGCTTTGAGCTGCTGGATTTCGGGCCTTTCCGGTAGAGCATCACTTGCACTCTGGAGATAGGAAGCCAGCTTCTCGATAGCTTTGCCATATTCCTCAATGGCGGCATCACGCGCTGCATTTGTGGGAGAAAGAACCACTTCCGCAACAGTTGCCCGAACGGTCTGGCCGAAGCGATTGGCACGCGCTATGGCGACTGCCGATCGGCTCTCTTGCGTCAGCAAGCCCTGATAATCGTTCGATATCCTGTCGATCTGCGACCCCATGAATAAAGATATGCCAACCGAGCAAACACCGAATGCTGCCATGAGAGCCGAAAATTTTTTGGATATTGCCCAGTTCTGCATGCCTTCTCCGAAAACACTTAAAGATTGCAGCCAGGAAAATTCCATACAGAAGTAAAATAAATATTATCAGAATTTTTAGTGAAAAATATATTAGGAATTAATATAAGAGCAGAGTGCAATCACACCCATTTACCTATAATATTGATCTTTTATGCAATAATCCTAATGCATTCATAGCGGGAATAGGCTGGAAGGCATGAACGTAGACTGCGAGAACCCTTAATCGCAATTTTAATAAAAATAAATATTTGGAATTGAAACGTTGCGAAGCTTAAACAATCGTCATCCTGTCGATAGCAGGCTAGATTTCAGAGGCTTCGATGCGCCACCTACCCATCGCCTACAAAATTCTTACAACAATTGCGATTCTCGGCATTCTCTCCCTAGTGATCGCTGCCTACACCGTCGTGCAAATGAAGAGGGTTGATACATCCTATACTACTCTCCTTGAACGGGAAGTCAGGGCAACTCTATCGACAGCACGCGCAAACCGATTCATGCAGGCCAGCCGGACGTCCGCGGTGGAGATGCAGATTACCACCACGCCTGAAGCCACCAACAGGGCCATGGAGGACTTCAAGAAAAATCGTGAAGCATTCATCGTCGAGGCGGACAAGGCTATCGCTTCCCTTCCTGATAATCAGGACCTCAAGGACTTGAAAATCAAGGGGCTGAACATCCTGGATGAAGTCTGTGGCAATGTCGTCAAGCTGGCTTATGCTGCAAAGACAGACCAGGAGAATCTCAATGTGCAGCGAATATATTTTGCAGAATGCAAGTCTGCATTTGATGCCTACTCAGCCTTGTCGGTCGAAGTTGTCGAAAAGCTCAACACTATCCGAAAAAATCGAAGCGAAGATCTGGGTGCACAAACAGATTCAACGGTAACAATTACCATCTCCGGCGTCATCCTTTCCATCGGCGGCGCCCTGTTGCTTTGCTACCTGTTCGTGCGCTCCCAGATAGTCAGGCCTCTGCGCCAGCTAGCAGAAACCATGAGCATCATCGCCAACGGCAACCTGTCTGCCGATGTAACGGAAACGGACCGCCGCGATGAAGTTGGCCTGATGGCCCGTGCATTGCTGTTGTTCAAGGAAAACGGCCTGAAAGCACGCGCGCTTGAGCAGGAAGCAGCTGATACGCGCAATCAAAGTGAGGCAGAACGCCTGCGCAACGCCGAAGCAGAGCGTGTTCGGGCCGGCCAGATGGCGGAAGCAACAGGCGGTCTTGCGGAAGGACTGCGCCATCTCGCAGAAGGGAACCTCACCTTCGAATTGTCCAAGCCCTTCGCCCAGGAATTCGAGGAACTGCGCGAAAACTTCAACCGCACGGTCAGCCAACTGCGCCAGACCATGAGCGCGGTCAGCGCCGCCACGGCTGCGATCGATAGCGGATCCCGTGAGCTTTCCACCAGCGCCAACGATCTTTCCAAGCGTACCGAACAGCAGGCGGCAGCCCTTGAAGAAACCGCCGCTGCGCTGGATCAGATTACTGCCAACGTTACGAGTGCCTCAAAACGGACCGAGGAAGCGAGAGATCTGGCAGGACAGGCCAATCGCTCGGCACGCCAGTCCGGCGAAGTGGTGGCGAATGCGGTCAACGCCATGGAGCGCATCGAAAACTCGTCAAGTCAGATTTCCAACATCATCGGCGTGATTGACGAGATTGCATTCCAGACCAACCTGCTGGCACTCAATGCCGGCGTGGAGGCAGCACGTGCCGGTGACGCGGGCAAGGGCTTTGCCGTCGTTGCCCAGGAAGTGCGTGAACTGGCGCAGCGCTCTGCCCAGGCGGCAAAGGAAATCAAGGATCTGATCCGCAATTCTGCAGAGGAAGTTGAAAACGGCGTTCGTCTCGTTTCGGCCACGGGCGAAGTGCTGAAGATAATTGAAGAGCATGTCATCACCATCAATTCGCAGCTGGATGCCATCTCGACATCTGCTCGTGAACAGTCGGTCGGATTGTCGGAGGTCAACTCTGCCGTCAACCAGATGGACCAAGTGACGCAGCAGAACGCCGCCATGGTGGAGGAAGCCACGGCAGCAAGCACATCGCTGGCGAGTGAAGCAGATCGCCTGCGCCAACTGGTCAGCCAGTTCCGCATCGATGCCAATGCGGGCGCCACCAGCTATGCCAATGCAGGTGCAACAAGCTATGCCGCCACGGGAACCGGTTCCACCCGTGCCCATGTCGTCACCAGCCCTTCCACTGCCAAACCTGTCACTGCGCGACCCCGCACAGGCGCAAAGCCCGCCCCCGCAGGCCGCAACCATGCCCCGGCAGCTTCGCCTGCTCGCAACATGGTCGGCCACGTCGCCAAGGCGCTGGGCCTGTCATCCGCGGCAGCACAAGATAGCTGGGAAGAATTCTAACGCCTCAGCAAAACCGTTTCGCGCAACGCGGGAAGCGGTTTTGCATCAGCCCTCGCGTGAAAACAAAGCATTGATGGCAACAGGGCTGCTGGCGAAAATGCTCGCTCAATGACAAGGCCCGCTCCTTCGAAAGAGGGAGCGGGCCTTGCTGCACAATCCGTTTGAATGGTGTCAGCAGATTGACTCCATTCCAGAGCATGTCAGAAATGCTCCATATCCTTGTTTCAAAGCAGTCCGGACTCAAAACCGCTCACGCACTTTTGCCGGACGTGCTTTCAAAGAGACCGACGCGGCTTTAAAGAGCCGCGTCCTCAGCCGCCTCACGCAGCAAGCCAAAGGCGTAGTCCGAAAAGGACCGCCAGCATTCCATGCGGAACTCTTCTTCGCCTGTCCGGAGCAAGACCACCTCGATCTTGCCGAACAGAGTGCGAGCACAGGCCCCGACAGGAAATTCTCTCAGAGAAAGATCCAGGAAGCAGCCACCGTTGATGGCAGTGGCCGCACCTGGTCCACTGACCAGAATGGCCGTATTGCGCTGCGACACATCTGCGGCGGAATGAACACTGCCGGATTTGGCCGCGTCAGCCATCAAGCCGTTGACGAGACCTGTATCGCCCTCGTCAATCACGAGCCACTCATCCGGCCCCAACCACAGAGCGGTGCGGGCTCCGGCAGATGCCGAAGTCCTCGGCTCTGTCGGCAGGGAGACGCCAAGCGCTGACGAAAGCGCAGCAATGGCATCTGCTCCGGCACGAAGCGCAATACGATGGGCCGGGGCAGCAGGCTCAAGCTTGACCGTGGCCGAGCCACCATGGAAGCCGGCAAGCGGCAAATTGCGGATGGCAAGATCAGCCATTGATACGGCCCCCTTCCTTGTCGAAGAACACCATGTCCGTCACGGTGGCTGCGATGGTCTTGTCTTTCATCGGGATGTACACGGTCTGGCCCATGCGTTCACGTCCCCCAGCCACCAGCGCGATTGCGATGGAACGGCCGAGATTTTCAGACCAATAGGAGGATGTCACATGACCAAGCATGGTCATCGGCTTCGGCTCGTTCGGATCGGCGACGATCTGGCCGCCCTCCTCCAGCACCTCGGTGGTGTTCTGCGTCAGCAGGCCCACCAGTTGCTTACGGCCTGTACGCATGAGGTCAGGTCGCTTCAAGCCGCGAATACCGACGAAGTCCGTCTTCTTCTTGGAGACAGCCCAGCCATAGCCCGCGTCGTCCGGCGTTACTGTGCCGTCCGTATCCTGTCCGACAATGATATAGCCCTTCTCGGCGCGCAGAACGTGCATGGTTTCCGTGCCATAGAGGCAGGCTCCCACGGCTTCGCCACGCTCGCGAATGGCCTGCCAGACAGAGGCACCGTAATCGGCGGGTACATTGACTTCGAAACCAAGCTCGCCGGTGAAGGAGACGCGGAAGAGACGTGCCGGAATCCCCATGACCGTGCATTCTGCAACGCTCATGTGCGGGAAGGCCTCATTGGAAAGGTCCACACCTTCCACCAGCGGCGCGATGATGTCCCGCGCCTTCGGCCCCTGAACCGCGATAACGGCCCATTGCTCCGTGGTCGAGGTCAGCCACACCTTGAGGTCGGGGAATTCCGTCTGGAGATAATCCTCCATGTGATGCAGAACACGCGGCGCACCGCTTGTTGTGGTGGTCACATGGAAACGGTCTTCTGCCAGACGGCCAACAACGCCGTCGTCATAGACGAAGCCATCTTCGCGCGTCATGATGCCGTAACGGCATTTTCCGGGCTTCAGGGTGTCCCAGGCATTGGTGTACATCAGGTTGAGGAACTTGGCCGCATCCGGCCCCACAACCTCAATCTTGCCGAGCGTGGACGCATCGAAAATGCCCGCCGTCTGACGAACCGTCTTGCATTCCCGGTTGACGGCCTGGTGCATGTCTTCGCCGCGACGCGGGAAATACCAGGCGCGCTTCCAGTTACCGACGTCTTCGAATTCCGCACCAGCTGCGACCAGATCCGCATGCAGCGGGGTCTTGCGGGCCGGATCGAAGAGATCGCCACGTGAATGGGCAATCAGCGTGCCGTAGGTGACTGGCGTATAGGGTGCGCGGAAGGTGGTGAGACCGACCTTGGGAATTTCCTTGCCCAGCATTTCTGCCGCAATGGCCAGACCATGCATATTGGACAGCTTACCCTGATCGGATGCCATACCGTTCGTGGTGAAGCGCTTGATATGCTCGATGGAATGCATGCCCTCGCGCACGGCAAGGCGAATATCCTTGGCCGTCACGTCGTGCTGGAAGTCCACAAAGGCCTTGACCGCTGTTTCCGGCCCGGCACCCTGTGCCGCGCCGATCATCCCGCCGGTCCAGGCATAGGTGCTCTCGCCCGACAGCCGAACCGAGCCGCCGCCCGCCTCTGCCGCTTCGAGCAACAGCTCGTTGATTTCGTCCGTGCCGTTGCAGGCACCGACGGACACGGAATTTTCCGCGTAGATATTCGGCAGGAACCGCTGGTTCTCGGCGTCGAACTTCAACTTGCCGCGCGATTGCGAGAAGAGATGGACCGAAGGCGTCCAGCCGCCGGACATCAAAAGCGCATCCACCGGGATCTTGCGATGGTTGGTGGAGCCGTTGCGGGCAACCGTCATCGACGAAATCCGCAGCTTGCCAGCCGTATCGACCACGGAATAGCCCGTCAGCACCTCAATGCCGAGCGTGCGGGCAACAGAAAGAAGCTGCTCGCTGGGGCGCGTGCGGCAATCGACGATCGCGACCACGTCCACGCCCGCCTTCTTCAGATCGAACGCCGCCTCATAGGCACTATCATGCGCCGTATAGACACCGACGCGGGAACCGACAGCCACACCATAATGGTTGAGATACATGCGAGCTGCAGAGGCCAGCATGATGCCCGGACGGTCGTTGTTGGCAAACACCATGTGCCGCTCGATGGCACCCGTCGCCATCACCACCTTTGCCGCGCGCACCTGCCACAAGCGTTCTCTCGGAAGAGACTTGTCAGGACGCGGCAAATGATCCGTTACGCGCTCCACAAGGCCGATGAAGTTGTGGTTGTAGTAACCGAAAACCGTCGTGCGCGTCAGCACCCGAACATTGGGCATGGCCTTGAGCTTGGCCAGAACGGATTGAGCCCATTCATAGCCCGGCTTTCCGTCGATCACCGTCGAAGTATCGAACAACAGAGCGCCACCGACATCGGCACGCTCATCGACCAGGATGACTTCCGCGCCGGTTTCAGCGGCAGACAGCGCTGCCGTAAGACCTGCAGCACCGGCACCCGCCACAAGAACATCGCAATGGGCGAAGCGGTTGGCATAGTGGTCCGGATCCGCTTCTTTGGGCGCGCTGCCGAGGCCCGCCGCGCGGCGGATCATCGGCTCGTAAAGCTTGGCCCAGGCCTCACGCGGCCACATGAAGGTCTTGTAGTAGAAACCTGCCGCAAAGAAGGGCGAAAACAGATTGTTGATGCCGCCAATATCGAAACTCAGCGACGGCCAGCGGTTCTGCGACTGGATAATGGCACCGTCGAAGACTTCCTGCACACTCGCGCGCACGTTTGGCTGACGGCGTGCACTGTCGCGTGCCACATCGATCAGCGCATTCGGCTCTTCAGGACCGGCGGAAAGAATGCCACGCGGGCGGTGATATTTGAAGGAGCGGCCCATGAGATGCACGCCGTGAGCGAGCAGCGCAGACGCAACCGTATCACCCTCCAGTGCGGTGTAGCTCTTGCCGTCGAAGGTGAAGCGAGCCTGGCGGGCAGGCGTCAGACGGCCTGCACCCTTAATACGATAAGAGGTCATGCCGCACCTCCTTCACCCGCTTGCGTGCCGGCTGGCTCGGTTCCTGGAACCGGCTGGCGCGGAAGCCCTGTCTCGTAGGTGAGCAGAAACTTGTCGCTGACCGTGTCTCGAATGGCATTGAAGAAACGGCCGCAGCCATGGATGTGGCGCCACCGCTCCCAGGCGATACCCTTGGTATTGTCGCGCATGAAGAAATATTCCGCAAATTCTTCGTCGGTAATCTCCGCAATGTTCTGCGGTCTGGCGATATGGGCTTCACCCGCCCAGCGGAACTCGAGTTCGGATCGGTTCTGGCCACAATAGGGGCATTTGATCAACAGCATCGTCTTCCCCTCAGTGTGCAACGGCGGCAGCGGCCGCTTCATCGATCAAACGTCCGGTACGGAACCGGTCCAGCGTCAAGCCCTGTGCCAGCCGGTGAGGCTCGCCCTTGGCAATCAGCCATGCAAACAGGTTTGCAGACCCCGGAGTCGCTTTGAAACCACCCGTTCCCCAGCCGCAATTGACAAAGAGGTTCGGCACGGGCGTCACGCTCTGGATGGCGGAACGATCCGGCGTGTTATCCGTGATGCCACCCCATTGGCGCATCATCTTCACGCGACGGAAAATCGGGAACAGCTCGCAGATGGCATCCAGCGTATGGGTGATGATCTGCAGGCCGCCAGTCTGGGAATAGGAATGATACTGGTCAGTACCCGCACCGATCACCAGCTCGCCCTTATCCGACTGCGAAATATAGGCGTGAACGGTGTTGGACATGACGACGCAAGGGAAGATCGGCTTCAACGGCTCGGAGACAAGCGCCTGCAGCGGATTGCTGGTCAACGGAACGCGCACATCAGCCATCTGCATGATGACCGATGAATGGCCCGCCGCCGAAACACCGACCTTCTTGGCACCAATGAAACCACGGCTGGTTTCGACGCCAATGACCTCGCCGCCCGGCCCGCGGCGGATGCCGGTGACCTCGCAGTTCTGGATGATATGTACACCGCGATCCGAAGCGGCGCGGGCATAGCCCCAGGCAACCGCATCGTGACGCGCCGTACCGCCGCGCCTCTGAAGCGCCGCGCCATTGATCGGGTAGCGCGCAGTGCTGGAAATATCGAGCGGAGGACAGAACTTCTTTGCCTGCTCCGGCGTCAGCCATTCGTTATCGATGCCATACAGCCGGTTGGCATTGATATGCCGCTTGAAGCTCTGAACGTCGTGAATGTTGTGGGACAACATCATGACGCCGCGCGGCGAATACATGACGTTGTAATTGAGATCCTGGCTCAAGCCTTCCCAGAGTTTCAGGGAATGCTCATACATATCCATACTCTCTTCGTAGAGATAGTTGGATCGAATAATCGTGGTGTTACGGCCTGTATTGCCGCCACCGAGCCAGCCCTTCTCGATCACCGCGACATTGGTGATGCCGTGCTCCTTGGCCAGATAATAGGCCGCACCGAGACCGTGGCCGCCACCCCCGATGATAATCACATCGTACGACGCACGCGGTTCAGGAGAAACCCACTGTGGTTCCCAACCCTTGTGGGCGCGCATGGCCTCTCTGGCCACCGCAAAGACCGAATATTTACGCATCTATGCCTTCCGCTCCTTCAGGGTGGGGACCCTGGTCCCACCCCGGCCCTTCAAGCCTTGCATGAAGCATAGAAATCGCAAATCGGCAGGCGTCGCAATGGCTGTTTTGCGACGCATACATGCACCTGTTTCGACACACGCAATTTTGTTTGAATTCGCGCGCCATACCTGCCGCGATCAGGAGAGTTTCAACAGCACCTTTCCCTTGCGCCCTTTTGCACCAGCCGCCTCCATTGCAGAGGCCGCATCCGCCAGCGGAAACACCTGATCCACCTGCAGGCGCAGATCGCCGGACGCAGCCCCCGCCACGAGTTCACCCACAAGGCGCCGCATCTCATCGGGCTGCATCGCTTCCATCAGCTTGGCCAGCCAGAAGCCTTTGACTACCGCCTGCTTGAAGATCACGTCGGCGGCTGAAATTCTCATCGGCTCGCCGGACATGACACCAAAGGAGATGAGTTGACCACCCTCTCCCAAAAGAGACAAAAGATCCCCGGAGGCATCACCACCCACGCCGTCGACGCCAACAGCAATCGGCGCACCGCCGGTCAAGGCTTTCACCTCATCCTTCCAGCCATCGCTCTCGGTCGAGATCACATTGTCGATCCCAAGCTCCTCCATCTCGGCTATGGCATCGGCACGGCGCACAAGATTGATGACGTGAACCCCGCGTGGCTTTGCCAGCTGCGCCACCACCTTGCCCACCGCGCCATTCGCTGCGTTCTGGATCAGCCATTCACCCTCGCTTATGCCTGTAAACTCCAGAAGCTTCAAACCGCTGAGAGGCATGGCGATCAGTTGTGCCGCCGTCTCGTCGTCGATGGAATCGGGCAGCGGCACAGCGGAAGAGCCCTTGCCGATGGCATAGTCGGCCCAGGCGGCCTTCAAGCCACTCAGCGCAATCCTTTGCCCAACATTCAGGTGATCCACACCCTCTCCCAGGGCATCGACAATACCCACGCCTTCACTGCCTGCGCCGGCGGGCAATGGCGGCTTGTATCCATATTGCCCGGATACCGTCAGAAGATCGTGGTTATGGATAGGAGACAACAGCATGCGAAGGCGCACCTCGCCCTTGCCCGGCTGCGGAACATCCCTTTCCTCAACCCGCAAAACTTCCGCAGGCTTTCCGAATTGCGAATAAATCAATGAACGCATCTTCATCTCCTTATCTTCTCATGAAACCAGAGGCATATGAGTCTCCGGTGGATAAAAGGCAAATTACAACCCGGCCCAGCCCCTGCGATCATGGTATAAAATCGCTCTGGGCCCCCTGTATCCGGTGGGTTTTGCGCTTTTTCGCACAGGCCATGCAGGAGGCCGCTAGACTTGGGCAAAGCCTTCTGTTATGTGCCTTCACCAATCGCATGGCTGCGCGCCATGGAAACCTATTGTTTCGCCTTCGGCCAACGCCGTCTGGCGGCTAACTCGAAAAACCAAAGGAACGGGATTCACGTGCAGGTACTTGTCCGCGACAACAACGTCGATCAGGCTCTCCGCGCTCTTAAGAAGAAGATGCAGCGCGAAGGCATTTTCCGTGAAATGAAGATGCGCGACTACTACGAGAAGCCTTCCCAGAAGCGCGCTCGTGAAAAGGCAGAGGCTGTTCGCCGCGTTCGCAAGCTTGCCCGCAAGCGCGCTCAGCGTGAAGGCCTGGTTGCAGGCGGTCGTACCGGCCGTTAATTGGCCGTTTTTTCGACGTTATTTCGTGATGTAAGGGCGGGGGCGAGTTTTCGCCGCCGCTTTTTTTGATTGCCGGACAACTCCTGACTGATACGAGGACCTGCGCCTGATGGCCGCCAAGACCGCAGCAATTTCGCATGAATTCCACGCAGTAACCGTTTTCCAGCAGAACACGCGCCGCCTCCGGTCGGGCGTGGCAGGCTCCATGCTCCTGCTCGCTGGCCTGGCGCTGGCCGGATGCCAGACGACGAATACCAGCTCGGATGTTTTCCGGCTGGACCGCGCGCAAGGCTCCGAGCAAAACATTTCCTCCCTGTCTTCGGTTATCCAGCAGAATCCGCAGGATCCAGAGGGCTATAACGTGCGTGGCGCTGCCTATGGACGCGCAGGCGAGTTCAAGCGCGCCGTCGACGACTTCAACCGCGCAATCCAGCTGAACCCACGCTATTTCCAGGCCTATGCAAACCGCGCCCTCGTCTATCGGAACATGGGCAAGCCGGTCGATGCCGTGAACGACTACAACACGGCTTTGCAGATCAACCCGAACTACGATGTGGCACTCATCGGTCGCGGCAATATCTATCGCCAGGCCGGGCGCACCAATGAGGCCTTCAATGACTTCAACCGTGCGATCCAACAGGATACCACGGATGGCCGCGCCTATCACGGGCGGGGTCTGATCTACCAGCTGCGAAACCAGCATGCACAGGCAATCGAGGACTTCTCCAAGGCAATTTCGCTTTCGTCGGGTTCGCCCGAGCCTTACAATGGACGCGGCGTTTCCTATCTCGCGCTGAATGACGATGAAAACGCCTTCGCAGACTTCAACCACGCAATCGATCTGAACGACAAGATTGCGGAATCCTGGGTGAACCAGGCGCTGGTCTATGAGCGTCGGGGCGACCGGGCGCGGGCCTTCAAGTCCTATAACCACGCCGCGCGGCTCGATCCGAATTACAAGCCGGCCCAGGATGGCGTTGCCCGCACGCGCAGTGGCGGCGGCGCATAGGTCGCAGACTACGTTTAGAGCAAGTCCAGCAAAACTGCGTCAGTGGCTTTGCTGGAAGACTGAGTAAGAACAGATAGAGCGAGCATTTCCGGCGATCCCGTTTTGATCGGGAATGCTCCAGCCCATAAGCAAAGAGCCCGGTCTATGCCGGGCTCTTTTCGTATCGACTGTCAGACATATCAGCGCAGAAGGTAAAACCCGGCTGCATTGAGAATGACGAAGAGAAGCAAACCGCCCAGCAGGCCACCGCCGGCAAAGAAACCGCCCAGCATGGCCAGAAGCAGGACGACCACCATCATCGTTCCCCATTTGCAAGCAGCAAGAAAGCCGTCATAGGTCTTCTCGTGTTCGCGATAATCCATCGGCGCACCCGTTTCGACCGGCCCTGCGTTGTGATCCTTCATGTCCCGTCTCTCCCCATTCGGCGGCGCGGCCAGAGATCCCACGCACCGCAATCCTCGTCATAGGAAGATGGCTACACAAAAAGGCGGCAAAGCGCAATTGTGCTTCGCGCTGGAAGAGCTGCACACAAGGGGGCCGGATGCCTGTCGTTCTGGTAAAATCGCCGCCCGCCTTTGACCGACATGCTGCAAATCTTCAAAACTGAAACAAAATGTTGGAAGCACCCCTGCATCGCCTTTGGTAGCGTTGCGCGATTTGTCGTATTTGTCCTAAAACAAAGGCAAGAATAAAGGGTGGGGGAACTCTCATGACGTTACTTCTTGCTGTGAGCCGCGCAATCGACGCGGTGACCAGCTTCATTGGCCGCTGGGTGTCTTGGCTGCTGCTTGCGGCAGTTCTGATCAGCGCGGGGAATGCCGTCATCCGCAAAGCGTTCGACATCTCGTCGAATGCATGGCTGGAAGTTCAATGGTATCTCTTCGGAACCGTTTTCATGCTCGCGGCAGCCTACGCATTGCTGAAAAACGAACATGTGCGGATCGACATCCTCTCGTCCAGATGGAGCAAGAGAACACGCGACATCATCGATCTCGCGTTGCACATCATCTTTCTGGTGCCCTTTGCGGGCCTGATGACCTATCTCGCCTGGCCTTGGTTCTGGCTTTCCTTCCAATCCGGCGAAGTCTCGTCCAATGCTGGCGGCTTGCCAATCTGGCCAGCCAAACTGGCGGTTCTCGTCGGTTTCGCCCTTCTCTTGGCACAGGCTTTCTCCGAGATCATAAAGCGCTTTGCCATCGTGACAGGCCGCATGGTCGATCCACACGAAGAAGCGCCTTCCGATGCTGCAGCCCCGGCTGCGGAGGTGGCCCATGACTGAGCTTATCCATATTGTCGCACTGAACCTGCCGCTGGTCATGTTCTCCACCGTCATGCTGATGCTTCTGCTCGGCTATCCGGTGGCCTTCACCCTTGCAGCTGGCGGGCTTCTCTACTTCCTCATCGGCGTTGAGCTTTCGCATATCTCGCCGGATATCCGGCTGTTCTGGCCCCTGCTGCAATCGCATCCCGAGCGCATTTACGGGATCATGTACAATGACACGCTGCTCTCGATCCCCTTCTTTACATTCATGGGGATCATTCTTGAGCGATCAAGAATGGCAGAAGACCTGCTCGATACCATCGGCCAGCTCTTTGGTCCGGTGCGCGGTGGTCTTGCCTATGCGGTGATTCTGGTGGGCGCACTGCTTGGCGCAACCACAGGCGTCGTCGCCGCCTCCGTCATGGCCATGGGCCTCATCTCCCTGCCGATCATGATGCGCTATGGCTATAATCGCCCGCTGGTGTCCGGCACGATTGCAGCCTCCGGCACACTGGCACAGATCGTCCCGCCATCGCTCGTGCTCATCGTCATGGCCGACCAGCTGGGTCGTTCCGTCGGCGATATGTATGTCGGCGCACTCTATCCGGCATTGATGATCGTTTCGGCCTACTGCCTTTACATCTTCGCCGTCACCATGGTGAAGCCGGAATGGGCGCCTGCACTTCCGCAGGAAGCCCGGACGCTCGGCAATGGCGTGACATCTCTGTTCGTCATGATCGCGATCGCGGTTGCTCTCTACTATGTCGGGCTGCACATCCTGTTCCTCGGCATACAGAGTGAAGAATGGCGCTTGGTTGCGGCGCTCGCCTTCGCGGTTTTCGCCGTTTATGTGGTGGCGCTGATCAATGGTCGTCTGGACAAGAAGATCATTTCCCGTTTGGCCGAACAGGTCATCATCGTTCTCATTCCGCCGCTCGCACTGATCTTCCTTGTTCTGGGCACGATCTTCCTCGGCATTGCCACGCCGACCGAAGGTGGGGCCATGGGGGCGACAGGTGCGCTGCTGCTCGCTCTGGCGAAGGGCCGCCTCACGCTCGGCTCCATCAAGACGGCACTCGATGCGACAACGCGCCTTTCGGCCTTTGTCATGATGATCCTCATTGGTGCGCGCGTCTTCGGCCTCACCTTCTATGGCATCAATGGCAATGTCTGGATGGAGGAGCTTCTTCTCGCGCTTCCGGGCGGGGAATACGGCTTCCTGATCGTCGTTACCATTATCGTCTTCATTCTGGGCTGCTTCCTCGATTTCTTCGAGATCGCCTTCATCATGGTGCCGCTGCTGGCGCCGGTTGCCGACAAGCTGGGCATTGACCTCGTCTGGTTCGGCATCATTCTCGGCATCAACCTGCAAACCTCGTTCCTCACACCACCCTTCGGCTTCTCGCTGTTCTTCCTGCGCTCGATTGCGCCAGCCGGAAACTGGGTGGACAAGGTTACCGGCAAGACCATGCCGGGCGTGAGGACAACCGAGATCTACAGGGGCGTTTTCCCTTACATCATCATCCAGTTCATCATGATTCTGGTGGTGATCGCCTTCCCCGGCCTCGTCTTGCACTACAAGACCGACCAGCCGGCCGCGACCCCATCCGATGTGCAGATCCAATTGCCGGGCATGGGAACGACAGGGGGAGACGCACCATCCCTTGGTCTGCCTCCTCTGGGAACACCGGGCAGTGACGGTTCTGCGCCACAATTCGGGCTGCCACCCTTGAGCTTCGGCGGCGACAACCAACCAGCACCGCAGAACAACGCTCCGGCTTTGGGTCTTCCGCCAATGGAAGGACTTCCCGGCCAGAGTCCGGCAGCACCGGCCCCGCCGCAGCCGGATCTCAGCCAGCCACCCAAAATCAATCCCTGACGCAAAAGAGCCCCGACCGGGGCTCTTTTCACATCCATCTATGGCAAGCTACAGCATGTCGCGCAAAAGTGTGCCGGTTTTGCGATGACGACATGCGTAAAAACAAGAAGTTAAAGCACGTTGCATGAGGCTGATAAGCCGCAACGTGCTTTAAACATAACAAAAATGCCCCGGAGCATGCGTTCCGGGGCATTGTATTGCAATGAAAGAAAGCTCAGAGCTTGCCGTTGCGCTGCTGGATCATCATGAAGGTGTCATAGGTGTATTCAGAAAGCTGCATCCACAGGTAACCTTCCTTCTTGAAGGCGGCCTGATCGTCATAAATCTTCTTGAACCACTCGTTCTTCGACGAAATATCCGCATACACTTCCTGGGATGCGTTGAAGGCCGCTTCCAGGATCTGCTGGCTGAAGGGACGAAGCGTCGTGCCAGCCGCCACGATCTGCTTGATCGCTGCCGGGTTCTTCATGTCGTACTTTGCCATCATATTGGTGTTGGCGAAGGTGCACGCATCCTGCAACACAGCCTGATAGGCCTTCGGCAGTCCCTCGAACTTTTCCTTGTTCATGAAGGCGTGGATAACCGGGCCGCCTTCCCAGAAGGCCGGATAGTAGTAGTACTTGGCGACCTTGTAGAAGCCGAGCTTGTAATCGTCATAGGGGCCGACCCACTCCGCTGCATCGATCGTGCCCTTTTCCAGCGACGGATAGATATCACCGCCGGCGATCTGTTGCGGCACAACGCCGAGCTTCTCGACGACGCGGCCCGCAAGGCCCGCGATACGCATTTTCACGCCCTTGAAGTCATCGACCGTGTTGATTTCCTTGCGGAACCAGCCACCCATCTGCACGCCGGTATTGCCCGCCGCAAAGCCAATCAGGCCGTGTGTGGCATAGAACTCGTTGAGCAGCTTGGTGCCATTGCCTTCATAGAGCCAGGAATTGGTCAGGCGCTGGTTCGGGCCGAAGGGAATGGCCGTGCCGATGGCGAAGGTCGGATCCTTGCCCACATAGTAATAGGAGCAGGTATGGCACATTTCGACCGTACCGGCGGAGACGGCATCCGCTGCCTGAAGGCCAGGAACGATTTCACCTGCCGCAAAGGTCTGAATGGTGAAGTTGCCATCGGTCGCGGCGGCGACATGCTTGGCAATGTCTTCCGCGCCGCCCCAAATCGTGTCCAGCGATTTCGGGAAGGACGAGGTCAATCGCCAGGTGATCTTTGGCGTTGATTGAGCGATGGCGGGTGCTGCAAGGGCAGTGGCCGCAGCAGCGCCGGTACCTGCGGCAGCGGCCTTTTTGAAGAATGAGCGACGATCCATGAATTACCTCCCGTTATCCTTGGCCAGACAGTCTCTTTCCCCTCTGTCGGCTAGATATTGAAGTAACCATGCCGCCTTGTTCGTGGCAAGCAGAGGGGCTGTAAATCTTCCCTCAAAGATAGACATTCCACCCTATGACTTTCGTCTAAGATGAATAACGGATGCCCGCAGAAAACGAAGAGCAAGGCTTGTGTCTTGACTTGGGCATGTCCGCCTGCTGAAGAATGGCTTTCTGCCGGAGACTGACATGACCCTGCCACTGATCGCCATACCCGCCGACATTCGTCATCTCGACAAGGCAGACTGGCACGCCGTTCAGACGCAATATGTCAACGCAGCCGTGCGTGTCTCGGGCGTTTTGCCGGTTCTGGTTCCTGCACTGGAAAGGGGCATGGATGTGGATGCGGTGCTCGACCGTGTCGACGGTGTGTTGATTTCCGGCTCTGCCAGCAATGTCCATCCGTCTCTCTATGGCGACGAATGGACAGAGGCCGATGGCCCCTTTGACCCTGCTCGCGATGCAACCTCGCTGGAACTGATCCGCCGCGCGATCGATCGCGGCATACCGCTGATTGCGATCTGCCGCGGACTTCAGGAGCTGAATGTTGCCCTTGGTGGAACCCTGGCCCGCGAAATCCAGGATCAGCCCGGCATGTGGGATCATCGCCGTCCGCCGGTGGAAAGCCGCGATGAAATGTATGCGATCCGCCAGCCGGTGTTCATCGCGGAAGGCTCCTGCATCGCACGCTATCTCGGCCAATCTGGAGAAATTCAGGTCAATTCCCTGCATCGGCAGGCCATCGGCACCAAGGCACCACGGCTTCAGGTTGAAGCAAGCGCTGCCGATGGCACGGTAGAAGCCGTTTCGGTGATTGACGCCAAGGGCTTTGCAGTCGGCGTGCAGTGGCATCCGGAATATTGGGCCGAGAACGACGCTCCCTCACGCAAACTGTTCGAAGCCTTTGGCGATGCCGTGCGCGCGCATGCAAACGGGCGCAGATCCTGATTATTTCGGCGGCGTTTCCGGCACGGGAGTCAGAACACGCCCTGTCTTGAACCAATCGATGATATTGTCCACCACAAGATCGGCCATGTCGTCACGGGTCGGCACCGAGGCGGACGCCACATGCGGCAACATGCAGAGGTTGGGCAAATCGAAGAAGCCCGCTGGCACGCGCGGCTCGTCATAGAAGACGTCCAGGCCCGCAGCCGCAATCGTTCCCGATTTCAGGGCTTCCAACAGGTCATCCTCATCGACGCTGGTGCCGCGCCCGACATTGATGAACACGCCGCTCGGTCCAAGCGCCTGCAGCACTTGCGAATTGATGATCTTGTGCGTCTGTGGCGTTGCCGGAATGATGGAGATCAGCGTGTCAACCGATTTCGCCAGTTCCAGAAGCGAAGGAACATAGGTGTAAGCCACATCGTTGCGGGGTGAGCGCGTGTGGTAGCTGATCTTCACCTTGAATGGCTCAAGCCGCTTTGCAATTTCGAGACCGATCCGCCCAAGACCGAGAAGGCCGACATGACGGTTCTTCAAGGATAGCGGCGTCAGCGGGAAGGAACCCTCCTTTTCCCATCGCCCTTCACGCAGATAGGTTTCGGCCACGGGAAAGCGGCGGATCGTGTTCAGCAGAAGGCCAATCGTCGTATCGGCAACCTCATCGTTCAGAACATCCGGCGTATTCGTTACAAGAATACCCCGGCTGGCCGCATGCTTTGCATCCACCCCATCATAGCCGACGCCGAAATTCGCAATCAGCTCCAGATTCGGCAATTGGTCGATCCAATCGGCGGGCATCTGGTTGCCCGTCGCAACTGCGCGGATCCTGCCCCGCTGTTCCTCGCTCAGCTCCATTTCCGAACCGGCGCGTGTCTGGATGAGATCGAAAGCTTCACCCAGCCGTTTCAGAACGCGAGGATGCATACCGCCTGGAACGAGTACGGTGATCTTTTCTTCGGTCATGATTGGTGTCCTTACAGATCAGGCGCGAGGGCGATAAGGGCCGGTAGACTGGCGGATGCGCATTTCCGGCTTGATGAGATGAATGCCATCAGGCTCATGGCTGCCAGCCAGGCGATCGAGTAGCGCGCGGGCTGCCAGACGGCCCACCTCGGTCTGTCCATTCCAGACTGTGGTGAGAGCTGGTGTGGCGATGGATGCCTCTTCCAGATCGTCATAGCCCGTGACGGAAATATCCCGCCCCGGCTGGAGACCGGCACGTGCGACGCCGTTCATAAGGCCGATGGCGACAAGATCGTTCCAACAGACAGCGGCCGTCGGCTTCTGCGGCAGCGAAAGGAAATGCACCGCCGCCTCGAACCCGCCCTGCTTGGTGCGCGGACCGGGAATGCGCAGATTAGGATCCACCTCGATCCCCGCCTTGCGAAGCGCATCGACATAGCCCTGGTAGCGATCGCGCCCCGTGGATGTCTGATCCGTACCGCCGATCATGGCGATGCTGCGATGCCCCAGCCCGATCAGGTGATTGGTGGCAAGGGAAATTCCATAGCTGTCATCGCCGCGATAAGTGGGCAGATCGACCCCATCCATGGAACGCGCCACCAGAATGGCGGGCATGCCGTTCGCCTCTGCCAGCTTCACATCCTCAATGGGGGTGCCAATGGCTGGCGACATGATGACGCCATCGCCGCCCAGCTGCAGCAAGGTTTCGATGAACGTCCGCTGCTTTTCGACCGAGTCATAATGATTGGAAAGAATAAAGGTCTGGCGGCTGCGGTCCAGCTCGCTCTCGATGGCCTTCAGGATTTCGCCGTAGAACGGGTTCATGATGTCATGAACCACAACCCCGATGATACCGGAGCGCGAAGTGCGCAGGCTCGCGGCGCGACGGTTATAGATATAGCCGAGGGCGCGCGCCTGTTCCTTGATCTTCTCCCGCGTATCGACCGCCACAAGCGGACTGTCGCGAAGAGCAAGAGAAATGGTGGCGGTGGAAAGGCCGAGACTTTCGGCAATCGTAGACAGTTTGACCTTTTGAACCACGTCCCCTCCCGGCGGATTCTGCGCTCCGTTCTAAAAGTTTAGTTAAACAATTTAACTCGAGAGCGCAATCTTTGTCATCCGTTTGTCATGTCGACATCTTCGTCGTCGGGCGGGTCCATGCCGCTCAGGTTGCGATCCACCGCTTTCAACAATTTCAGAAGGGTGCGGACTTCCTTTGCAGAGAAGCCTTCCAGTGCCTGTTCCGCGCTGGCGGCAGCGGCGGCATGAATGCGCGCCACCGTTTCCAGACCTGCCGGCGTAAGGTGCACCTTGATCAGCCGGCCATCCGTGCCATCGGCTTTGCGTTGAACAAAGCCCTGCGCTTCCATGCGGCCAACGGTGCGCGTCATGGTGGGCGCTTTCACGCCAAGACGCTGCGCAAGCTGGCCGGGTGTCAGCGCCTCGCCACGAGACAAATGCAAGATAACCCCATCCTGCCCCGCATAAAGCCCCGCCTCCGCCAGGTTGCGCGACAGCACGGTGCGAAGGGAGCGCGCAGCAGATGTCAGCGCGGGCGCAAGATCTTCCTGTGCGGGAATATCCTTCCTCTTGCCGGACTTATCCTTCTTGTCGTTCTTTTTCTTGCTCATTCGCCCGCGCCCCGTTTGCCGCCTCTGGCTTTGCCCGCTATATGCTGATGTTTCCCCATGCATAGCGAAAGCAGGACTTTACCGCCAGATGCCCTTGCCGAAACCGCGCTTCTACCAGAACGATCCGGCCCTTGCCCCTGCTGAGCGGGCAGACTGGATTGCCGTTTTGCCGCTGGGCGCGCATGAACAGCATGGCCCACACCTGCCCTTTGAAACCGACAGCCTGATTGCCGCTGGCCTGACGGAGCGCCTGATTGCACGCCTGCCTGAAGACCTTCCGGCGACATTCCTTCCCGTTGAACGCATTGGCTATTCCATAGAACACATGGATAGTGCGGGAACGCGCAGCCTCACGTTTGCCCAGGCGATCAATCGGTGGCTTGCCATTGCCGAAAGCCTTGCCGATTCCGGAATTCGCAAATTTGTGATGCTGAACGCGCATGGTGGCAATTCTCCGCTCATGACCGTGGTGGCAACCGAGGCACGCGTGCGCTTCAACATGCTGGCGGTTGCAACCAGCTGGACCCGCTTCGGCCAGCCGGAAGGCTGGATCAGCCCGCAAGACAAGGCAATCGACATTCATGGCGGCGATATCGAAACCTCGGTCATGCTGGCGCTCCATCCTGACAAGGTGGACATGGGGAAAGCTTCCGCCTTCCCCTCGCGGCAGAGCGAATTCACAAGGCAGTTCAAGCACCTGCGCGCCTATGGCCCGCATGCCTTCGGCTGGAAGATGTCGGATCTGAGCGAGCTGGGCGTAGCGGGAAATGCCGCTGCTGCGACAGCCGCGCGGGGAGAAGTGCTGCTAGACCATGCGGTGCGGGGCATCCTGGAACTGCTTGAGGATGTGCACCGCTTCGATGTCGATACACTGTCCTCCACAGCGTGACATTATAACATCGGAAGGCCCTTTGAACTGCCGCCAAGACGGCTTATATGAACGCAACCGCTGACGCTCCATTCGCGAGCGCCCTCATTCCCGGAGGTTCCCATGGCCGATACAGCCGCGCAAAAGCCAATTCCCGTGACCGTTCTCACCGGCTATCTCGGTGCCGGAAAAACAACGCTTCTCAACCGCATTCTCTCCGAAAGTCACGGCAAGAAATACGCGGTCATCGTCAACGAGTTCGGCGAGATCGGCATCGACAACGATCTGATCGTCGAGTCGGATGAAGAAATCTATGAAATGAACAATGGCTGCGTCTGCTGCACCGTTCGCGGAGACCTCATCCGCGTGGTGGAAGGCCTGATGCGCCGCCCCGGCCGCTTCGACGGCATCATCGTGGAAACGACCGGCCTTGCCGATCCTGTACCCGTCGCGCAGACATTCTTCATGGACGACGATGTGCGCGCCAAGACGGAACTTGATGCGGTTGTGGCCCTGGTTGACGCAAAGCACCTGCCGCTGCGCCTGAAGGACAGCCGCGAGGCAGAAGATCAGATCGCCTTTGCCGATGTGGTGGTGATCAACAAGACGGATCTCGTTTCGCCGCAGGAACTGGCAACCATCGAAGAAATCGTGCGCGCCATCAATCCGACCGCAAGGGTTTACAAGACGACCCGTTCGGGTGTCGATCTGGCCCGCGTGCTCGATCAGGGTGCCTTCAATCTGGAGCGTGCACTGGAAAACGACCCGCATTTCCTCGATCACGGCCATCCTGATCACGTTTGCGGCCCCGATTGCGGCCATGACCATCATCACCACGATCACGACCATCATGATCATCATGATCATCACCACCATGATCACCATCATCATGATCATGGGCACGATCATCACCATCACCACGATGCGCCTTCGGCCATCCACGACATTACGGTGAAATCGATTTCCCTGCGTGGCGGAGAGATGAACCCGGAACGCTTCTTCCAATGGATTCAGAAGATCACCCAGGTTCAGGGGCCGAACATCCTGCGTCTCAAGGGAATTATCGCCTTTGCTGGCGATCCCGAGCGCTATGTGGTTCAAGGTGTTCACATGATCGTTGAAGGTGATCACCAGCGTGCCTGGAAGGACGGCGAAAAGCGCGAAAGCCGCCTCGTCTTTATCGGGCGCGACCTGGACCGTGAAAAGATCGAACAGAGCTTCCTCGCCTGCCAGGCGAATGGCTAACCACAAGAAAAAACAGAAGGATTTTGCCGGAAATGCCGACAGTTGCCCCATTCGATATCGAAGGCCACGTGATTGGAGCGCATTTCCTGGGCGATATTCCCTTCTTCGCCACAGCCGCCGGAGAGATCCGGCGGTTGGATAACGGGGAAAAGGTGACAGAGCTGCATCAGGGCATGCTCACCTGTGTGCGGGATCCCTTTCACGCCTCGCTGCTCACCGGCGGTGAGGACGGCAAGGTGATGCGCATTCTGGCGGATGGCTCGGCTGTTCAGGTTGCGGAAGCCCCGCGCAAGTGGATCAATGTCGTTGCAGGCGGTCCGCAAGGTGCTGTGGCTTATGCCCACGGCAAGGCAAGCCATGTGGTGCTGCGTGACGGTACCACCAAGGTATTTCCCGAAGAGCGCACGGTTGAAGGATTGGCCTTTGCCTCAAAGGGATTGCGTATTGCCGCTGCCCGTTACAACGGGGTCTCGCTCCACTGGGTCAATACGAATGCCCCAGCCTCCGATCTGGAATGGAAAGGTGCCCATACGGGTGTTACCTTCTCCCCCGATGGTCGCTTTCTCGTGACCACCATGCAGGAAAACGCGCTGCATGGCTGGAAGCTGGAGGGCAAGCCCGGCGACCCGCGCCATATGCGAATGACCGGCTATCCTGCCAAGGTCAAATCCTTCTCCTGGTCCCCGAAAGGCAAGTGGCTCGCCACATCCGGTGCGCCTGCGGCCATCGTCTGGCCCTTCTCGGCCAAGGATGGCCCTATGGGCAAGGCCCCGCTGGAGCTTGGCACCCGGGCCAATGTGCTCGCCACCTGCGTGAGCTTTCATCCAGCGGAAGAGGTTCTCGCCATCGGCTTCATCGACGGCATGGTGCTTGGCGTTCGCGTCGGAGATGGCAAGGAAGCGCTGCTGCGCCGCCCCGGCAAAGGTGCGATTACCGCGATGAGCTGGAGCAGCAACGGAAAGCTGCTGGCCTTCGGATCCGAGGCTGGCGACTGCGGCGTGATCGATATCGCCGCTTGAGCTAGAGCATTTCCGGCAAACTCAGGGTCAGTTCTGTTTGTCGATTGGCACGCACGATCCGGTGGTCAAGCGGGCGAAGTTCGATGCTGCCGCATCGGGCAAGACCGGTTCGCCATCGGGCGTCCGCCAATCGGAAACCCGAAGGGACGGGCGCTTTCTCTTTACCCTGAAGCAGCGGGGGCTCTCCGGGACGCATGAGCGCACGAGAAACCCGCATCAGCTTTGTCTGCTGCGCCTGAAAAAAGAGGGCATTTCAGGCGACCGACCTGAAATGCCCTGACATTTTGAAGATTGCCTGCTTTTTTCCGACAGCGCATCAGGCCAGAAGATCGACCGTCATGACGCCGCCCACTCTGCGTCGAGTGGCCGCGATAGGCGTGATTCTCGCTCTTCTCTTCTGCGTTAGCTGGTCAGAAACCAATGCACCGATCTCCTTGGCAGGAACGTCCTCCAGCATATCTGCATGCCCCGCATCGATCTGAATGATCTCGACATAGCCGTTTGTATGCTCTTGCCAGGCGGTCGGATCGTAACGCAGCACCTCTTTCAACCGGGGCGACGCCATGGTGCGCGCCTGGAACATATGGATGTCGACATCGACCTGCCCCGGCTTGAACCTGTTGCTCATTTCGAGATGCTGAACGATCGCGCTTCTCACCCGGGCAAAGATCTCCGGATTATTGCGCTTCAGCTCCCTTTCGAAGGCATTGCCGTGGAACTCCCACTGGTCAAGAAGGAAAGTTTCCAGTTGATCGAGCGTCGGGTTCGACCCAAGAACCATCGCATCGTGTCCAAGGAAAGCCAGTGCCTGTTGCACCAGAAAACCCTGCCGTTCCTCCACATCGATCTTGGTATTGGTAAAGGGATAGGAGTCCAACATACCCAGATAGGAAACGCTGTGGCCCTGAAGCGACAGGACCCGAGTCATCTCATGGGCAACCAGACCGCCCATGGACCAGCCGAGCAAGCGATAGGGACCAACAGGCTGAACCTCGCGGATCCTGTCAACATAGCGTCGCGCCATGCTTTCGATCGTTTCGTCCGGGGCGAGACCCGCCTCGCTATAGGCGTCGGATTGCAGGCCATAGATCGGCACGTCCGGATTAAGCGACATTGAAAGCGCGGCGAACTTCCAGCCAAAGCCAACGCCGGGATGGATGCAGAACAGGGGCGCTTCCCCGCCACCTTCCCGAAGCCGCAGAAGCGGCTGGAAGTAGTTCACGTCCAGCTGCTTGTTCAGGACCTGCGCGAGCCGGGCAATGGTCAGAGAGTCGAGAAGCGCAGCAATCGGCACTTCCGGCAAGTCTGCCTCTCTCAAGGCTGAGATCATGACCGCAGCAGAGAGCGAATCGCCGCCCAGCTCGAAAAAGTTGTCGTGAATTCCAACCGTTTGCAGCCCCAGCACATCGCACCAGATCTTTGCAATGCGCTTTTCGAGATCGGTCGTCGGCAGAACCGCCTCCTGACGGGCCGTCTCGCGCGGCTCTGGAAGCGCTTTGCGATCAATCTTGCCATTCGTGTTCAAGGGCAGCGCATCCAGCACAACAAATTCCGAGGGGATCATGTGTGCAGGCAGCAAATCTGCCAGTCGATGCTGCATGGCCTTGGTCGTCAGGGCAGGTTCATCATCGGTCACAATATAGGCCAAGATGCGCATACGCTGGCTGGAGTCCGGTTTCGCGACAACCACAACTTCACGGACACCCTCCAGACCGGCGATCACGGTTTCGATTTCGCGCAATTCCACCCGGAACCCGCGGATCTTCACCTGGTCATCGTTGCGGCCGATATATTCCAGCACGCCATCGTCACGCCATTGAACCAGATCGCCGGTTTTATAGATCCGGCTGCCATCTTGCGTGAACGGGTTCAAAAGGAAGCGTTCAGCCGTAAGGTCCGGCCGGTGAAGATAGCCTTTGGCAACGCCCAGGCCACCAATATACAATTCTCCAGGCATTCCCACCGGAACCGGCTGCATATGCCGATCCAGAACATAGACTTGCGTGTTGAGAATCGGACGTCCAATCGGGGTTGACTGGAGATCGTATCCGCCGAGAGCCATGCAGGTGGACCACACTGTTGTCTCAGTCGGGCCATACACGTTCAGAACAGGATGTCCCATCAGGGCCATTTTCCGCGCCAGATCCGCCGGCAGCGCTTCACCTCCAACCAGCGAACGCAAACCCTTCAGGCGTCCGGCGAATTCGTGGGCCAGCGAACGCCACAGCGATGGCGTTGCCTGCATGACCGAAATTCCCTCACGCTCGATCAGACCGACCAGCCTTGCGGGATCCTTGACCACGTCACGCTTCACGATGACAGTGGCAGCACCCGATGTGAGAGGCAGGAAAAGCTCCAGCGCCGCAATGTCGAAGGCAACCGTCGTGACCGCCGCGATCTTGTCTCCCTCGTCCAGCGGCACAAGCCCCTGCATGGCCTGAAGGAAATTCAACAGGGAGAGATGTGAAATCTCGACACCCTTCGGCCGGCCGGTGGAACCTGATGTGAAGATCACATAGGCCGTGTCATCACCGGATGGCATCACGGATGCAACGGGCCCGCGAATTTCCGGCAGCGGCTCATCCATCAGCAATTTCAGCGCCGCAGAACCCGGCAGCTTTCCGGCAGCCTCTGCGGTAGTCATCACCGCAGCTGGCTTGGCGTCTTCGAAAATCAAACCGAGGCGATGCACCGGGTCTTCCGGATCGACAGGAAGATAGGCCGCTCCGGCCTTGTGAACAGCCAGCATGGCAACCAGCATTCGCATGGAGCGCGGAACCGCAACAGCAACCAGATCCCCGCGGCTGATCCCCTCCTGGCGCAGCACCGCAGCCCAACGATCCGAGAGGCAATCGAGATCGAAATAGCTTGCGCTCCTGTCTTCAAAACGGGCAGCAAGCGCATCAGGATTGCGGCATACCTGCTTCTGGAAGAGTTCGATCCAGCTCTGTCCGGTCACAGCCTGCTGCGTCTGGTTCCAGACATGCACAATCCGATGCTTTTCCTCCGGCGCCAGCAGGGAAATCGCAGGGATCGGCATCTCCGGTGATGCCAGAATGACATCCAGAACCCGCCGGAACCGCGTCTCGTGCTGCTTCAGCTCATCCAGAGTGTAGAGACCGGGATTGGCATCGAAATCCAGTTCGACATCCTGATCCGTGCCTCTGTCATAGGCAAAGATGGTAAAGTCACTCATCGTGCCATTCGAGAGGTTATGCGCCGTTGTCGGATGACCGTCGAACCGCAGATCGTAATTGAACGGCTCGATATTCACCCCGAGGCGAACCAGTTGGTCCTCCTGCTTGTTCATGCCGAGATCGCGCCGCATATCCTCGTAGCGATAGCGCTGATAGCGCAAAGCGCGCATCATCTGCTGGGCAACCTGCTTGGTCAAATCAAGCCAGCTCACATCGGAGCCGATCTTGAAGCGCAGCGGCACACCGTTCGCCATCATGACCGGCAAGCGGCGCATGGCCGGGCTGGTCCGCGCCGTAACCATGGTGGCCATGGTCAGCTCTTCGCAGTCGGTGGCGCGCGCATAGTAAGCGCCGACCAGGGCAATCAGGCATTGCGGCAGGGTGCAGCCGATCTGCTTTCCAAGCGCAGACAATTTCTGCACCTGTTCTCGTGGCAACTTCCCGCGATGGCGCAGGAAGCCTCCGGTCATCGGTCCTTGCCGCTTCGCCAGCGTTACCGGCGAAGAGATGCCCTGCAACTGCGACATCCAGTAGGCACGGTCTCGCTCAAAACTGGGGGAGTTCTTGTACTGCTCCTCGACCTCCAGCGACTCCTGAATTGTGCCGAGCTCGCTCGGAGGGACAGGCTCATTCCGCTTCAGCGCGGTGTAGATCTGCGACAGGCGGTGTGCCAGAAGGAAACCGCAGAAACCATCCATAGCCACGTGATGAGCACGGTGAAACCAGACCCAGTGATCGTCGCTCAGGCGCAACAGCGTGCTGTTCCAGAGCGAGTGATCATCCCCCTTGCGGATCTCCCCATTCATCCACTCATAAGCAGCATCGCGCGGATTCGGCCAGGTTGAAAAATCAAGCGTTTCAAACGGCTGCTCGCGCCGTTCCCTGATCAGGAACTGAGGCGCGTGCCCAACCTCGACCAGTTCCATTCTGGCACCCTCCGTCTCCGCGGAGAGCAATTCAAGGCTGCGCAAGAAAACATCCGCATCGATAGGCCCGTGGATCTCGATACTTTCAGCGATATCGAAGAGCGTATCGCTAGAGGAGAATTTTTGCTTCAGCCAAAGGCCTTTTTGCGCGGCAGTCAAAGCTTTATACGAAGCACCAGGAAGCAATTTCTCTCTCCTATACATAAGTAAGAGACGACTATATATATCCAGAACGACTGTTTAAAAATTTTTACGTTACTTTATGGGATAAGTGCGGTTTCAATATTTTTCTATTCATAGTCCAAATTAGCGGTACTGATAAATTTAAAAAGTTGAAGCGAACGATCCAAAAATTTTAATATGAATAGATGTTATATAAATGCGCAGAAGAATTCGGAGTGAACCCGCCTTTCAACGTTATGGATGTATAAAATTGACACAGAGTCAGTAATTTGCGCGAGCTCTGGACGCAGACTCACAAGGTGAGTGAGGGTCATTTTTTGTCGGGCACTGTCGCTTCGTGAACAATCTGGCGAGCAGAAAAAGGCGCACACGGATCTCACTAGGAAGGGCCATCTGTCAATTTTGTAAACAGTTGCACACGCCTGACGCGCCACACCCTGCTGCAGTGCAAAAAGCAGGAGAACAGATGACGACTTGTTGAACTGTTCTGCAGCAACAGAACTTCGTCAGTATCGAGGCCTGTCCGACGGCCCGCGCCGGCGATGGGATGGGGGGCGAAGGCAACGACGATCAGCCTCAAAGACCGGAATGTGTATGGGTACGGGAAGCACTAGAAATTGCTTGAAAACGGAAACGGGGAGCAACGCCCTCACGCGCTGCTCCCCGTCTCATTTCCCTTCCCGAGTCAAACCTGCCACGGTGCCGGATGCCCCCATCCGGACGATTCCTCGGAAAGGTATTCTGCTCTTTCGAGTATTTCCAGGAAAAGCCCGTAGCGGTTTTCCGTCCGGAAATGCGTAAAAACAATGCGTTAGAGCGGTTCAGAGTCTCCGTGAAACAGTCAACCGCTCTAGAAGCGGTACGTCACACCGGCACCGACGATCCAGGGATCGAGCTTTGCCTTGCCAGACAGCGAACCACCGGCGGTGTTGGCGCTCCACTTCGTGTCAAGAAACACCTTCTTGACGTCGAAGTTCACGCCCCAGTGCTCATCCAGCATATAGTCGAAACCAACCTGCAAAGCCGCGCCGACATGGTTATCGACCTTCAGATTGCTGAAGCCAGGCTTGGTGGATTCGTTATAGAAGAAGGTGTAGTTGATACCCGCGCCGATATAGGGCTTGAATGCGCCGAAATCGGTGAAGTGATATTGCAACGTCAGTGTGGGCGGCAGGATCCAGGTCTTGCCGACTGGCGTTCCGGCAAGAACACCGTCACCGCTGATCTTGGAGCTGGTCGTGCCCAGAATAAGTTCAGCTGCGAGATTGTCTGTAAAGTAGTAGGAAATATCCAGTTCAGGCGTAATCGAGTTCGAATACTGCAGATCGGAACCGGCAACACCATTCACCGAACCCTTATCATTCGGGATAACGCCAAGCGCGCGGACACGAACCTGCCAAGGGCTGCGAGACGCGGCAACAGCCTCATGCGCGGCCTGAACCGGATCGGAAACCGTAAGATCCGCAGCCTGCACAGCCCCGGAAAGAAGGACCGTGGCCGCACCCAGCATGGCGGCAATGGCTGGTCCGTTCTTGATCATGACACTCTCCTTGAAACATCAATGTAATGCGATGCGTGGAGATTTAGACGGAAGCCGAGGAAAGCGTTTGATCCGCATCAAGCTCACTTGACGATGATCAAGCCATTGAAGAATTTGAACAAATCGGCTGCGTTGCGTGCAATTATGCAACACCTGCCCTCGCCCTTCTGAAGAAGAAATTGAGCTTTCGCAAAAACACCAGCCGGCTGCGGGATCAATCCCATGCGCGGCACGTTGTGGCATGGCTGAAGGCGGAGCAGATGGATGACCGATCAAAACTTGGTTGCGGATTTTCTCATGGCGTTCTACGCCCTTCCGGACATCGTCAAGGCGCTTTGGCTTGTCGGCCCGCCAGCTTTTCTTCTGGCTATCCTCACCCTATGGCTGCGGAACGGCAGGAGCCAAATGCCGGAAGAGCAGATCCTCCATGCGCTGCAGCGCATGGACATTCGCCCTATTGAACCGAAGAGCCCCCTGCCAATCAAAGCCGAGCGCGCAGATGTGGTCACCACGGATGCGCAAAAGGTGGCATGACAGCGAACTGTCATGCCAGGCGCACAATTGAGCGTTTTGGTATCTCAAGGAAACACGAAAACGCTCCAACTCGTCGTATTTAGCATTTCAGGACCGAAAACCGCTACGCACGTTTCCTGAAAATGCTCTAGGCAGCGCGGCGCTGTTCCATTGCGCGGGAGAGTTTGCGGCCGGAGGCCGTCAACATGCCTGCGGCCCCATCCAGCCAGTCAGGCTTCAGCTCCAGCCCGAGGAACCGTTCACGCGCAAAAGGACCCGGCATCACAAGATGCTGCGCCTTGGACGCAAAGAAACCGAAGCGCTCGTAGTAGGGCGCATCGCCCACCAGAAGTATTGCTCCGTGTCCGCGTGCGGTGGCTTCGGCAATGGCAGCGCGCATCAGCGCACCTCCCACACCCTTGCCTTCCTGCGCGGGATCAACCGCAAGGGGACCGAGAAGAAGTGCGTCGACGGCGGCGCCATCGGCACCAACACCCGCCTCGACATTCCACAGGCGCACTGTGCCAATGACATGCCCGTGATCATCGCGAGCAACGAGCGCCAGACCTTCCGCCGGAAGACGTCCGCGACGCAGCTTCTCGCTTGACTTCTTGCGGCGACCTGGACCCATGGCCCGATCCAGAAGGTTTTCGCGCGCAACGACATCCGCTGGCGTTTCCGTAGCAATGATAAAAGATTTCGGCGCAAGAAATGCGCGTACAGAATCAAGAACAGCGGCCATCTTGGCCTCCGAAGCTCAACACCGTTCAGACGGCTCGAAAGAGAATTGTGAGATGCGGCTCCGGTTGCAAACCGGAGCCGGCCAATCAGATCACATAGGCTTTCAGCGGATCGAAGCCATTGAAGGCAACCGCCGAATAGGTGGTCGTGTAGGCGCCCGTGCCTTCGATCAGAACCTCATCGCCTACCGTCAGCGAGATCGGCAGCGGGTACATGTTCTTTTCGTAAAGCACATCGGCGGAATCGCAGGTCGGGCCGGCAATCACGCAAGGCTCCATCTCGTCACCGTCACGCTCCGTGCGGATCGGGTAACGAATGGCTTCATCCATGGTCTCGGCCAGACCGCCGAACTTGCCGATATCGAGGAAGACCCAGCGATGCTCGTCATTGTCGGACTTCTTGGACACCAGAACGACTTCCGCCTTGATCACACCCGCATTACCCACCATGCCGCGACCCGGCTCGATGATGGTCTTCGGCAGATTGTTGCCGAAATGCTTGCGCAGCGAAGCGAAGATCGCCTGACCGTATTCTTCCGCCGAAGGAATGTCGCGCAGATACTTGGTCGGGAAGCCGCCGCCCATGTTCACCATCTGCAGGAAAATGCCCTGCTTGGCGAGCTGCGCGAAGACGCGCTTGGCATCGGCCAGAGCCGAATCCCAGGCATCAACCTTGGTCATCTGCGAGCCGACATGGAAAGACACGCCGTAGCTTTCCAGCCCCAACTGGTGGGCATAGACCAGCACATCCACAGCCATCTGCGGAACGCAGCCGAACTTGCGCGACAGCGGCCATTCAGCGCCTTCACCATCGGTGAGAACGCGGCAGAACACGCGGGCACCGGGTGCTGCACGGGCAACCTTTTCCACTTCCTCGTGGCTATCCACGGCGAAAAGACCAACACCGAGTTCGAACGCACGCGCAACATCGCGCTCTTTCTTGATCGTGTTGCCAAAGGAAATCCGGTCAGCCGTTGCGCCGGCAGCCAGCGCCATCTGGATTTCAGCCACCGAGGCGCAGTCGAAATTGGAACCCATGGAAGCGAGAAGCTTCAGGATCTCCGGTTCGGGATTGGCCTTGACGGCATAGTAGATCGCGCTGTCCGGCAGGGCGTGACGGAATGCGGTGTAATTGTCGCGCACGATGTCGAGGTCAACGACGAGGCAGGGGCCTTCCGGACGTCGGGTGCGGAGAAAGTCGAGGATGCGAGCGGTCGTCATTGGTCTAATCCCTATTAAGCTTCTCCGGCGAACCGAAGGACAAAGACGCGCAAGCAGGTGAGCGAGGCCCGGCCGGTGGAAATCCCGGAGCATCGTTCGCGCCTGAATGCGCAGGGTTTGGCTCAACGCCCTGCCAAGAGCATTGATCCGGCTTTGTCTGCCATGGATTGGAGGGGATTATCCCAACCGCACTTCCGGCAATGATGGTGTGCCTCTTCAGTATTGCAAGCTGATGGAAAGCCTGCAGAGACCAGAAAGGCCCGCACCGTCGTTGCTTCAAGATGTCCTCGCATTTTCCGGTTGGCCGGAATAGCGACTGGAGGGGTTAGTTCCAGGTACCTTACCGATTATCCTCACCACTCGAGGGTCGGCGGACACCCACAGGCACGTGCGACTTTGGGCAGCACGGAAATATGTATAATCGCCGTCATAATCAAGAGCTTTTTTCAAGCACCTGAAAATTTCGCATTGCGCTACGGCGCATAAGGCTCCACGAAGAAAGCGACACTGAAAAAGGGAACAGAGTGTGGACACGCTGACGCGCATGCGCGCCTTCATTGACGTGGTGGAAGCGGAAGGTTTTTCGGCTGCTGCGCGCCGCACCGGGCGCTCGAAAGCGCTGCTTTCCAAATATGTGCGGGAATTGGAAGACGATCTGGGTGCGCTTCTGCTGAACCGCACCACACGCCAGTTTTCCCTCACGGAGGCAGGCCACACCTATTATCGAACGGCGGCCGACATTCTGAAGGAGATCGACAATCTTGCCGATCTGGTGCGCGAGAACAATGCCGACCTGAAGGGCAGGCTGCGAATCTCCGCACCGCGCACGTTCATGGATGCGGAAATCGGCCAGTCCCTGATCGATTTCGCCAAGGCGCATCCGGAAGTGTCGCTGGAAATCGTCGCGGAAGACCGGTTCGTGGATCTGATCGAGGAGAATTTCGATCTGGCGATCCGAATCACCCGCCTGGAAGATTCCGGCATGATTGCTCGTAAGCTGTCCGATTTTCGCGTCTATGCCTGCGCGACCACCGATTATGTCGCCCGTTACGGTCCGCTGAACCACCCGCAGGATCTGGCGGGAAAGCCGGTTATCATCGATACCAATGCCCGCTCGCACAACCATCTGCGTTTCCGCTCAACGGACGGCAGCAGCTTTTCCGTATCCGTCTCCGGCCCCATAGAGGTCAACAGTCCGCAGGCAACCCTTCGGGCCGCCCGGGCTGGCCTCGGTGTCGCCCTCATCCCGGATTTCATCGCCAAGCCGGTGATTGAGTCCGGCGAGCTGGTGAACCTGTTTGACGAATACATCGACAAAGACCGCGGCATCTACGCGGTCTACCCCCATCGCCGATATCTGCCCGCCAAAGTCCGCAGCTTCGTGGATTTTCTTTCCAACTGGTTTCGCAAATACGCGTGAAGCGGGGCACCTTGTGCCTGTCAGTGTTGACGATGGCCGAAATTCCGTCCCATTTGCGGGTGAAATCAAGGCCAACGCTTCACAGGATTCGGCAATGACCAGATACGGGTGGCTCGCTGCCGCAGCACTCATCGTTACTCCCCTGCCCGCCCTGGCACATCCGCACATTTTCGTGGAAGCGCGAATGGAAGTGCTGGCCGACGATAAAGGGCATGTTTCCGAAGTGCGCAATATCTGGCGTTTCGACGAAATGTTCTCGTCCAGCGTGCTGCTGGATTTCGACAAGAACACCAATGGCAAGCTCGATGCGCCTGAACTCGCCGAACTTGGCGAAACCATGCGCACCTCGCTGGCGGATTTCCATTACTTCACCAATATCACGATGAACGGCAAAAACATTCCGGTACAGAAGCCGGATGTGATCCACGTTACCTATCAGGATAATCAGGTATTGGCTTTCTTTGCCGTCAAGCCAGGTGAAACGATTCCGTTGAAGGGAAAACTGACCTTCGGGATCTACGATCCCTCCATGTACACGTCGCTCGACTTCCCCAACGACAAGGATCTGGTGCCGGAAGGCAAGGCCTTTGCAGCCTGTCAGCAGAAGGTCGTGCGTCCGAACCCGGATGAAGTCATCGCGCAGAATCAGTCCTCGCTGACGGATGCCTTCTTCAACGATCCGACAGGAACGGACATGACAAAGCTGTTCGCCACCCGCCTGGAGGTGACATGCTGAGAAAATCCGTCGCACCGGTCGCGATCCTGGCTTTGCTGGGTCTCGTCGTCGCGGCCCATGCTCAGTCTCCACTCGGCGTTGGAACGGCAGAACCCTCCTTCAACACCACCGGCTTTTTCGGCCCCTATCTCGGCTGGATCAATGTCTGGCAACAGACCTTCTATCGCGCGCTGACCGGCGCGCTGCGTGCCATGCGACAGGATCCCTGGGCGCTGCAAGGTCTCGTCGGCCTCTCCTTCGCCTATGGCGTTTTCCATGCGGCAGGCCCCGGACACGGAAAAGCGGTCATTTCCTCCTATATGATTGCCAACGAGACAGCACTGCGGCGCGGCATCGCCATCTCCTTCATCAGCGCCCTTCTTCAAGGTCTGGCCGCCGTGCTGCTGGTCGCTGTTGCCTATTGGCTTCTGCGTGGCACCGGCATCACCATGACCAAGGCAACCTGGGCCATGGAAATAGCAAGCTTCGGGCTGGTTGCCCTGTTCGGGTTCTGGCTTTTGGGCCGCAAGCTCATCACACTATGGCCGCAACGCTCTTCGCTGCCCATTTTCGCCAATGCCGAACCCGCTGGCGGCCCGACCGGTTTGCGCTTTCAGGCTATGGAAGTGGGTCATGACCACAAGGATCTGGCGGCAGGCGAATACTGCGCCGATTGCGGACAATTGCATATTCCAAATCCAGCCGCGCTGCGGGCCAAGGATTTTCATTGGCGCGAAGCTTGGTCGGCAATGGTCGCCGTCGGGCTTCGCCCCTGCTCCGGTGCCATTCTGGTCATGAGTTTTTCGCTGTTGAACGGGCTTTATCTGGGCGGCGCGCTTTCGGTGCTTGCCATGTCCATCGGCACGGCCATCACCGTATCCATACTGGCAATCATTGCTGTGAGCGCCAAGGGTCTCGCCGTGCGTCTGGCAGGAAAACGCTCGCGCGCTGCCACGCTGGTGACGAACGGCATCGAAATATTCGGCGCACTCTTCATCATCGTGGTGGGTACGAGCCTGCTCGCAGCATCGCTTCAGGGCACGGGCTTGCAAAGCTTCTAGAGCGGTTCATTGTTTCACGGGAACGCTAAACCACTCTACTCTTTGTATTTTCGCATTCGGGGCGGAAAACCGCTGCGCACTTTTCTCAGCTAAATGCTCTACAGGTCCTGACCTCGCTGGTGCTTTGCCCGCAGCCAGAACACCAGGAAGAAAGAAAGCACCGCCAGCGTGCCAAACGCTGCCGCCAGCCAGGGCGAAAAATCCGCCAGCCACAGCATGATGGCAGGCATGGCAAAAAACAGCAGCATGAAGCCAAAGAAAATGATCGCCGCGGCGATGGCGGGCGAACGTCCGGACCTGTTGTTCATAATGCCTTTTCCTGCAATTGCGCGCGGATGTCTTCCAGTCTCTGCTTCTGATGTCCCTGCTCATCGAAATTGGCCGGATCCAGCCACGCTTCGAAGGCCTTTGCCCGAAGTGGCCATTCGCTGTCGATGATCGAAAACCACGCCGTATCGCGGTTCTCACCGCGGGAAATCATGTGCTGGCGAAACACACCTTCAAAGGTGAAGCCATAGCGAATGGCCGCCCGCTTGCTAGGCTCGTTGGCATTATGGCACTTCCATTCGTAGCGACGATAGCCCAAGTCCTCGAAAGCATGTCTTGCCAGGAGATAGTGCGCTTCCGTGGAAAGCGGCGAGCGGGACATGCCAGGCCCATGCGCGACTGCACCGACCTCGACGACGCCATTGGCTGGATCAGGCCGCATATAGCTTGCCATGCCAACCACTTCGCCATCCTCCTTGTCCCGGAAGACAAGCGTGACGAAGCCCTTTGTGCTGTTCACCGTTTCAATCCAGTCAGCAAGCTGCTCCGGTCTCGAATAGGTTTCATTCGGGAAGTAGCGGATGAGATCATTGATCCCCTCTTCGGCTCCCAAAGCTTCCCAGAGCGTGTGAACATGCACAGCACGCTCATAGGGCTCTACGATAACATAGCGCCCTTCAAGCCGAACCGGTGCGGGCGGCCGGCAACTGTAATTGGCAAGATTGCGCATCCTTTTCCCCCTCTTTGCCGAGTGGTTTAAGGGAGGCGGCGACCAAGCGCAATCGCCGCCTTGTCGCAGAGGCTGGTCTCAAAGCGAAACCTTGGCCGAGGAAACGGTGGCTTCGATATGATCCACCAGCGGGTCCGGCAGCCTGAGCCGTCCGGCCAGAAGATCGAGATAGCCACGTTCGGCACGCGTATCCGGGTCAATCGCAAGTCGCGAGGCCGTATAGATCTCCACGCGTTGTTCCTCGGTACGGCCTGCCGCAACCAGAGCATCAAGATCGATCGGATCTGCCAGTTCCTTGGCAAGAAAGGCTTCCGCCTCTGCACCAAGATCCACTTCATGCA
This sequence comes from Affinirhizobium helianthi, assembly GCF_042680945.1. Lineage (NCBI taxonomy): Bacteria > Pseudomonadati > Pseudomonadota > Alphaproteobacteria > Hyphomicrobiales > Rhizobiaceae > Affinirhizobium > Affinirhizobium helianthi. The sequence continues at coordinate 213,822 of NZ_JBHUEQ010000026.1, read as the reverse complement.
CCTTCTGCATGATGTTCTGGCGCTCGAATGCGTCGATATGTCCATCGGCCTTGGCAGCGGCGATCATGGCTCTGAGCAGCGTCAGGGCAAAATCGTTGCTGAGCGTAGCAGACTGGGGGTGAAACGGCGAATCGCTTGGCGGCTGGAGCGCCGCCATATCGTTCGGCACGCCTTGCGGCTTTTGCCCGGACTGGTAGTTGCGGTAAGCAAGATAGCCAAGGCCCGCAATTGCAGCGATACCGCCCACGGCAGCAACATTGCCGGCAAGCTTGCGGCCTGTCTTGGTGCCGAGAATTGCGGCGGCCAGAGCGCCTGCCTTCATCGGATTGTTTCGGGCAAAGCTGCCCGCCTGTTCGGCACGCCCTTTGACCGATCCGGACAATCCGGGGATCTGCGACCCCAGAAACTGGTCAAGCAGCTTTTTCGCGTCGAACATTCATCTTCTCCCTGTTGAACTCAGGGAGAAGATAGGAATGGAAAAATGCAATATAAGGGCAATCAACCTTTAAGAGCTGCCGCTTCCGATGCCAGTTTCGTGATCGCTGCCCAATCGCCAGCCGCAACCAGCTCCTTCGGAGCCACCCAGGAACCGCCCACGCATACGACGTTTGGCAGGCTGAGGTAGTCACGCGCATTCTTCAGCGAGATGCCGCCGGTGGGGCAGAACAAGGTTCCGGCGAGCGGCGAGGACAGCGCCTTGAGATAGGCGGAGCCACCGGCCTGCTCGGCGGGGAAGAACTTCATCACATCATAGCCTGCTTCGCGAAGGGTCATCACTTCACTGGCTGTCGCGGCACCCGGCAGAAGCGGCACATTGGAATCGCTTGCGGCGGACAGCACGCCAGGCGCGACACCCGGGCTGACGATAAAGGTTGAACCCGCCTTCACGGCCGCGTCGAAATCACGCCCGTTCAAAATGGTACCGGCACCGACGTTGGCACCTTCCACTTCCGAAGCAACCGCCTTGACGGCATCCAGCGCCGCAGGCGTGCGCATGGTGATCTCAATGGCGCGCAACCCACCTGCGACAAGCGCCCGCGCCAGGGGCACGGCAGACGCCGCATCATCCACGATCAACACGGGAACAACCGGCTGAAGTTTCAGGATGGAAAGCAGACCTTCAGTCTTGCTGCTCATGATCGATCTCCCGCTGAGTACATTTTAAACGATTGAATTCGGTGCAAACGGCATAGCGCGACAGGCCGACGCTGTCGAGGAAAAAACCGCTGTCACGCCACCCGCGCACTGGCCTCGGCCCATGCTTTGCAATAGGTTAACTGATAGATAAGGATGGACAACCGCATGGCAAAGGAAATCGAGCGTAAATTTCTGGTGCGGTCGCAGGACTGGCGAGATAAGGCCATCTCCGAGGCGAGCCTGATCCAGGCCTATATTGCGGTGGACGAAAACCGCAATGTCCGGGTTCGCGTGAAAGATGGCACGAAGGCATTCCTGACGATCAAGATCGGGCACAGCGCACTGGTGCGGGATGAGTTCGAATATGAAATCCCCGTCAGCGATGCCGAAGAACTGGGGCGGGCGGCCATTGGCATCATCATCGAAAAGAAGCGCTACCGGGTGCCCCATGATGGAAAAATCATCGAGGTGGATGTTTACGAGGGCTTCTATTCCGGCCTCGTGGTGGCGGAAGTCGAACTCTCCAGCGAGGATGACGCCTTCAATCCTCCTCCATGGCTGGGCGAGGAAGTCACAGGCGACCGCCGCTACTCGAACATGATTCTGGCGACACAGGACCTTGCACCGGAGCTCATAAATGGCGTTTTCCATCAAGCCCTCTAAGTCCTTCGGCGGCGAATTTGCCCGCGTTGCCGAGGCGCAATTGCGCCTGGCAATCGACAGCCTCGAAAAGCGGCCGGAAGGCACTCATGAGGCGATCCACGCAGCGCGCAAGCGCTTCAAACGGCTTCGTGCCCTCTACCGCCTCGTCGAACCGGACGCCCGCAGTTTTCGCGAGCGGGAAAATGAGCGCATACGGAATATGGCGCGAACACTGTCTGCCGTTCGAGACGCGACCGCGCTTGTAGAGACGCTGGACTATCTGAAATCCGCCTCCAGCGGCGAGGAGGAAATGGAAGCGCTGCAGGAGGCGCAGGAAAGGCTTCGCAACCGTCGCGACGAGATCGCACAGGAAGCAGAGGCGGATCTGGAAGCCAGATTGCAGGCAGCTGTCGAGACCTGCCAGGAAGCGATCCAGGCGCTGGACCACCTGGACCTGCCGGAAGGGCGAACCAGAACCGCCAAGCGGCTGGAGAAAGTATGGCGCAAGCAACTCGGCAAGGCCCATAGGGCGCTGGAGGAATGCCGAACAAGTCACACGGAAGAGGCATTTCACGAATTGCGGAAATGCGGACAGGTCTACTGGATGCACCTTCAGCTGCTGTACGATCTCTGGCCAAGCGCCATAGAAGCCAAGCGTGAGCAGGTCAAACATCTGGTGGATCTTCTCGGGCACGAGCACGACCTGAGTGTGCTGGTGCAGACGATCAACGAAACTCCGGATCTCCTGCCAAAGAGCGAGACGCTCGCGCTTCTGCTCGGCGCCGTCATCCGCAACCAGCAGGCGTTGCGCAGCGAGGTGCTGTCGCGCGCGCAACAGATCTTCATCGATCGGCCTAGCAATGAGGCCGCAATTGTCGCGACCCTGTGGCTGGAAGCGGCAGATTGAGATTGCGGAAACCCCAGAAACCCGATTTTTGGGAGCAAATTGCTTCTGATAAACTATCAATTTCATAGCGCTACGACGACGATTTCGCGTTGAAGATTCAGTCTTTTTTAATTTAGTCGAAGCACCTTGCCTCTCGGGAACAACAGGGGGAATTTGCTTTGCTTACCCGTCGCAGTCTATGCGTCTTGACGTTGAGCGCCTTTTGTCTTGCCGGTCAGGTTCAGGCCGCCGGAAACGACACCATCTATTACAATTCCAGCGGCGGAAAAGAAAAGACGCTGGGCTTCGAGGTGTTGAAACTTGCGATTGAAAAATCCGGCAAAAATTACAGCCTGAAGCCATCGCCCACCGGCTATAGCTCGAACGCTGGCATGGTGGATGCCATTGCCAATGGCGCGCAGATCGATATCGCCTGGGTCAATGCCTCCAAGGCGGTTTCGGCCAAGCTTCTCTCGGTTCCCTTTCCTGTCGACATGGGGCTCGGTGGCTATCGCCTCTTCCTCATCGACGGCAGCCGGCAGGACGAGTTCAGCCGGGTCAAGAGCCTCTCCGACCTCAAAAATTTCATAGCGCTGCAAGGCACGGGCTGGGCCGATGTGGATGTGCTGCGCAAATCGGACCTGACTGTTCGCACGGGTCCGCAAAAGAACCTCTACCGCATGACCATCGGCAAGCGTGGCGATTACTTCGCGCGCGGCGTCAACGAGGCGCTGAACGAGCAGGCAAAGCAATCCGCCGAATTGCCAACACTCGCAGTCGAAAAATCGCTGGTGCTGCAATATCCATCCGCTTCGATCTTCTATGTCTCCCGCAATCGCCCGGAACTCAGGGACGATCTGATGCGCGGGCTGGAAGCGGCCTGGCAGGATGGCTCCTTCGAAAAGGTCTTCCTCTCCTATCCGGACATCAAGCTCGCCCTTGAAAAAGGCAACCTGAAAAACCGGACCATCATCAAGATCCCGAATCCCAATCTGCCGGAAGATATTCTGGCGATGGACACACGCTACTGGTTCAACCCCCAGAAGTAACCAGAACCACCCGCCTCACGCTGTCTCGCCGGCCAGATGCTGACTGCGGGACGTGTTCCAGATTTCAGGAAACAGACCATGTTCAAAAGCAAATCCGTTCGGATGCAGGTGATGCTGCCGTCATTGGCCCTCATCGCCGCCGGCTCCATCGCCATCAGCGCCTATGCCGTCTGGTCACAAGCCGATTCCGCCCGTGAACTCTTCGATCGCAAGGTGCGCCTCACCGCCTCCATGACAACCGCGGGCGCGGCCACCGCCATGTGGCAGTTCGACAAGGGCCTTGCGAAGGACACGTTCGAGCCCGCCACAACGGATGCCGATTTCCGCGCCGCCGTCGTGCTGGACAATACGGGCAAAGCCTTCTTCTCATCCGGCGAGGCCGAAGCCATCACCTCGGCTACGGAGCTTGCAGGCAAACAGGCGGCAACCGCGGATGAAGACAATCTGCGCTTCTCCATCGTGCCGTTGAAGCACACGGAAGAAGGCAAGGAAATGACCATTGGAACAATGGTGCTGGCCTTCGATACCGAGGCCATCATGCGCGATACCTGGTCGTCGCTGCTTGGTCAGGCCGCGATTGCCGGTCTCACCTTGCTGGCCTCCGCTTTCGCGCTGATGCTTCTGCTGCGCGGCATCACACAGCCCCTCGTCTCCCTCTCCGCCGTCATGAAGAAACTGTCCGGCGGCGCGCTGGAGACCGAAGTTCCGAACCAGAACCGGCCGGACGAGATTGGCGAAATGTCTCGTGCCGTCCAATACTTCAAGGAAAGCGTACAGCGCTCCTTCAGCCTGCAGCAGGATGCCGATGCAAGCCGCAAGATGGTGGAGATGCAGCGCCAGGAGCAGGAAGCCAGCGAACATCAGCGCATGCAGGCAATGATGGAGGCAAACCAGGCGCTGGCGCAGGGCTTGAGCGCCCTGTCTCGCGGCGACCTGACGGTGCAGCTGAACCAGCGCTTTGCGCCGGAATATGAAGATCTCCGCACCAATTTCAACGACGCCGTCCAGCAATTGCGCCAAACCATGTCAGTGGTCGTGTCGTCTGCCATGAACATCGATGCCGGCACCCGCGACATTGCTGGCAACACCAATGACCTCTCCCGCCGGACGGAACAGCAGGCCGCATCTCTGGAAGAAACCGCAGCTGCCCTGGATCAGATCACCACCAATGTTTCCTCTTCTCTTCATCTGACGGAGGAAGCGCGCCGGGTGGCAACCGAAGCCAACCAGAGCGCAACGAAATCCGGCGCAGTGGTGGCTGAAGCCGTGGAAGCGATGAGCCGGATCGAAGCCTCTGCAACGCAGATCTCCAATATCATCGGCGTGATTGACGAGATCGCCTTCCAGACCAATCTTCTCGCCCTCAACGCGGGCGTAGAAGCAGCGCGTGCCGGTGAGGCAGGCAAGGGCTTTGCCGTCGTGGCACAGGAAGTGCGCGAACTCGCCCAGCGCTCCGCCAATGCCGCGCGCGAAATCAAGGTTCTGATCCAGAACTCCACCACGGAGGTCGGCGCAGGCGTCCGCCTCGTTTCCGATACCGGCAGCGCGCTTTCGAATATCGGCCAGCTTATCGTCGCCATCAACGAGCATGTCAGCGCCATCGCCACCTCGGCACGCGAGCAATCCACGGGGCTGAAGGAAATCAATACCGCCGTCAACCACATGGACCAGAGCACTCAGCAGAACGCCGCCATGGTGGAAGAAACAAGCGCCGCCTCCGAAGCGCTTGCGGCGGAAGCGACCCGTCTGCGCGAACTGATGGTGCAGTTCAACCTGGATGCCAAGGCAGCATCGCAACTGGCGCAAAGAGCTGCCTGACCCCGTTTCGATCCGACCCATCCCTGTTTCCATGCGGGGATGGGTCACTCTCATGCACGCTTGACAAAGATCAAAGCGCATGGCACCGCGCAAAATTCATTGCTTTGCAGCGCGTGAGGCAGTATTTCGCCTCTCATGACCGACATTCTGAACACCTCTGCTGACGCCCCGTCCGGCTCCTTTCTCGTGGCCGCGCTCTATCATTTTGCGCGTTTCGACCGCTACGCGGATTTCCGCGCATCGCTGCAGTCGCTCTGCGACGAAAACGGTGTAAAGGGGACGCTGCTCCTGGCGCGCGAGGGCATCAATGGCACGATCGCCGGAACGGATGCAGGCATTGCCGCCGTTCTGGCCTATATTCGCGCCCAGCCGGAATTTGCGGCACTGGAACACAAGGAAAGCCGTGCTTCCAAGATGCCGTTCCTGCGTATGAAGGTGCGCCTGAAGAAGGAAATCGTGACGATGGGCGTTGAGGATATCGATCCCAACCGCATCGTCGGAACCTATGTCGATCCGAAGGACTGGAACGCCCTGATCTCCGACCCGGAGACCATCGTGATCGACACCCGCAATGATTATGAAACGGCGATCGGCATCTTCAAGGGCGCGGTCGACCCGAAGACGAAGACCTTCCGCGAATTCCCCGACTGGGTGCGCAACAATTCCGGCCTGCACAACAAGCCCAAGATTGCCATGTATTGCACCGGCGGCATTCGCTGCGAGAAGGCCACGGCTTTCATGAAGGAACAGGGCTTCGACGAGGTGTTTCACCTCAAGGGCGGCATCCTGAAATATCTGGAAGAAGTGCCGGAAGAAGAGAGCCTTTGGGAAGGCGCCTGCTTCGTCTTCGACGAGCGCGTATCCGTTACCCATGGATTGAAGGAAGGCGACCACAAGCTGTGTCACGCCTGCCGGGAACCTTTGACCGCCGAGGATCGCGCATCGCCTCTCTTCGAGGAAGGCGTTTCCTGCCCGCACTGCCATGACAAGCGCAGCGAGGCCGACAAGGAGCGTTATCGCCAACGGCAAAGGCAGATCGCTTTGGCGCGCAAGCGCGGCGAAAAGCATCTGGGAAGCTGAAGCAGGACGCCTGGCAACAGGCTCGCCCCCTCACTTGGTTGCGTAAAGCCGCGGCTTGTCGTCGAGCGACACCGTCATCTGGGTGATTTGCTCCTGCCCGCTCGGCTTTCCGAAGAGATAGCCCTGCAGGAGTTGGCAGCCCGCCTGCTTGAGTGCCTCGGCCTGAGCCTGGGTTTCAACGCCTTCCGCCGTCACCGGCATATCGAGAGAGCGGGCGAGCGCGACGGTCGCATGCAGTAGCTCCGCATCTCTCGGCCTGTCAGCGACCCCTTCCACCAAGGCCCTGTCAATCTTGATCCGGTCGAAGCCGAACTGTCGCAGATAGCCGACGCTGGAGAAACCAGCTCCGAAATCATCCAGCGCAACCTTGATCCCCATCTCCCGCAGCATGTCCAGCGTCTGCCGGGCTCGGGCGGGATTCTGGATGAAATAGGTCTCCGTCATTTCCAGCGTCAGGCGTGACGGCTCGATTTCCGCTTCTTTCAGAATGTCGCCAACCCTTCCCACGAAGGCGGGATCGCGGAACTGACCGGGAGAAACGTTGACGGAAATGGTCAGGTCCGGCCACTGGCGAAGTGCAAAGCAGGCGGAGCGCAAAACGCAAAGCCCCAGAAGATCGATAAGGCCGGTGCTCTCCGCAATCGGAATGAAGACCTCCGGCGAAACAGGCCCGTGGCCCGGACGCGTCCATCGTGCCAGTGCCTCCACGGCGCAAATACGGTAATCGCTGGCTCGAACAATTGGCTGATAGACGACGCCGATCTCCTCACGGTCGATGGCCGCGCGAAGATCCAGTTCCAGAAGGTTTCGCTCCTCGCGCTCGTCATCCATGGAGGCATCGTAAAATGTCCAGCGACCTCGACCATCCTCCTTGGAGCGATACATGGCAACGTCGGCGCGACGAATGAGCTCTTCACCCGGCACGAGCCCCTTCTTGGAGACGGCAAGGCCGATGCTGCAACCAATGACGGCAACACGTTCGCCAATGGTCAGCGGCTCATCCAGAAACTCCAGAACCCGGTCGGAAAGCTGCGCGGCGTCCTTCTGCACATCGAAGCCGGCAAAGGCAATGGCGAATTCATCGCCGCCGAGGCGGGCAAGCACGGCATTTTCCCGTGTCAGCACCCGAAGTCCGGCCGAAACGCTGCGGATCAACCGGTCACCCGTCGCATGGCCATAGGCATCGTTGACTTCCTTGAAGCCGTCGAGATCGAGATAAAGGAGTGCGACATCCTTCCCCTCTTCCTGCGCTTGCGCCACGAGATCCTGCAAGCCGACGAAAAGACCGGCTCGATTGGGCAGGCCGCTCAGTCGGTCGGTCAAGGAAAGCTGCACGGCAGCTGCCTCATCCGAGCTGACACGCTTGAGGATCTGGTTCCCGGTGACGAAAAGCAAGACCATATAGATGCCGATCATCAGCACGGCGCACCAGATCAATGGGCGCACCTGCGCCAGACTGGCATCCCCCGGTGAGCGGGCCACCCAGGAAAGCGAGGCGATCGGCTGCCCCCCCGGACTGCTCAAGAGCACGCTATGTTCGCCAGACGTGGAACCCGGCGTCAGCGTCAGGCCCGGCAAAACATAGGATCGCGACACCCTTGCAACGGTCTCCTCCGTCAGATGCCTGAGGAAGACGACATAGCGGCTGTCACCAAACGGAACGACCCTCTCGCCGGATTTCTTACGGATGAGTGCGACACCAACTGCCGCGACCCCCTTATCGGTCGCCACGAAACCCGTGGCTTCCGGCATGGCGGTATCGTCCATGCCGCGGACCTGCTCGAACAGGCTGATAACGTCCGGTGTCAGAAATTGCGCGGTTGCCTGGGATAAATCTCTGCCTTCGGAATAGGCGACGATGGCTTTGCCTTGCTGATCCAGGATCATCGCAACGTCGAAGAGTTCGCTATTGAAGCTCATTTCTCCGAAATTGCGCACAAGCCAACCGTGCCCCTTCGAATCATAGGCATTGTGGGCCGCATCGTCCCAGGCCGCGTAATCGTGCAAGGTGGCTTCCAGCTGGTCACGGAAGGTGCGCATGGCACCCGTCACCGCCTCGCGGGATCGGTCTTCATCCAGCTGGTTGGCATAATGCCCGACCCGATCCAATGCACTGAAGACCATGGCCGAGACGCAAATCATCACCGCCGCAAAGATCAGCAGCAATGAGCGAACGGCGGACCGCCGGTCCACTTTCGTCGCGGATTGTCCGAATTTTGTTGAGACAAATCGCATTTATGCGCCCCAGGATCCGGGGTCACATTGCCCGCCAAAGCGTTCAATTTACATTAACGCATAGGCTCGAATTGCCAGCTTTGAACGCTTGCTCAACAGCTTATAAACCAAGGCATGAGGTAGAGCGTCATGCCTTGGATTAAGGGCACGCTTCAAGAGCGATGGAGGTCTTGCTCAGCGGACTTCGCTGACGAACTGATCCTTGGAGCGGCGAACCTTCTTCAGGTTGACCAGCCAATCGTTCTCGCCATCACGATAGCCGAGCGGCAGCAGGGTCACAGAGCGCAGGCCACGAGCACGCAGACCCAGGATTTCATCCACCTTCTCCGGTTCGAAGCCTTCCATCGGCGTGGCATCCACGCCCTCGAAGGCGGCGGCAGCGACGGACATGCCAAAGCCAATATAGGCCTGGCGTGCGGCATGTTCGAAATTGATCTGCGGGTCACGCGGCACGTAGGTATCGAGGATCATCTTGCGATAATTCTCCCAGCCTTCATTGGTGAAGCCCCGCTCCTGGTTAACCAGATCGAACATCCCGTTGATGCGCTCTGACGTGTAGTTATCCCAGGCAGCGAAAACCAGCAGGTGTGAACCGTCGGTAATCTGCGCCTGGTTCCAGGCGACAGCGCGGATCTTCTCGCGGATCTCGGGATTGGTCACCACAATCACCTCGAACGGCTGCAAGCCGCTGGATGTGGGGGCAAGACGGGCAGCCTCAACGATGCGCTCGACCTTATCTTCCGAGACGGAGCGCTTCGGGTCCATCTTCTTCGTGGCATAGCGCCAGTTCAGCTTTTCAAGAAGCATCAGCAAAAAACCTTTATCTGATCCCCGTGGGAGGGAGGATCCAACGGAGACGCCATTTCAACCGGCTCTAGATAAAGAGAGGCAACCGCTAAACAAGCAGGCACTTTTCGGTAACCACCTCGCCAGACGGCGGCTTTGGCGGATGGGAAGCCCGCTTCCCCCCACGTCAGGCGGCCATCAACTGTGGTCGAATGAAGCTTTCAAAGGCTGGCTTCGCAAAGAGATAGCCCTGGAACAGGTTCACGCCGAGATCCCTCAGAACCAGGGCTTCCCCCGGCGTTTCAACGCCTTCGCAGATGGGAGTGATGCCGAAATCCGCCAGCATTGCCACTGTATGCTGCACCACGATGCGGCGTGCAGGATCCTGATCAATGCCGCGGATCAGGTCCATATCGAGCTTGACGATATCCGGCTGGAAACGGGCCAGGAGGTTGAGCCCGGCATGGCCGGCACCAAAATCGTCTATCGCGGTCTTGAAGCCAATCGAGCGATAGGTCCACAGGATATTGAGCAGGTGATCGGTGTTGATCCGCTCGCTTTCCGTGAATTCGAAAATGATCCGCTCCAGTGGAAAGCCCACCCGTTCTGCCGTCGCCAGCGTCAGGCGAATACAGGCGCGCGGCTCGTAAACGGCATTGGGCATGAAGTTGATGGAGAGTTTCTCCTGCCCATCCGCCATCATCAGGCCCGCCGCCAACTCAATGGCCTTGACGCGGCAAGCCTGATCGAAGGCATAACGGTTCTCTTCCGTTACACAGGCAAGGATTGCGCCGGCACCTTCGCCCGCAACGCCGCGAACCAGCGCCTCATGTGCGAACACATCGCCTGTCCGCACATCCACGATAGGCTGAAAGGCCATCGAGAACGGCACATCGAAGCCTGAACCGTTTCTGCATCCTTCACACCCTGTCGCCATGATATCCTCTCCACGCGCATTGAGTGAACCGTAGAGAGTAATCATTAAGGCCATACTAAACGGATGGTTTGGCGTGATTTCCCTTCGGAAAATGTCGCGCCAGATTGCGATACCACTTGCCGCTCTTCTTTATGGTGCGCAGCTGGGTCTCGTAATCCACGTGGACAAGGCCAAAGCGCATGCGATAGCCTTCCGCCCATTCGAAATTGTCCATCAGGCTCCAGGCGAAGTAACCGCGCAGAGGAATGCCCTCGGCCACCAGATCTGCCGCGACCGAAAGGTGGTCGCTGTAATAGTCGAGGCGGGGCTGATCATCCACTTCACCGTCCACGACACCCATATTGTAGCAGGCACCATTTTCGGTGATGTACATCTCCGGCAAGTCGTAACGCCGGTAGAGATCGCCGACCAGATCCCCCATTGCGGAAGGGAAAATCTCCCAGCCGATGTCAGTCTTTTCCGGATTGACGAAAGGGGCCGGTCGGGTGGCCGGAAATTCCGTGGCGGCAGGATCGTCCAGCACACGCATCGGCGTGTAGTAGTTGAGACCCCACCAATCCAGTTTCTCACTGATGATGGAAAGATCCCCCTCCTCAACCGGCGGCATTTGCGCGCCCAGAGCCTCAAGAAACTGCTCGGGATACTGGCCCTTGAAAACCGGATCGAAGAAAGCGCCATTGTGGAACTGGAAGGCCCGCTCGGCTGCCGCACGGTCCTCTTCGCTCTCCGAGCCCGGAAGAACGCAATGCGCGTTCAGCACCAGCCCAACTGGCACCTCTGGCGAAATGCTGCGAATGGCTTGCACCGCCAGACCATGCGCCAGATTGGTAAAATGCATGGCGTGCAGTGCCGCTTCCATATTGCGCTCGCCGGGGGCGTGAACACCGTAGAGATGGCTCAGCCAGACGGAGCACCATGGCTCGTTGAAGGTGGCAACGGCGTCCAGACGATCTCCCAACCGCTTCATGACAACCTCTGCATAGTGCTGGAAGGCGTAAGCGGTTGAGCGCGCCGTCCAGCCGCCTTCACCCATGAGTGCAAGTGGCAGATCCCAATGGTAGAGCGTGGCAAAGGTCTTGATGCCCCGCGCCTTGCAACCATCCACGAGCCGATCGTAGAAATCGAGCCCCCGCTCGTTAACACTTCCCACACCGTCGGGGATGACACGCGGCCAGGCAATGGAAAAGCGATAACCGCTGACCCCCATATCCGCAATGAGGTCGAGATCCTCGTCCAGCCGGTTGTAGTGATCGCATGCAATATCGCCATTGTGCCGGCCAAAGACCCGCCCGGGCATGTTGGAAAACGCGTCCCAGATGGAAGCCTTGCGCCCATCTGCCTTGGTTGCTCCCTCAATCTGGAAGGCGGCCGTTGCAACCCCAAACAAGAAATCGCCAGGAAAGCGCTGCGCAAGTGTTTTTGGTTCAATCATGGGTCACCTTTCAAGAAAATATGAGCGTTGTATTTCTGTCTGGAGAATGTTACCGAAGGTTGTATCTTTATCAGAGGGTATTTCCATGAATAAGACTTTATCGATCCTTCTTGGCGCAGCAGTCTTGAGCATTACTCTTCCAATGGCTGCAAGCGGTGCAACACTCTCATACAAGAACGGAAGCTCCAGCATCCGCTTCAACATCGGCTGGACCAAAGGCATGACGGTTCAACAGGCCATGCAGAAGGCCGGACCAGACTATGTGACGGGTTGGTCACATAAATACTCCGGCAATTCGCTGTTGATGGTGCTCGGAACCGGCAATTTTCCGACCACGCCGTCGTCCACCAATGGCAAGCTGGGCTCGCCCTACTGGCTGCTGTGCATTGATGGCAAGCCGGCCAGCGCTGGCATGACACAGCAGAAAATCCCGAGTCCGAAGTCAAATGTCAGCTGGATCTGGACCTCGAAGTTCCAGTGCAATTGAAACCGGTTCTCCACCTGGAGAAGCGCCAGGGCCGCCACCGCGACCCTGGCAATTTCTCATAGCTTCACCCAGGCACCGTTCTTCTTTGAACTTTCGATACAGGCGGTCACGAAGGCAACGCCTTTGACGCCGTCGTCGACAGTTGGATAGACCACCGCCGGATCGACGGTAGAGCCGGTGCGTGCGGCCTGAATGGCCGCCGCCGCTTCCGTATAGATGGTGGCAAAGGCCTCCAGATAGCCTTCCGGATGACCGCTGGGAATGCGCGTGACGCGGGAGGCAGAAGCCCCGGCACCCGCGCCGCCGCGCGTGATCAGCTGCTTCGGCTCGCCCAGCCGCGTGAACCAGAGATAATTGGGATCGGCTTGCGTCCACTCGATACCGGCCTTGGTGCCATAGACGCGCACTTTCAAACCGTTCTCATTGCCCGTCGCCACCTGGCTGCACCAGAGCAGCCCTTTCGCGCCATTCTTGAAGCGCAGCATGACATGGGCGTTATCGTCGAGGCGACGGCCTTCCACGAAGGTATGCACATCCGCCGCCAGCTCATCCAGTTCCAGCCCGGAGATGAAGCTTCCGAGATTATAGGCATGGGTGCCGATATCGCCGGTGGAGCCCCCAACACCCGACTGAGCCGGATCGGTGCGCCAAACCGCCTGTTTGGCTCCTGTCTGCTCGACAGGCTCGGCCAGCCAATCCTGCGGATATTCCATCTGCACAAGCCGAATGTCCCCCAGCTCGCCGGACTGAACCAATTCTCGCGCATGGCGCACCATTGGATAGCCGGTGTAGTTATGCGTCAGGATGAAAAGCGCCTTGGCCTTGTCGGCAACCGCCTTCAGCGCCTTGGCATCTTCGAGGTTGGAGGTCAGCGGCTTATCGCAGATGACGTGGATACCGCGTTCCAGAAAGGCTTTCGCGGCAGGAAAATGCACGTGGTTGGGCGTGACGATGGAAACCGCCTCAATACCATCCGGGCGGGCAGCCTCTTTCTCTGCCATCTCCTCGAAAGAGCCGTAGCAACGGTCTGGATCAAGGCCAAGCGCCACACCCGAGGCGCGGGATTTTTCCGGAGTTGAGGAAAGCGCACCCGCCACAAGATCGTAATGATCGTCCAGCCGCGCAGCCATGCGATGTACGGCACCGATAAAGGCGCCCTGCCCACCGCCCACCATGCCAAGACGGATCTTCGGTGCACGTTCATCCGATTTGCTTGCTTCGATCGCCATATGCTTCCTCCTTGAAACGCCGGTGTCTGGAATTTGGCCTCCAGATCCGTTAGACTGGCATCCTCAATGAAGGATGCCCTGACAGTGAACACCTGAGATCCGCCTCTTGCGAGGCAAAGCGAACGAGCCGGTGTCAGCGATAGACGCGACGCCAGAACTCCGCATTTGCAGGGATCTCAACCATGCCTTTTCTCAACCCGAAACAACCCTATCCCATCACGCTTGCCGACGGCTCGCCCTATCGCGAGACGGTGCATCTTGCTGCCGTGATCGACCATCCGCGTATGGAGATCGGTGACTACAGCTACTTCACCCACTCAGGCCAGGCGGCAGAAACGGCAGCTATTCTTGCTCCCTACCTCTACCCTTTCAGCCAGGAGAGGCTGAAAATTGGCCGCTTCGTGCAGATCGCGCGCGAGGTAATCTTCATCACCAGCTCGGCCAACCATGCCATGTCGGGCCTGACGACCTACCCCTTCCGCGTCTTCAGCCCTGAGACCATCACCGACTATCAATGCCTGCCTTTTCACGACACCGTGGTGGGGCACGACGTCTGGATCGGTCACGGTGCGACGATCATGCCGGGCGTCACCATTGGCTCCGGCGCCATCATTGCGGCTCGTGCCGTGGTCACCCGCGACGTGCCGCCCTACACAATCGTTGGCGGCAATCCCGCAACCGTATTGCGCCAGCGCTTCCCCGACGCGGACATCGCCGATCTGCTGCAGCTCGCCTGGTGGGACTGGCCGCTCGACAGGATCGAACGCGCCCTGTTCCACCTGGAGAGCGGCAATATCGCCGCCCTCAAGCCGGCATGACGATCAAAGACCCAGCATCCGGCGGTTGGCCGCATCGTCGGTCCCACCGGATGCGAAGTCGTCGAAGGCCTTTTCGGTGACGCGAATGATGTGCGCCTTGACGAACTCAGCGCCCTCCCGCGCGCCATCCTCGGAATTCTTGAGTGCGCATTCCCATTCGACGACGGCCCAGCCATCGAAATCATTGGCGGTGAGTTTGGAGAAAACCGCCCCGAAATCCACCTGCCCGTCGCCAAGCGAGCGGAATCGGCCAGCCCGCTGAACCCAGCCTTGATAGCCGCCATAGACACCCTGACGGCCAGTGGGGTTGAACTCCGCATCCTTGACGTGGAACATCTTGATCCGGTCCTTGTAGATGTCGATGTTATCGAGATAGTCGAGGCATTGCAGCACGTAGTGCGAGGGGTCGTAGAGCATGTTGGCGCGCGCATGGTTGCCAACCCGCTCGAGGAACATTTCGAAGGTCACGCCGTCATGCAGATCTTCGCCCGGATGGATTTCATAGCAGACATCCACCCCCTGCTCGTCGGCATAGTCGAGGATAGGACGCCAGCGGGCAGCCAACTCATCGAAAGCCGCTTCAACCAGACCTGCGGGACGCTGCGGCCAAGGATAGATGAAGGGCCAGGCAAGCGCACCGGAGAATGTTGCATGAGCCTTGATACCAAGATGGCGTGAGGCCTTCAGCGCCATCTTCACCTGTTCCACGGCCCAGGCCTGACGCGCTTTGGGATTGCCGCGTACTTCCGGTGCCGCAAAACCGTCAAACGCCTCGTCATAGGCCGGATGTACGGCAACAAGCTGGCCCTGAAGGTGGGTGGAAAGCTCCGTGATTTCGATGCCGTTCTGCCGCGCGACACCGGCAAGCTCCTCGCAATAGTCCCTGGATTCGGAAGCCTTCTTCAAATCGATCAGCTGGCTCGCCCATGTCGGCACCTGAACGCCCACATAGCCTTTTTCAGCCGCCCATCGGGTAATGCCGTCCCAGCTATCAAACGGGGCTTCGTTGCCGGCGAACTGGCCGAGGAAGATTGCGGGGCCCTTGATCGTCTTCATCTTGTCTCCTCCCTGAGAACAACTGCAACGTTGCAGAATTGGCTAACGCAGTTCGCCCATCAAGACAACCGCGCCAGAATGACATGTTGTGAAAACACGCTTGAGACACAAAGGGATAGCCGCCAGACACCCTTCGACAAGGCCTCTGAAACGGCGTTTGAAACCACCTGGAATTGAGCGATTAAGTAACTGATTGGAAAGGGATTTAGTGTTAGAGACGTGGTCGGATGCAAGTGTCCCGCAGGGCCTGGCGGCGACCGAAGGCCTCTTTCCCGCTCCGGTGGAAAAGAATATATTTTTTTGATGAACAGGTGGCATTGCCGGCATGCATGCCTCTGGAACGCCAGCAGACATTATTTGCGAAGAGCCGCAAGAAACGGATAGCGGATCGGCGCCCCTTGAAGGGTTGAGCGAAAATGGCGGAATGGAAATGAACGTGGCTGGCATCGGCAGAATCATCCTCTATTCGAGCGATGTCGAAGCGATGGTGGCATTCTATGCGCATCATTTCGGTTTCAGGGCCAAGACACTCCTCGGCGACGAATTAACGGAGTTGACCCCGGTGGAAGGGGGCGCAGCCCTGCTGATCCAGCGCAGCGAAGCCCATCAGCCTTGCGCGGAAAAACAGGTGGAGCTGGTTTTCGACGTAGCGGATGTGGACGATTTCGTGGCCCGTGCCCTTGAACGCGGCCTGGAATTCGATGCCGTCCGGCAAGCGAAAGGCTATCGTTTCTCCCAGACCCTCGACCCCAGCGGAAACCGCATCTCCGTATCCAGCCTCGCCTTTACCCCCAGGGGGTGAGGAGCCGACGCGCGGCTCCCCCTGCTTTTTCGGTCAAACGTAGCGGTTGACCACATTTTCCAGAAGCTCCTGCTTGCCGGACTTCGGCTGCGGGTTCACATTCTGGCTTTCGACGCGGGCTGCAATGGCATCGAGGCTTTCCTCGCCGCGCAGCATCTTCTGGTTCTCCGCCTTGTCCCAACCGGCATAGCGTGCATCGAGAGGCTGTGAGAGTGCCTTATCCTCGATCATCTTCGCAGCAGCCTTGAGGCCGCGTGCGCAGCAATCCATCCCGCCGATGTGACCGATCAGCAGGTCTTCCGGATCGAGCGACTGACGGCGCAGCTTCGCGTCGAAATTGGTTCCGCCCGTGGTGAAACCGCCACCTGCCAGAACGTGGTAGTAGGCAAGCGCCATTTCCGGCACATTGTTGGGGAACTGGTCGGTATCCCAACCGGACTGGTAATCGTTGCGGTTCATGTCGATCGAGCCGAAGATGCCAAGCGCGTTGGCGAGTGCCAGCTCATGCTCGAAGCTGTGCCCGGCCAGGATCGCGTGGCCCTGCTCGATATTGACCTTCACTTCCTTTTCCAGCCCGTAGTTCTTGAGGAAACCGTAAACGGTCGCCACGTCGTAATCATACTGGTGCTTGGAAGGCTCCTGCGGCTTCGGCTCGATCAGGATCGTACCCTTGAAGCCGATCTTGTGCTTGTATTCGACGACCAGATTGAGGAAGCGGCCCATCTGGTCCAGTTCCTTCTTCAGATCGGTGTTGAGCAGCGTCTCGTAACCTTCGCGACCGCCCCAGAGAACATAGTTCTCACCACCGAGCTTCATGGTGGCATCAATGCAGGTCTTCACCGTTGCCGCAGCAAAGGCAAAGACATCCGGATCCGGGTTGGTGGCAGCACCAGACATGTAGCGGCGATGCGAGAAGAGATTGGCCGTGCCCCAGAGCAGCTTGACACCCGTCTCTTCCTGCTTCTTGGCAAAGTAATCGACGATCTCGTTGAGGTTGCGGGTATTCTCCGCGAAGTTTGCCCCTTCCGGACGCACATCGGCATCATGGAAGCAGTAATAGGGTGCACCCAGAAGCTGGAAGAATTCGAAGGCCACATCCGCCTTCATCTTCGCCGCATCCATGCTGTCCTTGAACCAGGGGCGTTCGAACGTATTGCCGCCGAACGGATCGGTGCCTGGCCAGACGAAGGTATGCCAATAGGCAATGGCAAAACGCAGATGGTCTTCCATCCGCTTGCCCATGACCACTTCATCGGGATTGTAGTGACGGAATGCCAGCGGATTGGTGCTATCCGGGCCTTCGAATTTGATCTTCGGAATGTCTCCGAAAAAGCCAGTTGCCATCGTGTTGTTCCTCCTGGAAATGAAATCGAATTGGTGTCTGTGAGGTCTCAGAGAGACTTGATTGCCGGATAAAGTGCGCGATAGCGCCGATATGCCTCCTCATAGGACGAGCTCAGCGCGGAAACCGGATCGACTGTCTCGGCTGTCTTTGGCGCAGTGAAAACGGAAAGCGGATCGGAGCCGGTGGCTGCGACAAGGCCAAGGCGGGCGGCACCGAATGCTGCACCGAAATCGCCATCGGCTGGAATATCGACCGGAACGCCAAGGGCTGTGGCAATCGAGGCCAGCCAATAACGCGAGCGCGAGCCGCCACCGATGGCCGTCACCCGCTCGATGCTGGTTCCGGCAGATTTCAGCGCTTCCAGACTGTCGCGGATGGCAAAGGTCACACCTTCCATCACCGCCTGCGTCAGCGCTTTGCGCGACGTCTCATGAGCAAGGCCAATAAAGGCGCCGCGGATCCTCGCATCGTTATGCGGCGTGCGCTCGCCGGAAAGATAGGGAAGGAAGGTTACACCGCCGGGCGCCTGGAGTTCATCGCCCAGTTCGGCGGAAAGTTCGCCTGCCGATGTGCCGGTCACCTTCGCATGCCAGTTCAAAGCATCGGTGGCAGACAGGATCACGCCCATCTGGTGCCAAGTGTCGGGAAGCGCATGGCAGAAGGCGTGGACCGCACTTTCGGGTTTCGGGAGATAGGCGGCATTGGCGGCGAAAAGCACGCCGGATGTGCCGAGCGAGACGAAAGCCTGCCCCTCCCGCACCGTGCCCATGCCGCAGGCGGACGCGGCATTATCACCTGCACCACCGGCCACCACGACATTGCCGGACATACCCCATTGCGAGGCAAGCTCGCCGCGCAGGGAACCACCGGCCTCAGTGCCTTCCACCAGACGCGGCATCTGCTCTTTCGTCAGATCGGTTGCCGCCAGAAGCTCATCCGACCAGGCGCGCTTGCCGGTGTCGAGCCAGCTGGTTCCGGCGGAATCCGACATTTCGGAAACATGCTCGCCCGTCAGCCATAGCCGCAGATAATCCTTTGGCAGCAGAACCTTGGCCACCTTGCCGAAGATATCCGGCTCGTTGTTCTTCACCCATGCAAGCTTGGGCGCGGTAAAGCCGGGGAAGACGATATTGCCCGTCAGTGCCCGGAAACGCGGATCGGCGTCGAGTTTCGCCGCCTCGGCATGAGAGCGTGTATCATTCCACAAAATGCAGGGACGCAAGACGGCATCGTCTGCGCCGATGAGTGTCGCGCCATGCATATGACCGGAAAGGCCGATGCCTCTGACGGCTGCCAGCGCCTGACCATGCGTCGACTTCAAGATGCCGACCGCATCCAGTGTCGCGCTGATCCAGTCTGCCGGATTCTGCTCCGACCAGCCGGGATGAGGTCGCGAAACATCAAGCGCTGCCGTCGCGGAGCCGATGACCGTCTGACGATCGTCAATCAGCATGGCTTTCACGCCGGACGTGCCGAGATCAAGACCGAGATACATGGATGAACTCCTTCCCATATGCCCTTCAGGGCAGATTTTCTTTCAAAAAGATGTCGATGCGAATCCGCTCTTGCGCCGCCAGAAGGGCAGCGCCATCAGCGCCCGCCTTCAGCACGCGAAGGGCGCTTCGAACCTCATGCCCCGCATCCTGATTGAGAACCGCATCGATGCGGCCGCCGAGCAGACCCTGACGGCTGATTTCAGTCAGTTCATGAACAATGACGACAGGCGCCTCTTGCCCGCGTCCCTCCTCCAGAACAGTCAGGAGGCCGCGATTGCCCGCGCCAAAACTGTAAATGCCCGCAATATCCTCTCTGTGCCGCAGAGCCTCGCGCAGCAGAGCGGCAACCCGTTCCGGATTATCCGCACCCTCCACCACAGGCAAAAGGGCGCGGCATGGATAGGAGCGGGCGACGTGATCGGAAAAGCCTTTCAGGCGGTCACGGTGGTCCTGAACCTGCAGAGAACCGGCAATCGGCAGGATCTTGCCAGATCGCGCCCCCAAAAACCGACACATCAGCGTCGCGGCAGTCTGTCCGGCGGCAATATTGTCTATGCCTGCAAAATGATGGCGCCGCGAACCGGCAAGATCCGATACCAATGTTACGAGAATGGTCCCGCGCTCGGCCAGCCTCTCGACAACATCGCGCACGGCACCGGAATCGACAGCCACGAAGGCAATGCCGTCGATCGCGTCCTCACCCGCCTGCTCCAGTGCCGCCGCCAGCGCAGCATCATCGAAGGCCGGCACATCGACGATACGGATCGAAACCCGCTCCCGCCCGGCCCACTGGATGGCTTCCTCGACCTGACGGCGCAGGCCGATCATGAAGGAATTATCGTTGGCGGGCAGAATGAAGGTAAAGCGGTAGATGCGGCCTTTGGCGAGATTGGCAGCCGCCACATCACGCACGAAACCCAAAGCGGAAATCGCCGCCTCCACGCGCTCGCGCGTTGGCGCGCGCACACCGGCACGACCGTTCAGAACACGGTCCACCGTGGCCAGGCTGACGCCCGCATGGGCAGCGATATCGTGAACGGTTGGCTTCATGTCTCCTCCGGTGCAAAGGCATAAAGCAGGATTTGAGGTACGTAAATCAGAATTTATCCGCAAGACTGAAAAAGAGCGTGGAGCGGCCGGATCTGACACCCGGATCTCACACGCCGATCTCGCAAACGGAAAAGGGGCCGCTGCTTGCGCAACGGCCCCTGCAGGAGCTGGCATCTGGCAGGGAACAGATGTCAGTGAGCCGCGTCTGGAGGCGGAGCGGCTTTTGGTTTGGAAATCATGGAAACCAGCAGAATGAGGCTCGCAAACAGGACTGTCAGCCCCATGAACACATCGATGAAAGACATGATCGTGGCCTGCTGGTGGATCATTCCCGACAGCTTTTGCAAGGCTGCGGCGCTGCCATCCATGCCATAGGCATTGTAGTTTCCGGCAACATTGTTAAGCCATTCGAGCGCTGCCGGATTACCGAAATTCACGTGTTCCGAAAGCCGGGCATAATGCGCATCGGATCGCTGCGTCAGCATGGTGTTGATGATGGCCAAACCCACCGCACCGCCAAGATTTCGTGTCAGGTTATAGAGACCGGACGCATTCTGGATGCGCTGCGGCGGCAGTGTCCCCAGGGCGACATTGTTGATCGGCACCATGCACAGCATCAGCGAACAGCCGCGCAGGATCTGCGGAAGCAGAAGCTCGTAGAAATCCCAGTCCGCGGTCAGCCCGGTCATCAGATAGGTGCCACAGGCAAAGCCGAAGAAGCCGAGCGCCATCATCACGCGGGGGTCCATCTTCACCGAAAGCTTTCCGGCAACAGGCGCGGTGAGGAACATGGCAAGACCGGAGACGAACATGGTCTCCCCGATCATCAGCGCATCATAGCCGCGGATGCGGGCAAGATAGAGCGGATAGATATAGGTGAGGCCGTAAAGGCCAACGCCCATGATGAAGGAGAACAGCGAGCCGAAGGCAAAATTGCGGTTGGCGAAAGCCTTGAGGTCCACCACCGGGAAATCGACCTTGAACGCCCGCCAGAAGAAAACCACCGCACCAATGGCCATGGCAGCGGTCCCCAGCACGATATGCTCGTCGCTGAACCAGTCCTTGTTGTTCCCCTCTTCCAGCACGTATTCCAGGCATCCGAGAAAGACTGCCATGGAGAAAAGCCCCCACCAGTCGAAGCGCTTCATCAACTGGTGCTGCGGCTTGTCGAAATCGATGAAGGTCCAGGCAAGCAGGGTCACCGCAATGCCCGGTCCGATGTTTACCAGGAACAGCCAGTGCCATGAGAAGGCATTGCTGAGATATCCGCCGACAGTCGGGCCGATGGTTGGGGCAAGCGTCGCGATCAGGCCGATGATCGGAGAAACAACAGACCGCTTGGAAGGCGGAAAGATGGTGAAAGCTGCCGCGAAGACGGAGGGGATCATGCCACCGCCAATAAAACCCTGCAGCGCCCGGTAGATGATCATCTGTTCGATGCTGGTCGCTGTTGCGCACAGCGCGGAAGACAGCGTGAAGCCTGCGGCACAGATGGTGAAGAGAACGCGCGTGGACAGGATGCGGGCCAGGGTTCCCGAAAGCGGGATCATGATGACTTCCGCAATCAGATAGGAGGTCTGTACCCAGGCAACCTCATCCGACCCGGCCGACAGACCAGCCTGGATTTCCGCAAGCGAAGCGGAGACAATCTGAATGTCGAGGATGGACATGAACATGCCAACCACCATGGCGAAGAAAGCAATCAGCTTCCTTCTGTCCATGGGCGGATCCACAGGCATGGCGCCAGCATTTGCTGTAATGGCGGCCATGAGCTCGCTCCTTCAGGGCGAATCCGGGAAGAGGGCCATACATCTTCCAACGGTCATCGGGTCAAGACACTGGGTCGAGCGCCCATCGCGTTGAAACCGCGATCAGGCACCCGAAGAGCAAATTTCCTACTTCGCATCCGGCGCGGTGCGTGTATCGACATCGGCAATGATGCTGAGCCCTGCACGCAGACGCCCAGTTGCCAGGGCATCCTGAGGGATGGAAATGCGAACCGGAACACGCTGCACCACCTTGGTGAAATTGCCCGTGGCATTTTCCGGCGGCAGCAGCGAGAAAACCGCACCCGAAGCGGGCGAAACGGATTGAACTACGCCTTCAATCGGCTGGTCATCGAAGGCGTCCACATGCAACCGCACCTTGGAGCCCGGCACGATGTGGCCGATCTGCGTTTCCTTGAAATTCGCATTCACGTAAAGCGCATTGAGCGGCACGAGAGATGCCAGCCGCTTGCCAGCGGTCACGAAATCCCCCGTCTGCATGGAGAGATTGCCGATCGTGCCGTCGTAAGGCGCTTTCAGAACGGTGAAATCGAGATCCCGCTTCGCCTGATCGACGGCCAGCTGCTGGAGATCGACCGTGTTGACCGCTTCCGCACGTTGCGCCTTCAACAGCGCGATATTGGCCTTGGCGGATGTAACCGCCGCCTCACCAGCCTTGAGGTTGGCCTGAGCCTGATCGAGCGCAACCTGCGCATTGTCGAGGTCTGCGGTGGTTCCGACATTCTTGGCAGCCAGTTCCGCCGCCCGCTTCTGGGTAATCTCGGCGCCGCGCAGCGCTGCCTGAAGGGCACCAAGCTGTGCTTGCGCCTGGGCAAGGCTCGCCTCGCCGCCGCCAATCTGGGCGTCGATGCGCGCAACCGCAAGCTTGGCGCTCTGCACGTTGGACTGCGCCTTTTGGAGGACCAGCTGGTAATCGCCCTGATCCAGCGTCACCAGCGGATCGCCCGCCTTCACCGCCTGGTTCTCAACCACGTTCACCTTCTGGATGTAGCCGGAAACCTTGGGAGAAATGACCGCGATGTCGCCCTCGATATAGGCATCGTCCGTCGACACCAGGAACCGGCCGTCCGTCCACCAGTTATAGCCATACCATGCAGCGCCCCCCAGCACTGCGAGAACAAGAATGGGAAGCACGGGGCTGCGCTTCTTTTTCTTGCCGTCGCCTTCGAGATGCTGCGCATCCGCAACGGGCGCGTCGGCAGGTTTCTCGACACCGGGAGAGCCGGGACGCGAAGCGTCGTTCTTATCCTTGTTTTCCGCGTCTTGGGGCACTACGCGGAGCGAACCCGAATTGGAAGGTGAGGTCATTGATATCACCGCAGCTGGAAGACAACCAATCGAACCGATCGGTTCATTTGATGTTGACCTAATCCGATCCGTGAGACATTACAAGTGTAATCGAACCGCTCGGTTCGAAAAGGTTAAAAAACAGGTTCGCATATGACGGACAAGACAGACACGCCCTGTGAAAACCTGCCTCAGGCGGGCCGCTTTGCCGCGGGAGAGGATCCGGCAAAACGGGAACAGATCCTGGATGGCGCAAAGCGGGTGTTCCTGACGGTGGGCTTTGATGCGGCCAGCATGAATGACATCACGCGGGAGGCTGCAGTCTCCAAGGGAACCATCTATGTCTATTTCAACGGCAAGGACGACCTCTTTGCCGCCATCATGGAACGCGAACGCGGTCGGCTGGCGCGCTCCATGCAGGATGTGCTGGACGACGCGACGGAAGTGGAAGATGGCCTCTACCGCTTCGGCTATGCCTTTGCGCTGCGGGTGACGGACGAGGACATCGTGTCTGCAATGCGCACCATGATTGGCGTCGTCCACCGTATGCCGAGCCTTTCCAGCCGCTTTTTCAACACAGACAGCCTGAATGTGCGTACGGTTCTGGAAACCTTCATCAGGCTGCACCGCGATGCCGGCCGCCTGAATGTGGAGGATGTGACGCTGGCTGCACGGCACTTCATGGATCTCAGCACCGGAAGCTTCTTCAAGCTGCGACTGTTCGGGGACCTGAAGGCGCAGCCTCCGGCAGAGGAACTGGATCGCATCATTTCCAGTGCCGTGCGCGTTTTCATGGCAGCCTACGGCGCAAAGCAATAGTTTTTGACGCTAGAACGACGCCCGCCATTGCAGCTTGCACGATGACGGCCTAGTTACGTTGCCGAAATCCTGCCATTGGTTCGCCGCTCAACATCTCGGCGCAGAGGAAACCCGTTCATGCAAGACATTATGGTCCTTGTTCAAGATCCAGCCGCCTGGGTCGCTCTGGTCACACTTGTGGTCATGGAAGTCGTTCTCGGTATCGACAATCTCATTTTCATCTCGATCCTCACCAACAAGCTTCCGCCGGAAAACCGGGAGAAGGCTCGCAAGATCGGTATCGGCCTTGCCCTGATCATGCGCCTTGGCCTGCTGGGCACCGTCGCCTGGATCGTGCAGCTGACCAACCCGCTCTTCGAACTCTTCGGCCACGCCTTCTCCTGGAAGGATCTCATCCTCATCGCCGGTGGTCTCTTCCTCGTCTGGAAGGCAACCAAGGAAATCCACCACAGCGTCGATCCGATCGATCACAAGGAAGACATGGTTGGCAAAGCCACAGCCATGAGCTTCGGCTCGGCCATCGGCCAGATCCTTCTGCTCGATCTCGTCTTCTCCGTCGACAGCATCATCACCGCCGTCGGCATGACGCCGCATTTGCCGATCATGGTGATTGCCGTCATCGCAGCCGTCACCGTGATGCTGGTTGCCGCAACACCGCTTGCAAACTTCATCGAGAAGAACCCGACAATCGTCATGCTGGCGCTCGCCTTCCTGCTGATGATCGGCACCACGCTGATTGCCGAAGGCATGGGCTTCCACGTGCCCAAGGGCTACATCTATGCAGCCATGGCCTTTTCCGCGCTGGTGGAGCTTCTCAACATGTTTGCGCGCAATGCCCGCCAGCGCAAACGTCAGCACGGCGGTTGACGCCAGCTGCACGCAGCCAGTTGGAACTTTGAGACTGCCATTGTATTGGTGTGAACGACCTGCCGCGAATCCCCAACCGGCTTCGCGGCAGGATCCTCATTCGGTGGCACCTCCTGCCGCCAACGGCCCTTGCGGAGCGGCATGACCACAGAGCAAATACTCTCTTTCACCGTGATTGCAGGTATGATGGCGGTCTTCATATGGGACCGCTTTCGCTACGACGTGGTGGCCTGCTGCGCACTGGTCGCAGCCGTTGCCCTCGGCGTGGTACCGGCAGAGCACGCCTTCTCCGGCTTTTCGGATGACATCGTCATCATCGTGGGCAGCGCGCTGGTTGTCAGTGCAGGCGTTGCCCGCTCAGGCATTGTCGATCTTGCCATCAAGAAATTCTTCCCCAACCTGACATCGCTTCGCGCCCAGATGGCCCTGTTGATGATCGTGGTGGCTGTGCTCTCTGCCTTCATCAAGAATATCGGCGCGCTCGCAATCATGATGCCGGTCGCCTTCCAGTTCGCCCGCCGCTCGGGCATATCGCCCTCCCGCTATCTCATGCCCATGGCCTTCTCAGCACTTCTTGGCGGGCTGATGACGCAGATCGGAACCTCACCGAACATCGTCGTGTCACGCCTGCGCGCCGAGATGACGGGAACCTCCTTCACCATGTTCGATTTCACCCCGGTTGGTGGGCTCCTCACCATCGTGGGCGTGACATTCCTGATGTTCTTCTACTGGCTGGTTCCTGAGCGGACAAAGCAGAACAACAGCATCGAGGAAGCGGTGGAGATATCCAATTACGCCTCCGAGGCGGTTGTGACCGGCCAGAGCCAGATGATGGGAAAACCGCTTGCCGAACTTCTGAAACTCGGCGATGGCGAGGTGGTGGCCACGGCCGTTCTTCGCGGTTCGGTGCGTATGTCGCCCTTTCCGGATCTCATCCTGCGCGAAGATGACTCGGTGCTTCTGGAGGGCCGTTCTTCGGCGCTGGAGCGCGTGATTTCCGGCGCCAAGCTTCGGCTTTCCGGCAAGGAGCTGAACAGCAGCAAGGGTGTGCAGCAAGACCTCATCTCCATCGAAGCAGTGATTTCCCGGCAATCGACGCTGGAGGGCCTGACCGCACGCGGCATGGCCCTGTCCTATACGCGCGGGGTCAACATTCTGGCTGTCAGCAGGCGGGGAGAGCGAGTGCGCGACCGCCTGAGCGATCTCGTCTTGCGCGAAGGCGATGTCATCGTCTTGCAAGGTGCCCGCACGACGCTTCCCGGCGTCCTGCAGGATCTTGCGCTTCTGCCTCTGGCCCAGCAGGAGGTCATGCTGGGAACGGAGCGTCGGGCGCTGATCCCGATCATGATCCTTGCCCTTGCCATGATCGCCACCGCACTCGGTTATGCGCCGGTCGCCGTTGCCTTCTTCGCCGCGGCGCTTGGAATGGCCGTCTTCAAGGCCGTTCCACTGACGGATCTCTACAAATCGGTGGATGGCCCGATCCTCGTCATGCTCGGCGCCCTGATCCCGGTATCGGATTCCTTGCGCACCTCTGGCGGCAGCGAGTTGATTGCCGGCTGGCTTGGTCAGGTGGCTCACGTTTTGCCGCCGTACGGTGCCATCGCGCTGATCATGATCACCGCCATGGCGGTGACGCCCTTCCTCAACAATGCCGCAACCGTGCTGGTGATGGGACCGATTGCGGTGAGCTTCGCCACGACGCTGAATTACCGCCCGGAAGCCTTCCTGATGGCAGTTGCGATTGGCGCCGGTTCGGATTTCCTCACCCCCGTCGGGCACCAGTGCAATACACTCGTGATGGGGCCTGGCGGCTATCGTTTCTCGGACTATCCGCGCCTGGGTTTACCGCTGTCCATCTTGATCGTCCTCGTCAGCGTGCCTGCGCTCATGTGGTTCTGGCCGGTGCAATAACGCGCTGCAAACCTAAAAATCTTGACGCTTGCGCCGGAATATGCGCTAAGGCCAGCCAATCCGATCATCAGAGCTGCGCCCCTGGGCGCGCCATTATCCAAGTTCGAGCAGGTCCTCATGAGCACTTCCGGCGTCCGCGTCCGTATCGCACCTTCTCCGACCGGCGAGCCGCATGTCGGCACGGTTTACATCGCGCTCTTCAACTATCTCTTCGCCAAGAAGATGGGCGGCGAGTTCATCCTGCGTATCGAGGATACCGATGCCACGCGCTCCACGCCGGAGTTCGAGCAGAAGGTGCTGGATGCCCTGCGCTGGGCGGGTCTTGACTGGAAGGAAGGCCCGGATGTGGGCGGACCTTACGGGCCCTACCGCCAGTCCGATCGCAAGGCCATGTACCAGCCCTATGCCGATGAGCTTCTGGAAAAGGGTCACGCCTTCCGCTGTTTCTGCACCCCGGAACGGCTGGAGAAAATGCGTGAAGAGCAGCGCGCTGCCGGAAAACCGCCCGGCTATGACGGTCACTGCCTCAACTTGAAGGCAGAAGAAGTCAGCGCCCGCGTGGCTGCTGGCGAGCCTCATGTCGTGCGCATGAAGATCCCGACAGAAGGTGCCTGCGAATTCAACGATGGCGTCTATGGCGATGTTTCCATTCCGTGGTCGTCTGTGGACATGCAGGTGCTGATGAAGGCCGATGGCATGCCGACCTATCACATGGCCAATGTGATCGATGACCATCTGATGAAAATCACGCATGTGGCGCGCGGCGAAGAATGGCTGGCCTCCGTGCCGAAGCACATTCTGCTGTACCGTTATTTCGGCTGGCAGGAGCCGAAGTTCATGCATCTTTCGCTGATGCGCAACGCCGACAAGTCCAAGCTGTCCAAGCGTAAGAACCCGACATCGATCTCCTATTATTCGGCACTCGGCTATCTGCCGGAAGCGCTGATGAACTTCCTCGGCCTCTTCTTCATCCAGATCGCGGAAGGCGAAGAGCTTTTGACGATGGAAGAACTGGCGGAACAGTTCGACCCGGACAATCTCTCCAAGGCGGGCGCCATCTTCGACATCCAGAAGCTGGACTGGCTGAATGGCCGCTGGCTGCGCGAGAAGCTGACGCCGGAAGAATTCCTCGCCCGCACCTTCGAATGGGCGAGCGAAAACGACCGCCTGACGGAAGGTCTGAAACTGGCACAGAGCCGCATTTCCAAGCTCGGCGAGCTTCCCAATCTGGCGGGCTTCCTGCTGGCCAATGATGTGGGCCTGACGCCCGCCTCATTCGGCGGCCTGAAGACCTCGCCCGCCGAGACGCTGGAAATCATCAACACCGTTCAGGCCGATTTCGAAAAGATGGCGGAATGGACGGTTGAGAGCATTGATCAGGAACTGCGTTCCGTGGCGGACAAGCTGGGCAAGAAGCTTCGCGTGGTCACGCCGCCGCTCTTCATTGCCATGTCGGGCAGCCAGCGCTCCCTGCCTCTGTTTGATTCCATGGCGCTCCTCGGCCGCTCGGTGGTGCGCCAGCGCCTGAAGATTGCCGCAACCGTGGTGGCTTCCATGGTTGGCAGCGGAAGCTGAGACAATCCCCCTGCCGCATTGCTCCGGCCCCTCCCGAAGAGGGGCCAGTCGAGCCGGTAAACGAAACAAGCACAGCCGAAAAGGCGACAGACGATGACCGAACAGAAGACCGAAACCGCCCTCTCCTCCGACGCCACGGAAGTGCGCCGCCAGAAACTGGCGATGCTGCGCGACAAGATTGGCGACGTCTATCCGGCCCATTTCCACCGCACGATGACCAATGCGGAACTGGCGGAAAAATACGAAGGCCTCGAAGCCGATGTCGAGACGCAGGACGTGGTAACGGTCGCCGGCCGCGTCTACTCCTCGCGCAATTCCGGCATGTTCATGGACATTCGCGATGCCTCCGGCAAGGTGCAGATCTTCAGCCATAAGGATACGACGCCGGAAGCTGCCCGCGACATGCTGTCGATGATCGACATTGGCGATATCATTGGGGTGACGGGCGTTGTCCGCCGCACCAAGCGCGGCGAACTGACGATCAACGCGCAAGAGATCACCATGCTAACGAAGTCGCTGCTGCCGATGCCGGAAAAATGGCACGGCGTCTCCGACATCGAGCTTCGCTACCGCAAGCGTCACCTCGACATCATGACGAATGACGAGAGCAAACTGCGCTTCCAGCAGCGTTCGAAGATCGTGTCCGGTTTCCGCCGCTTCCTGGAGAGCGAAGGCTTCCTCGAAGTCGAAACCCCGATGCTGCAGACCGTTTACGGCGGCGCAACGGCCGATCCGTTCAAGACCTTCCACAACACGCTGAAGATGGACATGTACCTGCGCATCGCGCCGGAACTCTTCCTCAAGCGCACGCTGGTTTCCGGCCTTTCGGACAAGGTGTTCGAGATCAACCGAAACTTCCGCAATGAAGGCGTTTCTACCCGGCACAACCCTGAATTCACCATGATGGAGTGCTACTGGGCCTATGCCGATTACGAGGACATGATGGCGCTCGTCGAGCGTCTGTTCGAATATCTGGCCAACAGCATCCACGGCACGACGGACGTGACCTTCGGTGACAAGGTGCTGTCGTTCAAGGGTCCGTTCAAGCGCGTACCGATGCCAGATGCCGTCAAGGAAGCAACGGGCATCGATTTCCTCGCAATCAAGACCGATGAGGAAGCACGTGCTGCCGCCAAGGCCGCCGGTTTCGAAGTCGAGAAAGACTGGACCTGGGGCGAGTGCCTTGCCTTCATCTTTGAGGAAAAGGTGGAAGGCACGCTGATCCAGCCAAGCCATGTGACGCATTTCCCGAAGGATATTTCGCCCTTTGCCAAGGAGGTTCCGGGCGAGCCGCGCCTCGTGGAGCGTTTCGAAACCTATTGCAATGCCTGGGAAGTGGGCAATGCGTTTTCCGAGCTCAACGACCCGGAAGAACAGCGCCGCCGCATGGAAGAGCAGCTGGAACAGGCCCATGCCCGCGGCGAGAAGGACAAACAGCTGGACGACGAATTCCTCGATGCCATCGACCAGGGCATGCCGCCCGCTGGCGGCCTCGGCATCGGTGTCGATCGCCTGATCATGCTGCTCACCAACGCACCATCGATCCGCGACGTCATCCTGTTCCCGGCGCGCCGCAACAAGGCGGATTGACCAGCAGACAGAAGGCAGGGGCCTGATCTCCTGCCTTCCTGCAGGCAGGATATAGCCGGTATATTCGAAATACTTCATAGTATTGCGAAACACGACTCACGCTTACATTCAGAAAATTAAATGACGCCCACTACCGGGCGGTGCTTGGCAAGTTTTATGCTCTGTGTCTCTCTATGACGAAAGACGCGGAGGAGAACGTGTTGACGCAGGGAGATGTGCTGGAGGCACAGGGGAAATTCGTCCATTTTGCCAGCGGGGACGCCGCCCAGCTGGGATATGCATTCAGGGCTTGGCCGCAGGATTATATACAACTATCGCCCGGCCCGTTCTTCGGCAGCTTGCTGGAGTTACGCTTTCAAAAACTCGCGCTGTTCAGGGAATACTGCAACCGGTCCGTCTGCAAGACCGGCGCGGGCAATAAGGACAATCTGATCCTGAACCTGCCTTTGCGCGTTCATGGCATGGCCACAGCGGCAGGGCAGCGTCTGGATGACCGCAAGCTCATTCTCGCCAGCGGCGAAATATTTCCTGACATCGTCGCTCCCCCCCGATCTCGACGTCCTGTGTCTGGTGATGAACCGCGCCTGGCTACTGGACCTGGCCTCAAGTCTGCGAACCCGCGAAATGCTGCAGCAGGTGGAAGGCACGAACGCCCTGACCATACCTTCCGAAAATGTCGCACTGCTGTTTGCCCACCTGAAGCAGATATGGCAGAGCGCCAACCGCGAGTCGGAGGGACGGAACGGCTTCGATTTTGAGCAAGACATCGAATTGCGCGTGGCCGAGGCGTTTTTGTCCGCCCTGGATGAACGGTGCACATTGCACGGGTTGCAGGTTACGCCGCACAAGCTGATTGCCGATGCCGCAAGAGGCCAGATCATGCAGGACACGTCCGAGCCCCTGGACA
The DNA here is from genome assembly GCF_042680945.1 of Affinirhizobium helianthi. Taxonomy (NCBI): domain Bacteria; kingdom Pseudomonadati; phylum Pseudomonadota; class Alphaproteobacteria; order Hyphomicrobiales; family Rhizobiaceae; genus Affinirhizobium; species Affinirhizobium helianthi. The sequence goes on along the minus strand of NZ_JBHUEQ010000026.1, from coordinate 182,791 downwards.
TAGAGAAACTCTGTCGGCAGATGTCGATCAGTCGACGCCATCTTCAAAACTGTTTTCAAAGCACCTTCGGGCAAAGCCCCATGCAGATCCTTCGGGCCATGCGCCTGAACGGCGCGCGCAAGGACATTCTCTCTGTCATACCGGATGCACGCACCTCCATCGGAGACATAGCAGCACGGTGGGGCTTCTGGCACTGGAGCCGTTTCACTCAGGAATACAAGCTGTTCTTCGGCGAGCTGCCGTCTGAAACCATGGCCTGCCGTCAGCGACACAAAAACGCCATAAACTGACATCGCGTGCCGAAATTGGATAACGCCTCGTTACCAGTCGATCCTAAGTTTCCGCCATTTACGGGACGACAACGGGGAACTCATTCATGAATTATGGCAATATTGCACGCCGCATGGGGGGGGCACTGCCTCCTTGCTTCTCTGCATGCTGAGCGCAGGCATCGCTCTGGCCGATGAAAACGGCTCGACCATCACACCTTTCGGCATCGGCGATTTTGGTGCAGGTCAGAGCCCGCCGCCAACGCCCTATGGCACTTTTGCGATTTCCGGCAGCTATTATCATGCGGATATGACCCGCGACGGAAGAGGCGACAAGGTCGACAACAACTTCGATCTCACGGTCAAATCCATCAGCCTGACCTATGTCAAAATGTTCGAGGCCCAGCTCTTCGGAGCCAATTACGGCTTCGCCGCGAGCATTCCCTTCTTGAATATCGGCGGCAATGTCACAGCTGCCACACCCACCGGCCTGCTGAACCTGGCCAACGAATCCGGTGGCATTGGGGACATCCAGATTTATCCCATCATTCTCCAATGGGATCTGACCAAGAACTGGTTCGTCAACGCAACGCTTCAGGTGCAGGCGCCAACGGGCGAATTTAACACGCGTGAGGCCTTCACGCCCGGCGTCAACCATTGGGCCATCGCTCCGGTCGTATCCTTCACCTATATCAGCGATAGCGGTTTCGAAATCTCGATGCGCAACGAGCTGAATTTCAACACCCGCAACCCTACCACACGCTATACCAGCGGTGTCGGCTTCAAGAATGAATTTGCCCTTGGCCAACACTTCGGTCCCTGGACCGTTGGCATTGGCGGCTATGCCTATCAGCAGATCACTGATGACAGCGCCCCGAACCTGACGTCCGGCAATCGCGGTCGCGTTTTTGCTGCAGGTCCTGCGATTACCTATAACGAACCGGGAATGCCCGCCATCGGTCTGCACGCCTATCAGGAATTCGGCGCCCGCAACCGCTCGGAAGGCTACAATGTCAACGTGCGAGTGGCCTTCACGTTCTGAAGCCGCTGCGGACGGGATGATAGCTTGAGACCCCACCGGGTTTTCCAGACTCCGCAATCGATCTTGAAGGGTTGAGGCTACCGGTCTCAGCCCTTCAATGCATGCGCGACCTTTCGGTTTCGGTCATTGCTTCCGGCACGCCGGTATCTGCCTGAAGCCGCTCACCGAGACTGCCAGTTTTGCTCAATGCGCTTGAGAGCGGTTCTGAAAGAGTGTGGCTGACGTCAGTGTCCCGACTTTTCGGAACCCTTGGCTGAGGCATCAGTCGGAGCTGCCACCTTCATGGGATCGATCCCGTCGTGGCTGGCGTCGTGGCTGGCCTGCGCATCAGGCTTAGCCGCACCTTGCCCGACAGGCGCCGGTGACGGTTGCTTCTCCACCACCTCCGGCTTGTCCTTTCCGAACATCATGGCCTTGATCCGGTCAACCAGACCGGCGGGCTCTGCGGCTGCTGTATGTTCAGGGCTTGGCGACTGGTGGTCTGCCAGCATTTTCTCCTCGCCCTGCGCTTCAGGATGCGGCGGCTGTGCAGCGACGGCCTCGCTCTTCTTGCCAAAGATCATCGTGCTGATGGAACTGACGAGGCCCTCGCTCTTGCCATCCTCCGTACCGGCTTCACCACCATGCCCTTCGGCTGGCGCAGCCTTGCCATGCCCGGCATCTGCAGCGGGGCTATCGTGCCCACCACCCTGCTCAGAAGCGTCACCCTTGCCCTTCTTCTCGTCCGTTTTGCTCTCATGGCCGGATGTCTTGCCATGCTCGCCGGAGCCAGACTTGCCGCTCTCCTCCGTCTCGACCACGGGAGAAATGCAATCTGCGCCATCGGTCAGCTCGGCGGCAATTTTTTCGATATCTTCAACCGGCGGTGAGATACGCAGGCCGAAAAATTCCCCGTTGCTCGCCGTCCCTTCGATGTAGAAGGCCGAATAGACGGGGTCGTTGGGATCAGGTGCCTTGCTGGTATCTGGAATATAGACAACCTGAGCGCCTATAGCGCGTCCGCGCATGGCCGCTCGCTGTGTCGGGCCGGATTTGTCGAGGACCGTAATCTGGATCAGGTCCGCCTTGGCGGATTTCTGCACGGCTTTCGCCACACGCACGGCGGTGCGCAGCCTGGCTGGCCCATCCCCCCCGGACGTGAAGACATAACGTCGCACCCAGGTGCGCTGGTCGCGATTCAGCTTCATTTCCTGAAGTGTCGTGCATTCCAGCCCGTTTATGCTTTCGTAGGAGGGGCCGAGAAGCCGGTCTGAGCCGATGTAAAGTGCCGCTGCGCCGCTTCCGCCAACCAGAAGCACGCCCCCGATAACAAGGATGAGAGTTCGTGAAAGCCGCAGCTTCAAGCCTTTCACGACCGGAACTCCGGCATCCATAACTCCCATAAACACAGCACTTATTCTCGAGACGACACATCCTGCGACATTACTCTTGAAGAAGCTTTAATATGCACAGGCGGTTTCCACCTTTCCGCGCGATGGAAGCCTCCAAAGGCCGGTAGCACCCCCTGAAATAGAGGGTTTCACCCCCTTTGTTGCAAATGATTTGCAATAGCATTGACACTCTGCATCAGGGCGCTACATTGTATTGAGAATGAATTGCAATAAGGAAGTCGTCCTGTGCTTTTTCGAGATCTTGTCATCGCTGCCGCGGCAATCCTGTCGCTCACTCCAGCCCTGTCTCAGGCGGCGGAAAAGCCGAAAGTCGTCACCACCTTCACTGTCATTGCCGATATGGCACGCAATGTTGCGGGCGATGCTGCCGATGTGGAAAGCATCACCAAGCCTGGTGCGGAGATCCACAACTACCAGCCCACACCGCGCGATATCCTGCGCGCCCGCAATGCCACGCTCGTCTTGCGCAACGGGCTCAATCTTGAGCAATGGTTCGACAAGTTCCTCGTCAATCTCGGCAAAGTGCCAAGCGTGACAGTCTCCGAAGGCGTTGAACCCATGGCCATTGCAGGCGGAGCCTATCAGGGAAAGCCCAATCCGCATGCCTGGATGTCGCCGGAGAACGGGCTGATCTATGTGGAAAATATCCGCAAAGCGCTGGTCGCCGTCGATCCTGCCAATGCTGAAACCTACAACGCCAATGCCAAGACCTATAGCGACAAGATCCGCGCGACGGTGCAGCCCATGCGCGATGCGCTTGCCAAACTTCCGGAAAATCACCGCTGGCTCGTGACCAGCGAGGGAGCCTTTTCCTATCTCGCCCGCGATTTTGGCTTGAAGGAGCTTTATCTCTGGCCCGTCAATGCCGATAGCCAGGGAACGCCGCAACAGGTGAAGGCCGTAATCGATGCAGTTCGGGCAAACCGCATCAGCGTCGTCTTTTCGGAAAGCACGGTTTCTGCCGATCCGGCAAAACAGGTGGCGAAGGAAACCGGCGCTGCCTATGGCGGGGTGCTGTATGTCGATTCCCTGAGCGAAGCCGACGGTCCCGTACCCACCTATCTCGATCTGTTGAAGGTCACAACCGGCACCATTGCCAAGGGATTGGCGTCATGAGAATGGGCAAATCCACGCGCCATCACGCAGGACTTTCCGTCGACAATGTCACCGTTGCCTATCGCAACGGCCATGTTGCCCTCAGCACGGCAAGCTTTGCGGTTCCGAAAGGCAGCATCACCGCTCTGGTGGGTGTGAATGGCGCTGGCAAATCCACGCTTTTCAAGGCCATCATGGGCTTCGTTCCACTGTCCTCCGGCAAGGTGGAACTTCTGGGCATGCCCGCGCGGCAGGCGCTGCGCCGCAATCTGGTAGCCTATGTTCCGCAGGCGGAAGAGGTGGACTGGAATTTTCCCGTACTGGTGGAAGATGTGGTGATGATGGGCCGCTATGGGCACATGAATTTTCTGCGCATCCCGTCCCGCCGCGATCACGCCATGGTAACGGAAGCGCTGCGCCGGGTGAATATGGAAGCCTTCCGCAAGCGCCAGATCGGTGAATTGTCGGGCGGGCAGCGCAAGCGGGTGTTTCTCGCGCGCGCTTTGGCGCAGGAGGGGCAGATCATCCTGCTGGATGAGCCCTTCACCGGCGTCGACGTCACCACGGAAGAGCAGATCGTAGCGCTTTTGAAAGCGCTTCGGGATGAGGGACGGATCATGCTGGTCTCGACTCATAACCTCGGCAGCGTGCCCGATTTTTGCGACCGCACCGTTTTCGTCAAAGGCACTGTGATTGCTGAAGGCCGCACGGCCGATGTGTTCAACGAAGAGAATCTGGAAAAGGCGTTTGGCGGCGTTCTGCGCCATTTCATTCTGGGCGGCCCGGACCTGCACGATGACGATGACCGTCGGCGTATCAGGGTCATCACGGATGATGAGCGCCCCTATGTGACCTATGGCGCGGATGCGACGCGTGTGGAGAGAACCACAGAGCGCCGTCAGGAGGCTCACAGTGTTCCAGACACTCATTGAGCCATTCACCTACGGCTACATGCGCGATGCCATCTGGGTCAGCGCCCTGGTGGGCTGTGTCTGCGGCTTCCTGTCTGCCTATCTGATGTTGAAAGGCTGGTCCCTCATCGGCGATGCGCTTTCCCATGCCATCGTGCCGGGCGTTGCCGGGGCCTATATGCTGGGTCTTCCCTTTGCGCTGGGCGCCTTCCTGTCCGGCGGGCTTGCTGCCGGTGCCATGCTCTTCCTCAACCAGCGTACCCGGCTGAAGGAAGACGCCATTATCGGCCTCATCTTCACATCCTTCTTTGGCCTTGGCCTGTTCATGGTGTCGCTCTCGCCCACCTCCGTGAACATACAGACCATCGTTCTGGGGAATATTCTCGCCATCACCGCCGAGGATAAATTACAGCTGATCCTGATCGGCGGCATCAGCCTTGCTATTCTGGCGCTGAAATGGAAGGATCTCATGGTGGCTTTCTTCGATGAGAACCATGCCCGCACCATCGGCCTGAAGCCGGATGCATTGAAGGTGCTGTTCTTCACCCTTCTCGCCGCTTCCACGGTCGCCGCCCTGCAAACCGTGGGCGCATTCCTCGTCGTTGCAATGGTGGTGACCCCTGGTGCGACTGCTTATCTGCTGACGGATCGCTTTGGCCGCCTGATTGCTCTTGCCGCCACCATTGGCGCGGTCACCAGCTTTATTGGCGCCTATGCCAGCTACTTTCTCAATGGCGCGACAGGTGGGGTGATCGTGGTGTTACAGACGCTCATATTCCTGATCACTTTTGTCTTTGCGCCCAAGCACGGTGTGCTGGCAGCCAGACGCCGCCGGAACCGAGAAATTGCCGGGAGGCTGGCATGAGCGAAATCCTGCAATTGGCAATTCTGCCCTTCCAGCTTCCTTTCATGCAGAACGCATTTCTCGTCACGCTGATGATCTCGGTACCGATGGCAATGCTATCCTGCTTCCTCGTCCTCAAGGGTTGGTCACTGATGGGCGATGCTGTGTCCCATGCCGTTCTGCCGGGCGTGGTCCTCGCTTACATCCTCTCCATTCCGCTCGCGATTGGCGCCTTCGCAGCTGGCTTGGTGTGCGCGATAGGCACCGGCTTCATCAAGGAAAACAGCCGCATCAAGGAAGATACGGTGCTCGGCATCGTCTTTTCCGGCATGTTCGGGCTGGGCCTGACGATGTATGTCGCGGTGCAGAGCGATGTTCACCTCGACCACATTCTGTTTGGAGACATGCTGGGCATCGCCCCCGCTGATCTTATTCAATCCGGGCTGATTGCACTCGCAGCCACTCTCTTCCTTGGTATTTTGCGCAAGGATCTGCTGCTGCACGCTTTCGATGCGCAACATGCGCAGGCCATTGGCCTGCCGGTCAGGCTCCTGCATTACGGGCTGCTGGCGGTTCTGTCTCTTACCGTGGTGGGGGCGCTGACGGCTGTCGGCATTATCCTGGCCGTTGCCTTTCTCGTCGGCCCGGGCACTATTGCTTATCTGATGGCACGCCGCTTCCACGCCATGCTGGTCACAGCCATTGCAATTGCCGTCGGCTGTTCATTCGTGGGCATCTACGCAAGTTTCTTCATCGACAGCGCCCCTGCCCCCACCATTGTATTGCTGATGAGCCTGGTCTTCATCGCAACCTTTGTGAAGACGTCGATCCGGGCGCATCGACCTGCCTAAAGCACAAACGGCCCGGTCGAAAACCGGGCCGTACAATGTTTTGCCTGTGAGGAAGCTTAGGCTGCCAATTCCTTCTTCACGATATCGCGCAGTGCCAGCAGATCCTTGGCAAAGAGGCGAATGCCTTCCGATAGCTTTTCGGTCGCCATGGCATCCTCGTTCAGCATCCAACGGAATGTCTTCTCGTCGATTGGCTGGAACGGATCTTCCGTGATGTTGTCCGGCGAAAGCTTGCGCTCCAGCGTGCCTTCCGCCTTGTCCAACTCATCCAGCAATGCCGGACTGATGGTCAGGCGATCGCAACCGGCCAGAGCTTCAATTTCGCCGGCGTTACGGAAGGATGCACCCATGACAATCGTCTTGATGCCATTGGCCTTGTAGTAGTTGTAGATCTGGCGAACGGAGACCACGCCCGGATCGGTTTCCGCCGTATAGTCCTGGCCGGTCGATTTCTTGTACCAATCCAGAATGCGGCCCACGAAAGGCGAAATCAGAAATGCCTTGGCATCCGCGCAGGCAATCGCCTGAGCCTTGGAGAAGAGAAGCGTCAGGTTGCAATCAATGCCTTCCTTCTGCAGCACTTCGGCAGCCTTGATGCCTTCCCAGGTGGAAGCGAGCTTGATGAGAATGCGATCCTTCTCAATACCACGCTCCTTATAGGCTGCGATGATACCGCGTGCCTTGGCAATGGAGGCTTCCGTATCGAAGGAGAGATCTGCATCCACTTCGGTGGAAACGCGACCCGGCACGAGTTCGGCGAGTGCTGCACCGACGGAAATGGCGAGACGATCAGCAACCGCAGCCACGACAGCCTCGGAAGAACCGTTCTGGCTCTTGCCCCAGACAACGGCTTCCTTGACCTTATCTGCAAAGATCGGCGTGCCCAGTGCCTTCAGAACGATTGTCGGGTTGGTGGTGCAATCCACCGGCTTAAGACGCGCCACTGCCTCGATATCGCCCGTATCGGCGACCACCGTGGTCATGGAACGGAGTTGTTCAAGTTTGGACGCCATCCGATGTTCCTTGCCTTATGAATAGCTATGGGAAGCATTTCCCTTCACCTCAATATCTGCGCGCTCAAGGCAAAAAGTCAAGACATTTGCTGATCGGATTTGACATTTGTTTCATCCGCAGGGATAGTTGCAACCACTATAAACCTCCAGCAACCGGCAGATCCCTTGGCCCGATTGAAACGCGAAACGCACATTGCCTATTCGGAAGCCGCATCACAGAGGCTTCGGGCAGCTTGGCTCTATTACAATCAGGGCCTGACGCAGAAAGATGTGGCAGACAGGCTGGGCGTCAGCCGCTCAACCGTCATCCGCATGCTGGATGAAGCGGTCAAGCGCTCGGAAGTGCAGATCTGGATCAGCGAGGGCGTGGATGATTGCGTGGCGCTGGCGGTGAAGCTTGAACAGGCTTACGGTCTGGATGAGGCAGTTGTTGTTCCGGCGCCCGCAAAGCAGGATGCCGATTCCTTGGCCAAAGCCGTGGGGCTTGCGCTTGGCCAATTCCTGACCGAAGTCATTACCAATGACATGACGATTGGCGTCGGCTGGGGCCGAACCATGACAGCTTCGCTCTCCGGCTTCCGCTCTCCCCGGCGGGAAAACTGCAAGGTCGTCTCCCTGCTTGGCGGCATCGTCGCCGTCCACCAGACCAATCCCATTGATTACACCTGGCGGCTTGCGAGCCAGTTGGGTGCGGAATGCTACATGTTTCTCGCCCCGCTTCTGGTCGATTCCACCGAAACGAAGCAGGCTCTCATCGAAAAGTGCGGCCTCAAAACCCTCTATGATCTGGCGGAGCGCCTGGACCTCGCGATTGTTTCCTGCGGCGATATCGGCCCGCATTCGACCTCCCTCTCGGAGGGATTCATATCGCGCGAGACCCTGCAGGAACTGGTGGACGCCGGATGCGTCTGCGACACCATGTTCAATTTCCTCGATGAAGCAGGACGCTCCATCGAACATCCGATCAATCAGCGTGTCATGTCCGTCGATCTCGATACGTTGAAGAAGGCAAAGCACATCGTGCTTTCCTCCGGTGGCGCACATCGCGCCAAGGCCATTCGCGCCACCATTCGCCGCATCGGCTGCAATACACTGATTACAGATGAAAGCGCGGCAAAGGCGTTGTTGGCTTTAGCATAGGCCCCGGCACGCTACGCAACCAAAACGGGTTGCGATAAAAAATTATCAACCTACATTGAGATTTGTCTCAAAACAGCAATTCGTGCTTGCGCCAAAGCATGCCAAATGAATAATCCCAGGTTGTTTAAAGTAACTTTTACACCAAAGGGTTTTAAAATGACACAGCGTATTATCTGGGGCAACGTTAATGCTGATGGCTCTATCCATTCCGGCAGCGGCGATTTTGCTATCACACGGACTGATAACGGCGTTTATATGATCCAGTTCAATGACGACTTCACCACCACGCCTGCGATTGTTGCATCTCAGGTTCGCTGGGGTGATATCGGCCAGAAAACTGCCGACAACGTCGTATTCCCGTTCCTGAACAAGAACGGAGCAACCGCGATTACGGGTGACAATAGCGGCAATCGCACCAACCGTAACTTCGCGTTCATTGCCATCGGCGTCTGAACCAGAACATGACCGAGATAGAGCCGGCGAGGCTCTATCTCACCCCTTGCCCGCCTCCCATCCAAGAATGGCCCGCTTGCGCGTCAGGCCCCAATGATAGCCGGTGAGAGCACCACTTTTGCCGAGTGCGCGGTGGCAGGGCACAACGAAGGAAATGGGGTTGCGCCCAATGGCAGCACCCACGGCACGGCTAGCCTTCGGCTGGCCGATATCGCAAGCGACATCCGAATAGGTCACCGCCTTGCCAAAGGGTATTTTTAGCAGGCTTTGCCATACGCGAACCTGAAAATCCGAACCGATCAGCACGACGCGCAGAGGCTCCTCGGATGACCAGCGTCTTGGGTCAAATATTCTGCCGATAAAGGGAGCCGTCGCTTCCCGGTCTTCGACATATTGGGCATTCGGCCAACGCCGCGCCATATCCTCGAAACAGGCATCCCGCCCGCCCTCATCATCTGCAAAGGCAAGGCCCGCCAGCCCGCGATCCGTCACCATCACCAAAGCCAGCCCGAAGGGAGAGGGATGAAACCCGTAACGCATGGTCAAGCCGCCGCCCCGCGCTTTCCACTCGCCAGGGCTCATGGCTTCGTGGGTCACGAACAGATCATGCAAGCGCCCCGGCCCGGAAAGACCGACCTCAAACGAAGCTTCAAGAAGCGGCAATTGCTCGTGGCCCAGAAGCCGCTTGGCGTGATCCAGTGTCACCGCCTGTAGAAAGGCTTTTGGGGAAAGCCCCGCCCAGCGAGTGAACACCTTCTGCAATTGTGTCGGCGACTGGCCAAGTTCCGCGGCAATCTTTTCCAGCGAGGGCTGCTCGCGGTAATCAAGGGTGATCAGTTCGATCACCTGCTTGACGATCTGATAATCCTCGCCGGTTGGCGTGATATCGATCTGGCGGTCTGGCACGGGTTGCAGGGCATTCATGGTTCAATCCTCATCTTGGCGTGAGAAGACCACGGCACGCTGTCCCATGCCACCCGTTTCTTGCGTCAAAGTCGCTGCTTCACCGTTGCGAGAGCGGCGCGAAACGCCTTGGCAAAGCTTTCCCGATCATCAGGATTGAGGAAAGAGCCAATATCCGTATGCCGCCCCTCCCCTGTCACATGCATGGAGGTAATGCCGAATTCCTGATGACGCTTGACGCGGAAGCGGGCCCAGAAGGAGTTGAAGCGGTGTTCCACCACCTGCCCCGCAGGCGAGAACTTCCGCACCGAAACATGCGTGCGGGAGACGGTCACCTCCTCCCGCGCCCGACCGGAGCGATAGTTCAACACGAAGGCTCCCCAGAGAAGCAGGAAATCCAGCCCGAAGAACAGACCGATGGGCCATGCGCCTGTCGCCAGAAAAAAGGCGGCATGAAGCATGCAGATGCCCCCGCTGATCAGGAGAAGTATACGAAACCCCTTTCGCCCCAGTGAGCGATAGGGGGTCAGCTCGGCTGCAAAAACCGGTTGCTCTTCACAAGCGTCCACGTTGCCTTCCATCCTCTGCCTTGCGATACAAGCCATATGGCAACTTCGAAGACTCAATCCCACATGCAAACTTCACAAAAGTCAAATGGCGCAGCGAGAAGCCGCAGACATGCCCGCACCGCCTATAACAAGGTTGAGCTGGAAGAGATCTTCCGCCGCTTCTCTGTGCAGAGGCCGGAGCCCAAGGGAGAGCTGGAGCACGTCAATCCCTTCACCCTGGTGGTGGCCGTTGCGCTTTCGGCGCAGGCAACCGATGTGGGCGTCAATCGTGCCACCCGCAAACTCTTCCAGATCGCCGATACTCCGGCCAAGATGCTGGCGCTGGGCGAAGAAGGGGTGATCGAGCACATCAAGACCATCGGGCTCTATCGCAACAAGGCAAAGAACGTTATTGCCTTGTGCAGAATGCTGCTCAATGATTTCGGCGGTGAGGTTCCGCAAACCCGTGAAGAGCTGATGCGCCTGCCAGGCGTGGGGCGCAAGACAGCCAATGTCGTGATGTCGATGGCTTTTGGCATCCCCACCCTTGCGGTCGATACGCATGTTTTCCGCATCGCCAATCGCATCAAGCTCGCGCCCGGCGCCAACCCGGATGCAGTGGAAGATAATCTCGTTCGGGTTATTCCGAAGCAATATCTCTTTCACGCCCACCATTGGCTGATCTTGCACGGGCGCTACACCTGCAAGGCCCGCAAGCCGGAATGCGAGATTTGCGTGATCGCAGATCTCTGTCGCTATCCCGCCAAGACAAACGACATTCCTGCCCCGCTTGTAGAGCTACCCGCGCAGATGATTGGGGCGGCTGCTCTGAGCGAGAGCGAATGACGGGTCCTTGCGGCTGACGGCCTTATGCAGATGCACCATCATACCCGCCGCAAACAGCGGCGTTAGCAGGTTGAGGAAGGGGATGGCGAGGAAACCGGCAATCAGCAGACCGCCAAGAAACACGGTTCCGCGATGCTTCTCGCGAAAGGCTTTGGCCTCGGCGGCTGGGCGAAAGCGCATGGCGGCAAATTCAAAGAATTCCCGGCCCAGTAGATAGCCGTTGACCAGAAAGAAGGCGACGATGTTGACGCCCGGCACGAACAGCAGGAAGAGCGCGATGATGTTGCCGATGATAACAACACCCAGGAATTTCGCCGACTCCACAAGCGCCTGCCCCAGAGGCAAAGCCATGCCCGGGGGATCGGTGGCATAATCCCGGCGCTCCACCACCTCCGCCACGTCATCCAGAAAAAGACCTGCGATCAGAGCGGTCACTGGCGCAATGAGAAGGGCAAGCGCAAGCGCCAATCCGATCCCCGCCAAGATAGCAAAAATGAAGGTCAGCCACCCTGCCCAGTCCGGAACTGTCGGCATCCATTGCGCCAAATATGGCCAGATATAGAGGAAGAACACTTCGCGCAGCGCAAACCATAGCCCCATCAGCACGACAAGGGTCAGCCCCAAAACTTTCCAGAATACGGATCGTGTTTCCGGGGCAAAAAGGTTCAACAGCGAAAGACGGGCTGCTTCGAGGATCATGTGAGAAACGCTCCCTGTTCCTCACCGATGTAGGTGGTGAGCTTGTCATGAACAAGCAGCAGCGAGCGTGCGAGCCATCACAAGGCTTCAAGTTCGGCGCGATGGCGGTGCATCAGAAGAAAACGTTGGTAATCGCGCTCATACGCTTCCTGCCGTTTTGCATCCGGCAGTTTTACGGTCGAACCCTGATCCATCAGCCTTCCGGCCTCGGCCATATCTGGATGGCGACCGCTGGCAACAGCCGCTGCCATGGCAGAACCGAGCAAGACTGCATCGGGCGTCTGGGGAAGAAGGACGCTACGCCCCGTCACATCGGCATAAAGCTCCACCAGGAGCGGATTGTTGAGATGGCCGCCGCCTGCATAAAGCCGCTCGAAGCGGTAGCCCGATTCTTCCATCCGCTCCAGGATATGCCGGATGCCGAGGACAAGCGCCACGCATGTGCGCCAGTATATGCGGCATAGCCCATCGAAGGACGCGTCCAGCGTCAGGCCGCTGATAACGCCGCGCGCGCGCGGATCTGCCAGCGGGGAACGGTTTCCGTGGAAATCAGGCAAAATATGCAGCCCCGCCCCGAAGCACTTCCCTTCGGCGGCTCTCAGCACACCAATCCGGTCAATGATGGCCTGATGCAGCTTTTTCGTCGGCTCGCCACCCACCGCATGCATTCGCACCACATGGTCGAGAAGCGCGCCGGTGGCCGATTGGCTTCCTTCCACTAACCAATGATCTTTCAAAATGGCCTCGAAATAAGGCCCCCAGAGAGAATGCCCTCCTTGTGGCTTGCGCGAGAGAGCAACAAGACAACTGGAGGTGCCGCCGATCAGCGCAAGGTTCTGCTCGACCTCAGAACAACCGAGATCCGGCGCGAGAAGGCCGAGTGTTCCGGCATAGGCATCGATAAGACCAGCGGCAACGACGCAATCCGTGGTCAAGCCAAGCGCTTGCGCCGCCTCCAAAGTCAGCGTTCCAACCGCGTCGCCCGGCGCCACCGTCTCTTGCGGTAAACCACCGCGCTCCAGCAAATCCTCCAGCCCGGCAAGGCGAAGATAGCTGTCGTCCCAGCCGCAGGCTTCATGGGCGAGATAATTCCACTTCGCCGTCAACGTGCAGCGGGAGCGTGCGGTCGATCCCGTTGATCGCCAGGTGAGGAAATCGGCGAGATCAAGAAAAAGCCCGGCCTTCGACCATTGCTGCGGCAGGTTGCGCTTCAGCCACATGAGCTTCGGGATCTGCATCTCCGGGGAGATGGACCCACCCGCATAACTTAAAATCCGATGGCCAGATGCGCTAATTTCTTCTGCTTGCGCGACAGCGCGATGATCGAGCCAGACGATGGTATCGAAGCGGGGCTCACCTTCTGCGGAGACAGCCAGTGGCCGATGATCTCGGTCACGCACGACAAGCGAACAGGTCGCATCAAAGCCAATGCCCGCTACCTCTTGTCCGCGCACGCCCGCCTCGCCCAAGGCCGCACGCACGGAAGAACAGGTTGCCTGCCATATATCTTCGGAATCGTGTTCGGCATAATCCGGCACAGACCGGCGCATTTGAATAGGGTGCTGGGCCTTGGCCAGCATACGGCCTTGGCTGTCAAAAACACCTGCGCGCGCGCTGGTCGTGCCAATGTCGACCGCCACCAGATACTGACGCATCAGGCTGTGTTTCCCATCCCCTCGATGCTCCCCTGAGTGACCCGCATGAGGCACGATCAGGGCGCATCCACTCCCAGACTTTCAGCCACAAGGTGGAGCAATTTGTCCATGTCGTCAAATATGACGTCTGGTGAAAGTGCTGCAACCTCTTCGCGATACTCCTCGCGGTCCGCATGGGAGCCCCCGGTGAAGGCAAACACGCGCATACCTGCCCTTTTGGCGGCGAGTATTCCGGCCGGACTATCTTCGACCACCACGCATTGGCTGGGTTCGGCATTCATTTCCGCAGCGGCATGCAGGAACAGATCCGGCTCCGGCTTGCCACGTTTGACCATGGTGGCGCTGAAGATGTGGGGTTCGAAAAAATTCTGCAGGCCCGTCAGCCTGAGAGAAAGACGTATCCGCTCCGGTTGGCTGGAAGAGGCTACGCATTTGCGCCACGGCATCTGCTGCAAGGCATTTGCTATGCCCTCGATGGGCTGAAGTTCTTCCTCAAACCGCTGGTAGAGCGCGCGCCGCATGCCTTCCAGAAACGCGGCATCGGCAGCTATACCGAAATCCTCATCCAGAATGGAGACCATGGTGGCCATGCTGCGCCCCAGAAACCGCCGATAGGCCTCCGCTTCCGACAGGGTGCCCCCATGAGCCGCAACCGCATCCATCAGGACACGGACGGACAGTGGCTCGCTATCGACGAGCACACCGTCACAATCGAAAATCACCAGCGGCTCTTGGGCATGTTGCATGGCCTTGAGACTACTCCACGAGGCGGTTATCGAGATAGAGCTGAAGTGTTTCTGCCGTACCCTTCGTCCACAGGGTGTTGAGCGCATGGGCAAAACGCTGGCGGAAATGCTCCGACCCGGAGACCGCACCGAAGATCTCGTCAAAGGCAAGGAATGCTGTCGGATCGTCCTTTGCCTTCAAAGCCGCCGCTTGCAGTTTTTCGGCACTCGCATCGTTAAAGATGATTTCCTTGCCGCTATCGCTCGTTCCGGCAAAGTACCGGCACCATAGCGCTGACACGAGCGACAGGCCCACAATGTCCTGACCCTGCCGCAGGCGATCCGCCGTCGATGGCAGGATGAATTTAGGCTGGCGGTTGGAGCCATCCTGCGCCAGACGGGGAATGGTATCGCCAATCTTCGGATTGAGGAAACGCCGCTCGATCAGTTGGAAATACGCATCCAGATCGGTGTCCGGCACCGGCGGCACGATGGGGATGATTTCCTCCCGCTCCAGCTTTGCCAGGAACGCCCGGATCAACGGATGCTCCATGGCCTCGTGAACAAAGTGAATGTCGAGCAGCGCTGCCGGATAGGCAATCGCGGCATGACCGCCGTTCAAAATGCGGATCTTCATCAGCTCGTAGGGCGCCACATCCGGCACGAACTGAACGCCCACCTTTTCCAGCGCCGGGCGACCGGCGGGAAAGTTATCTTCCATTACCCATTGCTTGAACTCTTCGCAGAAGACCGGCCAGTTATCGTCAATGCCGAATTCATTCGCCAGAAGGTCGATCTCGCGTTTACCTGTGGCGGGCGTAATGCGGTCCACCATGGAATTCGGGAAGGCCACGTTCTCGTGAATCCACTCGGCAAATGCCGGATCGGAAAGCCGCGCCAGACCGCAGACCGTGTTTTCCGTCACATGGCCATTACCCGGAATATTATCGCAGGACATGACGGTGAAGGGTTGAAGCCCCTTCTCGCGCCGCGCCTTAAGGCCCGCAATGATGAGACCGAAAACGGTCTTCGGCTGATCTGGGCTCTGGCTATCCGCTACGATGGCCGGATGGGACGGGTTGAAATGCCCCTCCGCATCAATGAAATAGCCGCCCTCCGTAATCGTCATCGACACAATGCGGATCTCGGGATCAGCCAGCGCCGCAATGATGGCACCCGCATCCCCCACCGGCAGAATATCCACCATGGGCGCGGTCACGCGTGCGCCCGTTTTGTTGTTATCCTGCTCCACGACAGTGGTGAGGAAATCCTGAGCGGAGAGCTTGTCGCGCATCGCCTGATCGGACGGCAGCACACCGGCGCCTAGAATGCCCCACTCATGATCAAGGCCGAGATTGAACAGGTCGTCCAGATAAATCGCCTGATGGGCGCGATGGAAATTTCCAACGCCGAAATGAAGGATGCCAGCCTTGAGGTTGCCGGGATCATAACCCGGAACCGTAGCCGTTTTACCGGCAGCTGCCAGCGTGGAAAGCGAAAGTTTGACAGTCATGATGTCACGTCCTGAAAATTGAACGGTGAAATGAAGTGCGCGCTCTATCCAGAGCACTCACATTGCAAGCCCCTTGTCGTTGAAGCGATGCAGCTTGGCCTCATCCGGGGTGAGGAAGACGCGGTCGCCATGGCGAACGCCAAATTCACCCCCCGCACGCGCCGTCACCGTGCCAATGCCTTTAATTTCAATGTGCATGAAGGTGTCGGAGCCCAGATGTTCGGCAATGGTCACCACGCCTTCCCAGGTTCCGCTGTCACGCGATAAACCGATATGTTCCGGGCGGATGCCAACCGTTTTGGCACCCTTCGTCTCGGCATAGGCACCTTCGATCAGGTTCATGCGCGGTGAACCGATGAAGCCTGCAACGAAGAGATTGGCTGGTTTGCGGTAGAGATCGAGCGGCGAGCCCACCTGCTCGATATTGCCCCGGTTCAGCACGACGATCTTGTCGGCCATGGTCATGGCTTCCACCTGATCGTGGGTTACATAGATCATCGTGGTCTTCAGCTGCTGGTGCAGCTCGCTGATTTCCAGCCGCATGTTCACGCGAAGCGCTGCATCGAGGTTGGAAAGCGGTTCATCGAACAGGAAGGCATCTGGCTGGCGCACGATGGCGCGCCCGATTGCAACACGCTGGCGCTGTCCACCGGAAAGCTGGCGCGGCTTGCGCTCCAGGTAATCGGTGAGGTTCAAAACTTTAGCGGCGTCAGACACCTTGCGGTCGATTTCCGCCTTGTCCACCCCCGCCATTTTCAACGGAAACGCAATATTGGAGCGCACACTCATATGCGGATAAAGCGCATAGGATTGGAACACCATGGCCAAGCCGCGCTTTGCAGGCGCAAGCTCGGTCGCATTGTGGCCGTTGATGATGATCTCACCGCCGGAGACATCTTCCAACCCGGCAATCAGCCGCAGCAGAGTGGATTTGCCGCAGCCGGAAGGCCCGACGAACACCACGAATTCTCCGTCGTTGATCTCCAGATTGATGGAGGGAATGACCTTCGCTTCACCGAAGACTTTTGAAACATTGCGAAGAGTAATGGAACCCATCTTCGTTTTCCTTGAATATCTACGGTTACTTGACGGCGCCAAAGGTCAGGCCACGCACCAGCTGCTTCTGGCTGAACCAGCCGAGAATGACGATGGGCGCAATGGCCATGGTCGAGGCAGCGGAAAGCTTGGCGTAGAACAGACCTTCAGGGCTGGAGTAAGAGGCGATGAACGTGGTGAGCGGGGCTGCATTCGAGGTGGTGAGGTTGAGCGTCCAGAAGGCCTCATTCCACGCCAGAATGATGTTGAGCAAAAGCGTGGAGGCAATTCCCGGAACCGCCATCGGCGTCAGCACATAGATGACTTCCTTCATCAGCGAAGCGCCATCCATGCGTGCTGCCTCCAGGATCTCGCCCGGAATTTCCTTGAAATAGGTGTAGAGCATCCACACAATGATCGGCAGGTTGATGAGGGTCAGCACAACCACCAGCCCGATGCGGCTATCCAGCAGACCGGTATCGCGAAACAGCAGGTAGATCGGGATGAGCGCGCCAACCGGCGGCATCATCTTTGTGGACAGCATCCACATCAGCACATCCTTGGTGCGCTTTGTGGGTGAAAATGCCATGGCCCAGGCGGCTGGGATAGCGATCAGAAGCCCCAGCAGCGTAGACCCGAAGGAAATGGTGACCGAATTCAGGAAGTGGCTGAAATAGTCAGATCGGCCCTGCACCTCCGTGTAGTTTTCCGTCGTCCAATGGAAGAACAGAAAGATCGGCGGTGAGGCAATGGCATCGCCTTCACTCTTGAAGCTGGTCAGGAACGTCCACAGTATCGGGAAGAACATCAGGAAGCCGATGGTCCAGGCGATGACTGTGAAGGTGATCTTGCGTTGTGTGGAGACTGCGCGCGCCATGGATCAGGCCTCCAGGTTCTTGCCGATGAGGCGAATGAGGAAGATGGCGACGATATTGGCGAGGATGACTGCCACGATGCCGCCTGCCGAAGCACCACCCACATCGAACTGCAACAGCGCCTGCGTATAGACGAGATAGGTGATGTTGGTGCTCTGCGTTCCCGGTCCGCCATTGGTGGTGACGAGAATTTCGGCAAACACTGAGAGAAGGAAAATCGTCTCGATCAACACCACAACCGTGATGGCGCGGGCCATGTGCGGCAGGGTGATATAGATGAACGTGGAAAGCGGTCCGGCTCCGTCCATTTCCGCCGCCTCCTTCTGTTCTTCGTCGAGAGATTGAAGCGCAGTCAAAAGGATCAGTGTTGCAAACGGCAGCCACTGCCAGGCAACGATGATGACGACAGAGGTGAGCGGTGCCACGGCCAGCCAATCCAGAGGCTCTGCACCAAACAGCCGAAGCAGCCATGCGAACAACCCGTTCACCGGGTTCATGAACATGTTCTTCCACACCAGCGCCGCGACCGTAGGCATGATGAAGAAGGGCGCGATAACGAGGATGCGCACAATGCCCTGCCCGAACATGGGCTGATCCAAAAGCAGCGCCATCAGAATGCCGCCAATCACAGAGATGGCCAGCACGCCGCCCACAAGAAGAAGTGTATTGGTCAGCGCATCGAAGAAGGCTGGATCGGTGAGAAAGAACTGGTAGTTCAACAGACCGGCAAATTCCTCCGTGCCCGGCATTAGAAGGTTGTAACGGAGGAAGGAAAAATAAATGGTCATGCCGAGCGGCACGATCATCCAGGCAAACAGCAGAATGACGGAAGGTGCCATCATCAGCCGCGCTGCCGAACGGGTGTGGGTCGTCGCCATGAGGCCGCCTCTTGATAACGTGTTCTGTAGGTTTGTTAGCCCGAAAAGGGCTATTCCTTACCCTCGCGAAGAGGGAACAGGCCGCTTGGACGGCGGCCTGTCGCTAGGATTACTTCTTAGGGTAACCCGCCTTTTTCATTTCACGCTCGGTCAATTGCTGAGCACTTTTGAGAGCCTGATCTACCGTCACCTGGCCAGCCAGAGCCGCCGAGAACTGCTGGCCGACAGCCGTGCCGATGGCCTGGAATTCTGGAATGGCAACGTATTGCACGCCTTCATACGGTACAGGCTTCACCGTCGGCTTCTTCGGATCGGCAGCGTTGATCGAATCCAGCGTCATTTTGGCGAAAGGCGCCGCCTTCTGGTACTCGGCATTCTGGTAAAGCGAGGTGCGCGTGCCCGGAGGAACATTGGCCCAGCCGTCCTTTTCCGCCACGAGGTTCAGATAGTCCTTGCTGGTTGCCCAGGCGATGAACTTCTCAGCCGCCTCAACCTTCTTGGAGCCCGCCGGAATGGCAAGGTTCCACGACCACAACCAGTTGCCGCGCTTGCCAAGGCCGGTATCGGGTGCCAGCGCGAAACCGACCTGATCCGCCACCTTAGACTCTTTCGGGTTCGTCACGAAGGAGGCCGCAACGGTGGCATCGATCCACATGCCGCATTTGCCCGTCTGGAACAGTGCCAGGTTTTCATTGAAACCGTTGGAGGAGGCGCCCGGAGGGCCAGCGTCCTTCATCAGCTTCACATAGAAATCGAGCGTATTCTTCCATTCCGGCTGATCGAACTGCGGCTTCCAGTTCTCGTCGAACCATCGCGCGCCAAACGCATTGGCCGTCGCCGTGAGGAAGGCCATGTTTTCACCCCAGCCAGCCTTGCCGCGCAGGCAGATGCCGTAGGTTTCAGAACCCTTGTCGGTGATCTTGCGGGCAGCGTCGGCAATGAAATCCCAGGTCGGCGCGTCCGGCATCTTCAGGCCAGCCTTCTCGAACAGGTCCTTGCGATACATGACCATCGAGCTTTCGCCATAAAAGGGTGCCGCATAGAGCTTGCCGTCAACCGTCAGGCCGGAACGGATCGGCGGCAGAAGATCGTCGGCATCGTAGGAGGCATTCGAGGAAAGCTTATCCAGCGGTGCCAGCCAGCCCTGCTTGCCCCAGATGGGAGCCTCGTAAATGCCGATGGTCATCACGTCATACTGGCCACCCTTGGTGGCCACATCGGTGGTCACTTTCTGGCGCAGCACGTTCTCTTCCAAAGTCACCCACTTCACATCGATGCCGGGATTCTTCTTCGTGAAGTCATCCGTCAGCTTCTGCATGCGGATCATGTCGCCATTGTTGACGGTCGCGATCGTCAGCGTTTCTGCAGATGCAATGCCGGAGAATGCCAGCGCAGATACCGCGCCAAGCAGAATTGTCTTGCAAGTCATATCTTCCTCCCAGAAGAGCGATAACGAGCATTCGCTTTGCTCGCGGGCAATTACTCACTTCAAGACAGCGAATGTCAAGCGCCATTCGTCGCTGCAATGCAGCGACGGCACGCCATCCTTTTGAATTTACTTTGAAAATATTTTGCTCAATCTATGAGCAACTGCTCAGACGTCCGCTCGTCGGTGATCAGCCCGTTGATCAAGCCGCCCACCAGAGCCGCCTTGATCGCCTTTTCCTTGCGCTTGCCAAGCCCGACGCCGATGACAATGCCGGGATCGCGAGGCGGGATGGGAACGCTGGCAACACGCTCATTGATCGGGTCGTCCAGCAGAATGCCATCGCGATCGAAAACCCAGCCGCAAATCTCCCCGGCAGCGCCGCGCCCGATCAGCGCCGTCATCTCATCCGGAGCCAGAAATCCATCGACGCACAGAGGCGCATCAACACCCAGTTCGCCAATGCCGACAAAGGTGACATGTGCCTCTGCGCCAAGCCTCAATGTCGATTGCACAATGCTTTGCTGGTGAAGCGCATCGCGCTCCTCCGCCGAGGAGCAAAGCACCGGCAGCGGCATCGGGAAATGCCGGGCCTTGATGGCATCGGCCATGGAAAAGATGACGTTATAGTAGGCGGCGGAACCATCCGGGCCGATATTGCCGGTGAGCGAAACCACCCGATGCTGTGGGCACTCCATCGCCCCCAGCTGATCGACGGCAGCCTTGAGGGTTCTGCCTGTGCCGATAGCAAGCACGATCGGCTCCTGCCGCTTCAACCAGCGCTCGATTTCCGCTGCCGCCGCCTCTGCAATGCCCACCGTCGTGGACGTGCCGGCCGGATCGCTCGGGACGACCTCCACATGGGCAAGATTGAACCTGCGCCGCAGTGCTTCCGCATATTCAAGACAGGCGGCAATGGGGTGATCTACCCGAACCTTGATCAGTCGTTCTGCCACAGCCAAGGAGACGAGACGCTGGGCCGACTGGCGGGAAATCCCCATCACTGCCGCTATTTCATCCTGCGTGCGACCGGCGACATAATAGAGCCATCCGGCTCTCGCTGCGTCATCCAGCCTCCCCTGCGCATCCGATTTTCTCGCCATTCTCGATCCCGACTCCACCTCATGCGATTTGCTGGCATGATTACGGGGATCGTGTCAAATCAGGATGCTCCAATCGCGCCGCGAAGATCAGGCCACCTGCACCAGATGCCCCTCGCCAACCTGCCGATACTCACGCACCGGCGGCACGAAGCCGGTCGGTCGAACCGGGCTCTTGATCTCCTCGATGGACAGATTGCGCTTGATGTTCCGGCGCGACGGGTCCGGCACGGGCACCGCCGCCATCAGTTTCTTCGTATAGGGATGCTGTGGATTTTCGAAGATCGCCGCCCGCGGGCCGATCTCCACGATCTCGCCCAGATACATGACCGCAACACGGTGGCTCACACGCTCCACCACCGCCATGTCATGGCTGATGAAGAGGTAAGCCAGGTTCAGGCTCTGCTGAAGGTCGAGAAGCAGATTGCAGACCTGCGCCTTGATGGAAACGTCCAGCGCCGAGACCGCCTCATCCGCAACGATGACCTTAGGGTCGAGCATCAACGCACGGGCAATGGCAATGCGCTGGCGCTGGCCACCGGAAAACTCATGCGGATAGCGGCTCATCATATCGGGAGACAGCCCGACCTTGACCAGAAGATCGGCAGCCTTGTCCCTCGCCTCGGATTTGCTTCCAAGCCTGTGCTCGATAAACGGCTCCATCACGGCAGAGCCAATGCTCATGCGCGGATTGAGGCTGGCAAACGGATCCTGAAACACCATCTGGATCGAGCGGCGCATGGTGCGAAGCGTGGTGCGATCCAGCCCCATCACATTATAGCCATCCAGCGTCACCTCACCGCTGCTGGGCTCGATCAGCCGGGTGACAGAGCGTCCAGTGGTGGATTTACCGCAACCGGACTCGCCAACGAGCGACAGCGTCTCCCCCTCAAAAAGCTGGAAGGAAACTTTTTCCACCGCATGGACTGCCCCCGTTTGACGACCCAATATACCGGAGCGGATGGCAAAGCGTGTCGTCAGATCCCGGACATCGAGAATGGGGGTCTTGGTTTTGGCAACCGTATCGGTAACCTCCGCCATGGGCTGCGCCTCGCCCGACTGCACATCCACCACCGGGAACCTGAGTGGCAGGGATCTGTCCTTCATGGAGCCAAGCCGCGGCACCGCTGCCAGCAGCGCGCGCGTATAAGGATGCTGGCCGCGATGGAATATATCATCGGTCGCGCCCGATTCTACCTGCTCACCCCGGAACATCACGATGGTACGGTCAGCGATTTCAGCCACAACGCCCATGTCATGCGTGATGAAGAGAACAGACATGCCCTCCTCATCCTGCAATTCCTTGATGAGATCGAGGATCTGCCCCTGAATCGTCACGTCGAGTGCGGTTGTCGGCTCATCGGCAATCAGAAGCTTCGGCCTGGAGGCCAGCGCCATGGCAATCATGACGCGCTGGCGCATGCCGCCCGAGAACTGATGCGGATACTCGTCAAACCGGCCCTTGGCGTTTGGAATGCGAACCTTTTCCAGCAACCGGATCACCTCGGCCTTTGCCGCGGCAGAGGAAATATCCTGATGAACCGTCAGGGCCTCAGCGATCTGCTTGCCAATCGGAAAGATCGGATTCAGGCTCGTCATCGGCTCCTGGAAGATCATCGAAATATCGTTGCCGCGCACCTGCCGCATCCGCTCTTCCGGCAAGGCCAGCAATTCCTGATCCCCCAACAGCACCTTTCCCTCGATCTTGCTGGAAGATCTTGGAAGCAGGCGCATGATGGAAAGGGATGTCACGCTCTTGCCTGAGCCGGATTCGCCGACAATAGCGACAGTCTCACGCGGCGCAATGGAAAAGCTCATATTGCGCACGACAGAACGCCACTGCCCGTTCACCCGGAAGGAGGTGGTGAGGTTTTCGACGCGCAATATGGGGGACTTGTCGGAGGCATTGGAGGTCATGGCATTCTCCTGTCCATCATATCCGATCAGGCGGCGAGCTTCGTTTCGGCCAAGGTCACCCAATAGCTGATGCCGTAAGGGATGACGTCGTCATTGAAGTCATAGGCCGGATGATGAAGATTGGCGGCCTCGCCAATACCGAGGAAAATGAAGGCGCCCGGCCGGGCCTCGAGCATGTAGGAGAAATCTTCCGCGCCCATCTTGGGAGCCATTTCCACCTCGACATTCTTTTCGCCGGAAACCTTGGCCGCCACGGAGGCGGCAAAATCGGTCTCATCGGCATGATTGACCGTGACCGGATAACCGCGAACATAGTTTACCTCGGCAATCGCGCCATGCGCCGTGGCCGTGCCTTGCGCCACCTCCACCACGCGTCTGGCGGCAAGCTCGCGGATTTCCGGATCGAGCGTTCGCACCGTTCCCGTCAGTTTCACATCCATGGGAATGACGTTGTAAGCATCGCCACCATGAATGGTGGTGACCGACACCACGACCGATTTCAGCGGATCGACCTCGCGAGAAGCAATGGCCTGCAGCCCGACCACCACATAGGCGGCCGCCAGAACCGGATCGACGGAAAGATGCGGCTGTGCGGCATGGCTTCCCTTGCCCTTGATGGTGATTTCGAACGTATCCGCCGCCGCCATGATGCCGCCCTTGCGAATGGCAAAGCCACCAAACGGGAGGTTGGGCGCATTGTGAAGGCCGTAGACTTCGCGAATACCGAACTTGTCCATCATGCCATCCTGCACCATGGCAAGACCGCCGCCGCCACCTTCCTCGGCAGGCTGGAATATCACTGCGACGGAGCCGGCAAAGCGGCGCGTTTCGCACAGATACTGAGCGGCACCAAGCAGCATGGCCGTGTGCCCGTCATGCCCGCAGGAATGCGCCTTTCCCGGCACTTTCGAGGCCCAGGGCTTGCCGGAATTTTCCAGGATCGGCAGCGCATCCATATCGGCCCGAAGCCCGATGGTTGCGCCTTCGCCCAACGAACCCTTGATGATGCCGACAACGCCTGTGCGCCCGATGCCGGTTTCAACCACGTCGCAACCGAAGGCCTTCAGCTTGTCGGCAACAAAGGCGGCTGTCTCATGCACATCGAACAAAAGCTCCGGATTTTCATGCAGATGACGCCTCCAGGCAGCGACCTCTTCCTGCATTTCTGCGGCGCGGTTGAGAATTGGCATGAATACAACCCCTTTAAATTTTAGTTAATTCGCTTATCATCCCTGGCGATATTGCAGTGGTCTACAACATGAATGCAAGCTTGAATTTTCATTCTTGAACGAAAATTAGGCTTGTGTTTAGATGGCACAAATTTTGATCAAACACGCAGGTGGCACGTCGAAAACGCCGGTCGCCTGTCGAAGTAAGACATTGGGAGAATTGAATAAATTCATTCTTTCGTCGCGAGGAAACGGCGGAAGAAGGAATGCGGCTCAAAAGGATGGAGCCGGGCCGTAACGGCCGCAAAAATCACACTCATCTTCAAGGGGAACACGATGAAGAGAAGCAAGATCCTGTTGGCAGGCACTGTGGCGTCGCTCGCCTTTGCCAACATGGCGCATGCCGAACGTGGAACGGACGGAGATTTGAAAATCCTGTTCTGGCAGGCCGTTTCCACCATGAACCCCTATCTCTCCGGCGGCACCAAGGAGATCTATGCCGCATCCATGGTGATTGAACCCCTGGCCCGCTACGATGAGAAGGGCGTGCTTCAGCCCTGGCTGGTGACGGAAATCCCGACACTGGAAAACGGTGGCGTTTCCAAGGACATGAAGAGCATCACCTGGAAGATCAAGCCCGGCATCAAATGGTCGGACGGATCCGCCTTCACCGCCGATGACGTAGTCTTTACCTGGCAATATTGCACGGCACCGGACGGTGGCTGCGCCCAGAAGGCCCAGTTCGAGGGCATTAGCAGCGTCGAGGCACTGGATCCGCTGACGGTCAAGGTGAGCTTCTCTGAGCCGAAATATTACCCCTATGGAGCGCTGACCGGCGCGCAGCAGCCAATCCTTCAGAAAGCGCAGTTCAAGGATTGCATGGGCGCAAAGGCACCGGGCTGCACATCGGCCAATTTCAGCCCCATCGGCACCGGCCCCTTCGTCGTGAAGGAATTCAAGCCGAATGACGTCATCACCTTCACGGCAAACCCGAATTTCCGCGATCCTGCCAAGCCCGCCTTCGCCACGGCAACTCTGAAGGGCGGCGGCGATGCCGCCTCTGCCGCCCGCGCCGTTCTGGAAACCGGCGAATACGACTACGGCTGGAACATGCAGGTGGAGCCGGAAGTGCTGGCCACCATGATGCAGGCCGGCAAGGGCAAACTGGAGACCGCGTTTGGCACGCAGGTTGAACGTATCGTCATCAACTGGACGAACCCGGATCCGAAGCTTGGTGACAAGCGCTCCACCGTCGAAGGCGGCAAGCATCCCGCCCTCTCCGATCCGGCTGTGCGCCGTGCGCTTTCGCTGGCCATCGACCGCGACATTATCGACGAAGCAGGCTACGGCGAAGCGGGCAAGCCCACCTGCAACATCGTTCCTGCACCGGATGCCTATGTCTCCACCACCAATGACAGCTGGTGCCTGAAACAGGATATTGACGCAGCAAACAAGCTGCTGGACGATGCGGGCTGGAAGAAGGGCGGCGATGGCATTCGCGCAAAAGACGGCGTGAAGCTTTCTTTCCTCTATCAGACCTCGACCAATTCCGTGCGTCAGGGCACGCAAGCGCTCGTGAAGGATTGGTGGAGCCAGATCGGAGTCGACGCAGAGCTTCGCAACGTGTCTGCTTCCGTCTTCTTCGGCGGCGATCCGGCAAGCCCCGACACCTTCCAGAAGTTCTATGCGGACGTCGAAATGTACACCAACAATTTCGACGGCACCGACCCGGAAAGATATCTGGCGGAATGGCTGTGCAACAAGATCCCCTCCCCGGCCAATGGCTGGCAGGGACAGAATATTCCGCGCTACTGCAACCCGGAATATGACAAGATCGTCAACGAGTTGGCAAAGACTGCCGATCTCGGCAAGCGTGCGGAACTGGCCAAGAAGGCCAACGATCTTCTGACAACGGAAGGCGCCCATATTCCGCTGATCCATCGCGGCCAGATCTCCTCCCGTTCGGTAACGCTGCAAGGCGTGAAGATGACGGGCTGGGATTCAGAACTCTGGAACGTTGCGGACTGGTCTCGCAAGAAGTGATCGGATGAAACCCGGCCTTCGCTGAGAGGCGGAGGCCGGCCATGTTTTTCTCCGAGAGACTGGAGACGCCATTTCATGTTTACCTATACGATCCGGCGACTGATGTTTGCCGTGCCGACGCTGCTTGTCATCAGCTTCGTCATCTTTGCCCTTCTCGATCTGGCACCGAACGACCCCCTGGGTGAGCTGCCCCTGACAATCCCGCCGGAAGTGCGCGAACAGATCCGCGCCTCGATGGGCCTCGACCAACCCTTCCTCATCCGCTACCTGCACTGGCTGCACCAGTTCTTCGTCAATGAGCCGCTCAATATCTTCGAACAGTTGACCGGGATAACGGTCGGCGATGGCGAACGCATGCGGGTGCTTTCCTGGGCCACCCGCAGCCCCGTGGTGGACCTGATCGTCCAGCGCCTGCCCCAGACCCTCTGGGTCGTCGGCATGGCCTATGTCTTCGGCATTCTGATTGCCATACCCGTGGGCGTCATCTCGGCCTACCGGCAATACTCGATCTTCGACCAGATCGGCACCTTCATCACCATGGTCGGCTATTCGGTGCCAACCTTCTTCACCGGCATCGTGCTGATCGTCATCTTCTCCTCCTATCTGCAATGGTTCCCCTCCATCTACGATACGAACCTCGTGGTGAATGACTGGGCCAGTTTCGTGCAGCAGGTGAAGCAGATGGTTCTGCCGGTTACCGTGCTCGCGCTCTACAATGCCTCGCAGATTGCACGCTTCGTGCGCGCATCCATGCTGGATAATTTGAGCCAGGATTATGTGCGTACCGCCCGCGCCAAGGGCGTGAAGGAAAAGGTGGTTCTTCTCGTCCATGTTCTGCGCAACAGCCTGATCCCGGTGGTCACGGTGATTGCGCTTGGCGTCCCAACCATCTTCTCCGGCGCCATCATCACCGAGCAGATCTTCCGCGTGAACGGTCTCGGCCAACTGCTCATCACGGCGGTACAGGGGGCGGACATCCCCCTCGTGCAAACGCTCACCTTCATTTTTGCCGTGCTGATCGTGCTCTTCAACCTGATTGCCGACGTGCTCTATGGCATCCTGGACCCGAGGATCCGCTATGACTGATATCGCCCTCACCACGCCCAAGGTCGCGACCGATGCGACGACGCCCTTCGGCATGTTCTGGCGCAAGTTTCGCCGACACAAAGGCGGCGTGGCGGGCTTGATCGTGTTCACCGCCATCCTGCTGACGGTCTATGTCGGGCCATTGATCCATACGATAGATCCCAACAAGATCGACATTCGCGCCAAGAACCAGGGGCCGTCGCTTGCCCATCCCTTCGGCACAGACAATCTGGGCCACGACATGCTGGCGCAGGTCATGGCCGGCGGGCAGATCTCGCTTGCCGTCGGAATAACGGCCATGCTGCTGGCGCTCCTCCTCGGCACCCTCGTGGGCGTTCTCTCCGGCTATTTTCGCAGGCTTGACGGGCCATTGATGCGCCTGACGGATCTTTTTCTGGCCTTGCCGCTGCTGCCGCTGCTTCTGGTCATCATCATGCTTTTCCGCGACACGCTGCGGGGCGCTTTCGGGCCAGAGACCGGCATTTTTATTCTGATTGTGTTTGTGATCGGCATCACAAGCTGGATGCACACCGCGCGCATCGTGCGCGGCGATGTTCTTGCGGTGAAAAGCCAGGAGTTCATCATAGCTGCGAAAAGCAGCGGTATGCGCGAATACCGGATCGTGCTGCGGCACATTCTCCCCAATGTGCTCAGTTCCATCATGGTTTCGGCCACGCTTGGCATTGCGGCAGCCATCATTACCGAATCCGCCCTCTCCTTTCTCGGCCTCGGCTTCCCGTCAGATTTTCCCACCTGGGGTCGTTTGCTGTTTGATGGCGCGAACTTCCTGCAAATTACGCCCTCACGCGTCATCTGGCCGGGGCTCGCCATTTCGCTCACCGTTCTCAGCGTCAATTACATCGGCGACGCCATCCGCGATGCACTCGATCCACGGACACAGGTTCACTGATCGAACCAGATCCATGGGATCGAAACGGGGGCGCGATTTTTTTTGATTTTTTTTCGGAACTGCCGGAACCAATACTCCGCTTGCCCGTTCTTGATACATCTGGAAGCGCCCCCGTCCCCCGCCCTTCAAAGCTTCCAGATAAACTCTTCATCCCCCTCGAAGAGACCAACGGTCTCGGCTTCGCAAGAAACCGAGACCGTTTCTTTTTGTTTCCGTCTCAAAACGCATGGCACAGATTCGGGCAGCTGGCCCGGGCGGGCACCTTCCGTTCGCACTGCCAACTTTCTATTCGGATGCGTGTTCCAGCGGGAAGACGAGACTGTAGCTGATGCGGTCTGCCGTGATCGTATAGCGCGCCTTGCCGTTGACGGAGGCGGGAACCACACGCTCCAGCACAGTGCTGCCGAAATTGGCTTTCAGATTGTCGCTATCGCGGGGATCGGCATGCCGCATGAGATTGGGCAACCCCTCCTCCCAACGTACCTCAAGAGAATCCTGACCATTCGCCTGCACCCGATGGCAGGTGACTGAAATGGCCCGGCCGCTCTTGGCCAGCGAGCCATGGCTGACGGCATTGACGATCAACTCATGCAGAGCCAGCCCCAGATGCAGCGAAGCATTGGGGGTGAGAAGAACATTATCGCCGTTCACCTTGATCAGGCGCGCATTCTCCGGCAGATATTTTTCAGTCTGCTGCTGCACCAGCTCGAAAAAATAGGCGCCGCGCCAACTGGAATCCGTGATCAGGTCCTGGGATTGCGACAGTGAATAAAGCCGCCCGCGGAACTTGTTGAGAAAGATATCCAGCGTCACCGAATAGCGCGCTGTCTGCAGGGCAATACTTTGAATGATGGCCAGAAGATTCTTGGAGCGATGGCTCACCTCCCGCAGCAGGGCGCGCAGCAGCCGTTCGCGGTGACGTTCTTCCGAGCGATCGACAATCGTGGTGACGAGGTGAACCGCGCCGTTATGACAGGAAATGGCCTGTACGCGGAACTCGTAGACCTCATCCGAATTGACGGTGAATTCGATATGGCCCTTCTGGCCATGCTCGGTCATGCCCTCCTTCAGAAGACGCAGCTTGTCCGCAATCTCCTGGCCGAAAATGCTGGCATCAGTCGGCTCCGCACTCATACTGCCCGACCATAGGGCGGGCAGATTGGTGACAAAGAGATATCTTTGCTGCAGATCCTGAATGATGACGCTGGCGCCCAGGTCCACCAGGGCGGGCATGAAGAAATCGCGCAAGGCCTCGCCGTTTTCACCAGCTTGCTGCCATGTCAGCTGATGCGACAAGAAATTACTCCGCCATTCCCTGTGGGGCAGAACACAACACCCTTGCTGCTCCCGCCACCAACGCCGCGCCCGTTATAGGCCCTAAGCCCTTCGGTCTCAACCCGATAAGCCATGAAAAACCAAGTTCCGTCAGTCCAATTCCCGCCCATGCGGCTCGCACGGGCGGGTATCGCCAAAAGAAAATCTGGGATGGCCCGCAAGAGGCCAAGAACCGCTTTCCCAAATGGGAACGCGGCGACAAAACGCTAAAGCCGCCGCGAAGGTTCCGCAGGTTAGATTTGCTTGCTGTGCATGGCAAAGCGGGTTCAGGCAGCAGCCTTGACTGCCTCATTGAAAAACAGCGCCTGGCTGATGAGAGCCTTGACCATATCCGGGTTGAACGGCTTGGTCACAAGGAAGGCAGGCTCCGGGCGTTCACCCGTCAACAGGCGTTCCGGGAACGCCGTAATGAAGATGACCGGCACGTTGGATGATTTGAGGATCTCGTTGACCGCATCGATACCGGAGCTGCCATCGGCAAGCTGAATATCGGCCAGAACCATCTTGGGGTTCGAGCTCTGGAACAGAGCAACGGCTTCCTTGTGCGTGCGGGCAATACCGGTGACCCGGTGGCCAAGATCCTGAACCATCTGCTCGATGTCGAGCGCGATCAGCGGCTCGTCTTCGATAATCATGATGTCGGTTGCGACCTGGCGGGAAATTTCGCGCGATGCCTCATCCAGAAGGCGCGTCACTTCATCCACGCTCACATCGAGGATTTCGGCAGCCTCTTCCAGCGTGAAGCCCTCGACGGACAGAAGCAGAAAGGCATGGCGCGCCTGGGACGGCAGCGAAGCCAGATTGGCAACGGCCCGTTGTTCCCACGCGAAAGGCGACTCGATCGGCCGGATCTCGATGGAAGTGGAACCAAAAATTGCGACGAAGAGTTTGTAAAGCGAGACGCGGTCTTTTGACGTCTCCGGAAAAATGGAAACATCGGCAATCAAAGCTTCCAAGACCGCTGCGACATATGCGTCTCCTGAGGTCTGCGAGCCGGTTACAGCGCGGGCGTAACGGCGCAGATAAGGAAGGTGGGACGCAACGCGAGTGGTAAGTGACATTCAGAATCTCCCCTGATGCCCAGCGGGCAATGAACGTGGTATAAACGGGAATGTAGAAAAAAAGTTCCGGCTTGGGGAACTTTTTTTGTGCTCGAGCATTTTCAGGAAACAATACCGCAACAGGCGCCTGCGTGATGAGTGACGACAAACCCAGAAAAAAAGATGAGATGAACACAGCACAATCGAGCAATTTAAGGCCAGGCGCCACGTCACCGAACGCATCGATTTCACGCAAACTGCGGGAATTCTATGACGCTGTTCAGGAAGAAGGCATTCCCGATCGTTTTATGGAACTTTTGGAACGTCTTGAAGAGGCGGAAAAGAAATCCAAATCGGTGAACCCGAAATGACTGTCGAAAAAGATGATGCCGATCGCGCCTTCAAGCGGGACCTTTTGTCCTCTCTTCCGAACCTGCGCGCCTTTGCCGTTTCCCTGACAGGTCGCCACGACAAGGCGGACGATCTGGTGCAGGACACCATCATGAAAGCATGGGCAAACCAGAAGAGCTTTACCGCTGGCACCAATATGCGGGCATGGCTGTTCACGATCCTGCGCAACGAATTTTACAGCCAGATGCGCAAGCGCGGCCGCGAGGTTCAGGATAGTGACGGGCTGTTCAGCGAGCGCTTCTCCGTGCATCCGGAACAGTATGGTCGCCTCGACCTGCAGGATTTCCGCAAGGCGCTGGATACCCTGCCCGACGATCAGCGCGAGGCCATCATTCTGGTCGGTGCCGCTGGCTTCGCCTATGAAGAGGCTGCAAGCATTTGCGGATGTGCCGTGGGAACGATCAAAAGCCGTGTCAGCCGCGCAAGAACCCGCCTACAGGAACTGCTCGGTGTGTCCGGCGAAAGCGATTTCGGCCCCGACCCGGGTGATGCGGCCATCACGGCACGTGCATTCGGCAGCTAATTCCTTGGCCCTTGTGCCAACACGAAGCCAACGGCTTCAACCAGTTTCTCATCATTGAACGGCTTCAAGACAACCGGCACCTCAGGAAACCCTGTAACGCCGTCATGATGCTGGCTGTCAACGGAGGAGAAAACGAATCCAGCGCCTGCGTCAAGCAGGCGCTGGATTCTCCCCCCTAAGGCAGCTGTGATCAACGCGGCATCCACCACCGCGACACTGAATTCACCTGCCTCCAGAAATCCTTCCACATCACGCGGCATGCCGATTTCAACCGGACAGCTGAAGGCTTCCCCCAGAACGTGCTCCGCTTCAAGGGCCACCAGATATTGCGTGTCGATGACCAGCAGCCGCAAGCGCTCATTCCCGATTAAAAGAGGATATGGCGTAGATCATCAGTTGAGCCTGTGGGTCTATTAAAAAAGACACACCAAGTTCTAAAATGTCAGATAATATCATTTCGGTTGGGCAGGGAACGGTTTCAGATGGTTCAAACAAAAATAGCCAGTGCCACGCGCCGGCCCTGCGAACTTTGCCCGCTGCGCGGTCGTTCAGCTTTCAGAGACTTTGCGCCGGAAGAACTTGCTTTCGTTTCCTCTTTCAAACAGGCTGAACTGACGGTCGAGGCAGGGGGTGCCCTCATTGTGGAGGGCGAGCAGCATCCGCAGCTTTATACGGCGCTTGGGGGCTGGGGCTTCCGCTACAAAATTCTGGAGGATGGCCGGCGCCAGATCCTCAACTATATCCTGCCGGGCGACTTGATCGGGCTTCAGGGCAACCTGATGTCGGAAATGCTGCATTCCGTCGAAGCGCTGACGCGCATGACGCTGTGCATATTCGAACGCGAGCGGCTGACGGCCCTGTTTCGCAATCACCCCTCGCTGGCCTATGATCTGACCTGGATCGCATCCCGGGAAGAATCGATGCTGGATGAGCATCTTCTGTCGATTGGCAGGCGAACGGCTCTCGAACGTGCGGCCTATCTTCTCGCCTTCCTCGATCATCGCGCCCACATGACCGGCATTTTTACCGCCGATGTGCCGCATGTCCTGCCCCTGACGCAGCAGCATGTGGCCGATACGCTGGGTCTGTCGCTGGTTCACACGAACAAGACACTGAAACGTCTCTCGGAGATCGGCCTGTTGCGCTGGCTCGATCGTGGCTGTGAAGTTCTGGACCGGGGGCGGCTGCTTGATATTGCCGGGTGGCAACCAGCCCCCGAGGGCCTGCGCCCCTTCATTTGAGGACAAAAAAAAGCGCCGCGGTTTCCCACGGCGCTTCGGAAGCCTTACCGGCAGATCCTATTCCGCAATAATGGCGCGGAGCATCCACAGAGCCTTTTCATGGAAAGTCAGGCGGTCGGTCAGCATGTCCGCAGTCACCACATCGCCGGCTTCATCAGCCTTTTCAGCCGTCTCACGCATCACCTTGACCGCTTTCTCATGGTCGGTGACGAGATCGTTGACCATATCGACAGCGGTGAGCTTGCCCACATCATTTGCTTTGGGAGCAAAATCGGCCGCCTCACCAAGCGTTGCGGGCGCCAGATGGCCGAGGGCACGAATGCGTTCGGCGATGATATCGGCGGCTCCGAAAAGAGCGTTGTAATGCTCCTCCGTCAGTTCATGCAGAGGCTTGAAGAGAGGGCCGACGACATTCCAATGATAGACATGGCTCTTGATGGTGAGGCGATAGGTTGCTGCCAGAATGTCTGACAGGTTCTGCGCCGCTTCCGCCAGGTAGCTCTTCTCAAGTCCGATATTGACGTCTTCGTCATGGGACTTCGACTTCAGCACAGATGATGCATTGGCCATTGGAATTTCCTTTCCGGTTACATCGGGGAACAGGATACCTCAGGCATCCATGTCCGATTGGTCGTTTCCACCCCCAAGAAGTTTAAGGGCCAGAAGCCCCGCCCCGCCCGAAATGACGGCCGCCATCAGCGGCCTGGATTTCATCAGGATCGGCAGGGCAGAAAGCGCTGCGGTCATCATCATGGCCCTGTTTCCCGCCGCTGCTTCGCGCCGCTTTCTCTCATCTGCCCGGTTCTTCACAACCACAACGAGGATCATCACCAGGGCAATGAGAATGGCTCCAGCCGCGACGAGGCCAAGCGCTGCCGCCATGCTCATCATGGTCGAAAGCCAAACGGCCAATGCCGCAATACCAGCACCGTAGGCCGTCAGCAAAAACAGCCCGGCAATGGCATAGATCATGGCGCTACGCTTCGTGCGCTGTGCGAAACCCTTCACATCAGCAGCCAGAAGCGACGCCAGTAAAGGCGCCAGTCCGCCCATATCAGCGACGCGACAACATGGCGAAGAGGAAGCCGATACCGGCCGCGATGGCGACAGACTGGAGCGGCTTGGTGCGGATCTGTCTTTCAAGATCCTTTTCCATGGACTGGAACTGCAACTTTGCCGAATCCAGAGCCTGGGCAGAGGCATCCATCGCCTCATGCGAAGCGCGGCGCGCCTTGTGCTTCAGCGTATCGGCCTTGTTTGTGCCAGCCGCCGCCACCGAACGTGCCAGGGCTGCAATGTCTTCCCGCAGCTGTTGCAGCTGGCGCTCGATATCCGCCTCAGAACCGGTACGCGTGAAATCATTCGGTGAATCCATGGACATCATTGTCTCCTGACTAGTGAACCGCAATCGGAGGCAAACACGATGTGAAAGCGCTTCCCCCTTGCCGAGCGGCAGTCCCGCAAGCTGCCCTCTTCGCGGCGACAACGGCCAAACCGCTCTTTTGTTCCTTAGCAGACCGGGAACAAATCCACCTTGAGCGGAATCAATGGACGCGCGGATCCAGCAAATCCCGCAGCCCATCGCCCAGCATGTTGAAGCCAAGGACGGCAAGCGCGATGGCAAGACCGGGCAATAGCGCAAGCCAAGGGGCCTGCTCCAGATAGGTCTGCGCTTCGAACAGCATTCGCCCCCAGGTGGGCGCGGGCGGTGGCATGCCAAGGCCGAGAAAACTCAGCCCGGCCTCAGTCAGTATCGCGAGGCCAAGCTGCACCGTAATCTGTACGATGATCTGGTGCGCAATATTTGGCAGAACATGCACCCATGTGATGCGGCTGCGGCTGCGCCCCATGCCAATGGCAGCTTTCACATAGTCACGGGTCCATATCTGGCGAGCGGCCCCGAGCGTCATGCGCGCGAATACAGGCACCATGAAAACGGCAATGGCGATAATGGCGGTGAAGCGTCCCGGCCCCAGAAAGGCCCCCAGCAGCATGGCTGACAGAATGGGTGGAACAGCAAAAACGACATCGCAACACCGCATGACCAGCGCCTCGGTCCACCCGCGCACCGCAGCCATCACGACGCCGATGAGGGAACCGAGACCTGCGCCGATAGCAACGGCAAGCACCGCTGTGGAGAGCGAATTCCACGCACCGACCATCAGAAGAGAGGCAAGATCGCGCCCGAAATGATCCGTGCCCAGCAGACCGTGCGAGAACGGCGGTCGAAGCTTTTGCAGGATCAGCATCTTTGTCGGTGGCTGAGGCGTCCAGACCAAGGAGAGAAGGGCGACGAAAATCAGCGCCCCGGTGAGGGCAAGGCCGATCAATAGCGCGGGATGGTAAAACAGCCGCCGCATCAGCGTCCCTCACCCCGAAGACGGGGATCCAGGACGAGATAGAGCATGTCGACGAGAAAGTTCATCAGGATGACGAGGCTTGCAAAGAACAGCACGACAGTTTGCATGACCAGAACATCACGCTGCGACAGTGCCTGATAGGCAAGCCGCCCCAGACCCGGAAGATTGAAGACATTCTCCACCAGCACGGCCCCGGCAATCAGGAAGGTGAACTGAAGCCCGAGAATGGTCACGACCGGCACCAGCGCATTGGGCAGCGCGTGGCACCACAGCGCCCTGCGCTCCGAAAGACCTTTCGACAGGGCGGTGCGGACGTAATCTTCCGACATCACCTCAAGCACGGATGTCCGCGTCACACGCGTCAGCACCCCGGCCTGCGGCAGGGCCAGCGCAATGGCGGGCAGCAGAAGCGCCTTCAGCGCAGCAGATATTCCGGCACTCCAACCGGGGAAACCTCCGGCAGGCACCCAGCCAAGCGTGACGGAAAACAACATCACAAGAAGCAGGCCCACCCAGAAACCCGGCACCGCGATGAAGATTTGCGAGGCAAGGCCCGCGGCAAAATCAATCCCGCTGCCAACGCGTCCAGCCGATATGACGCCTAAGGGAATGGCAATGACCAGCGAGATGCCAATGGCCAACAGCGCCAGAGGCACGGTCACAGTCAGCCTTTCGGCAATCAGACCCGCCACGGGAACGCCATAGGTATAGGAGGTTCCAAGGTCGCCTGTCAGCGCGTTCATCAGCCATTGAACATATCGCAGGGGCAGCGGCTGATCGAGGCCAAGTTGTTTCTGGAGCGCCGCCAGCGTTTCCGGCGTGGCGGATGTCCCCAGCATGACGGAAGCCGGATCGCCCGGCAGAAGCGCCATCACCGCAAAGAGCAGAGCTGATACGATCAGAAGCGTGAGAATGAGACCGGCAAACCGGCGAGCAATAAGCACGATCATGTCAGCTGCTTTCAACGCAGGACGTGTTCACGTCAATCCGTCCACTCCACGCCACGCAGAACATTGGAGGGTATCGGCTCGTTTTCCCACAGCCCCTTCAGCTTCCTGTTCCACACACCAAGCTTCGGCATGACGAACAGGTAGAGGGCTGGCACATCCTGCGCCAGAATTTGCTGCGCCTCGCCATAAAGCCTTGCCTGGCTTGCCTCATCGGTCGTGGCATCCACCTGTTTCAGAACCTCGTTGAAGGCAGGGTTCCGATAGTTGAAATAGTAGGGATCTCGCGAATAGATATCGATATCCATCGGCTCCGCATGGGCAACGATCGTCATATCGTAATTTCCTGCCTTGAACACATCGGCCACCCACTTGGCGGGAAACTCTGTGGTTTCAATGGTCAGCGTGACGCCAACCTCCGCAAACATGGCCTGCAGCATCTGTGCGCTACGCTGGGCATAGGCCATTTGCGGCACCTTGATCGAGAATGACAGGCCGCTACCATAGCCCGCTTCGGCCAGCAGCGCCTTCGCCTTTTCCGGATCGTATGGATATGTGCCCGTCAGGTCGATGTAGCCTCTGTCATTGGGTGTGTAATGGCTGCCGATTGGCGTGCCATAACCCGACCACGCCCCCTCGATCAGGGTCTTGCGATCCACCGCCATCATCAATGCCTGGCGAACTCGCTTGTCGTTGAAGGGCTTGCGCGCATTGTTCATGCCCGCAACAACCTTCAATTCCGTATTGCCGATCACGGTAACGAGGTTCGGATCGCCCTTGAAACTATCCATCAATTCCGGTGCTGCAAATTCCGGGAAAGCATCCACATCGCCGGATTTCAGCGCTGCGGCCTGTGCCTGCGGATCGTTGATGAAGCGGAATGTCACCTTTTCCAATCTCGCCGCAGCCTCGCGGTTCCAGTAGTTCGGGTTTCGCTCCAGCTGAACCTGAGAGCCCTTGCTCCAACTGACGAATTTGAACGGTCCTGTGCCAACCGGCGTGATCTTGTTGTTCTCCGCCGTCTTTGGTGACACCATGACGGATGAGGGCCAGCCCAGCCAGTAAAGGAAATTGCCGGTCGGGCTCTTCAGCTTGACGACCAGCGTGGAGGCATCCGGTGCCTCGATCGCATCCACAGATGAGAAATAGCGCTTCTGCGGATTGACGGAATCGGCTGCACGCGCCCGCTCTATGGTGAATTTAGCTACGGAACTGTCGAATGACGAACCGTCGTGGAAGGTCACGCCCTGACGCAACTTGAACGTATAGGTCAGCCCATCCGGCGAAATCGTCCAGCTTTCGGCCAATTGCGGCTGCACCTTGCCTTGCGCATCAATGGTCGTCAGGCCTTCGAAAATATTCTGCCATGTCACCTGTCCGATTGCGACGGGGGCGCCAACAGTTGGGTCCAGTCCAGCCGGTTCGATGGTCATGCCAAGTATCAACGTGGTTTTGCCCGCCGCCTGCACCGGAACCGGTCCCATGAAAACCGCACCCGCCGCAAGCGCGGCAGCTATCAGCGTGCGGCGCGTGACGTGAAGCCGTGCAGAATGATAGGAAGACAGAAGCGACATGCTTGATAGTCCCTTGTGCAGCGTTCGTGTGCGGCGTTCCTCCACAGCGGGAGTGGAATGCCATTTATGCGAGATTGCCGGGCGTTGCACGCAAAAGAGCGAAGGCTCATTCAGTTTCGGCGAAATCCTTCGCTGGCGACGAGCAATTGCCGCGTATAATCCGCGGAAAACTCCCGGTTTTCCAGAGCTTCCACGGCAACTGTCTCGACAACCTCACCCTTGCGCATTACGGCCAGCCGCTCGCACATATGGCTGATGACGCCCAGATCGTGGCTGACCATCACGAAGGTCAGGCGGCGATCCTTCCGCGCCTGCTCCAGAAGGTTGAGGATTTCCGCCTGAATGGAGGCATCAAGCGCCGATGTCGGCTCATCCAGCAGCAGAATTTTCGGCTGCAAAATCAGGGCCCGCGCTATGGCAATGCGCTGACGCTGGCCACCGGACAGCTGGTGCGAATAGCGAAACCGGAAACCGGAGCCGAGACCCACCTCATCCAGAGCACGGGCAATGCGGGCATCCACATCGCTAAACCCGTGAATCGCAAGAGGCTCCAGCAGAAGGCGATCCACCGTCTGGCGCGGATGCAGCGAACCATAGGGGTCCTGAAACACCATCTGCACGGTGCGATAGAACTCCTTGTCCCTCTTTGTGCCCGAATAGCTCCGGCCAGCAACCGTGAGGCTGCCGGATTCAAAGGCATTCAAACCGGCCACCGCGCGAAGAAGCGTCGATTTGCCGGAACCGGATTCGCCGACAATGCCGAAGGATTCACCCTCATTCACATCGAGCGTGACCCGGTTCAGCGCGAGAAAATCATCGAATGCCACGACCATGTCGCGGACGGAAAGTGCGGTGCCTGTCATTGCGCCCACTCCGCCTTTCGCTCCAGTACCGGCAGCGGGTGACGATGGGTTCCGATGGTCGGCAAGCAATTCAAAAGTCCCTGTGTGTAAGGATGTTGAGCTGCGTGAAGATTGGCGGAGGGCAGTTCCTCCACCACCCTGCCCGCATACATGACGAGAACGCGATCGCAAAAAGACGAAACGAGCCTTAAATCATGGCTTACGAAGATCAGGCCCATGCCGCGCTCACGCACCAGCTTGTCCAGAATATCCAAAACTTCCAGCTGCACCGTCACATCGAGTGCGGATGTCGGCTCGTCGGCAATCAACAGTTCCGGGCCGCAAACCAGCATCATGGCAATCATGATGCGCTGGCCCATGCCGCCGGAAACCTCATGCGGATAAAGGCCGAACACACGTTCCGGGTCGCGGATCTGCACGGCTTCCAGCATGGCAAGCGCCCGCTCTCGCGCCTGCGCGGTCGATACACGCTCATGCGTTTTCAGCGTTTCCATGATCTGCCGACCAATCGGCATCACGGGATTGAGCGAATATTTCGGGTCTTGCAGGATCATAGCCATGCGCTTGCCGCGCATATCCCGCCGTTCCCGCTTGGATGCGGTCAGCAGGTTTGTGCCATCGAAATCCAGCCTGTCGGCTGTGATGCGCGCCTGTGCCGGGGTGAGCCCCATGATGGCGCGTCCCGTCTGAGACTTGCCCGAGCCGGATTCCCCCACAATGCCGAGCCGTTCTCGCCCCAGGGTGAAGGAGACGCCGCGCACGGCATTCACCTCTCCGGTGCGCGTCGGAAAGGTCACACGCAGGTTTTCAACCGTCAGAAGCGGGCTCATTGTCCGGCCTCCTTCGGGTCCAGTGCATCGCGAAGACCATCGCCCAACAGGTTGAAGCCAAGGCTGACGATGAGAATGGCAAAACCCGGCATGGCCGCCACCCACCACTGGTCGAGAATGAAACGGCGGCCGGAGGCAATCATTGCCCCCCATTCCGGCAGCGGCGGCTGTGCGCCAAGACCAAGGAAACCGAGACCGGCGGCGGTGAGAATGATGCCCGCCATATCGAGCGTCACACGCACGATCAGCGACGATGTGCAAAGCGGCATGACATGTCGCAACACGATGCGGAAGGGCGAGGCGCCCATCAGCCTGACTGCCGAGATAAATTCCGAATGACGGAAGGTCAGCGTTTCGGCACGGGCAATACGCGCGTAAGGCGGCCAGGAGGTGACGGCAATGGCAAGAATCGCATTCTCGATGCCAGGACCGAGGGCCGCGACAAGCGCCAGAGCCAGGACCAGTTTCGGGAAGGCGAGAAAGATATCGGTGATGCGCATCAGAACCGCATCCACCCAGCCGCCAGCATAGCCGGCCACAGTGCCGACCAGCAGGCCGACGGGGGCAGCGATGACGGCAACCAGAACCACCACCATCAGTGTCAGGCGCGAACCATGGATCAGGCGCGAGAGAATATCGCGGCCCTGATCGTCCGTTCCCAGCAGATACCCCTCGCTTCCCGGCGGCAAAAGACGGGCATTGCGCAAATCGCCGATGACCGGATTATGCGGAGAAATGATATCGGCGAGTGCGGCAACGGCAATCAGCGAAAGAATGATGAGAAGGCCGAGCAGCGCCAGACGGTTTTCCGAAAAGCGCCGCCAGATGATGTAGGCGCGGCCAAGCTGTGCCTGCCTTCGGCTTGTGGGCCGGTCGGACAAAAGCCATTCGCGGCTGTAGGGTTTCAAGGTGGGCTCAAGCATGGTCATCGGCTGCGCGTCCTTGGATCGAGCGTCCGGTAGAGCAGATCGGACAGCAGATTGATGGTGACGAACACCGCGCCCACAACAATCGTGCCGCCCAGCACGGCATTGATATCCGCATTCTGCAGCGAATTGGTGATGTAGAGGCCAAGGCCCGGCCAGGAGAAGATCGTTTCCGTCAGGACCGACCCTTCGAGAAGGCCCGCATAGGAGAGCGCAATCACCGTGATCAGTGGCACCGCCGCGTTGCGAAGTGCGTGAAACCAGATGATCCGCGCCTCGGAGAGCCCCTTGGCACGCGCTGCCACCACATATTCCTGCGCCAGTTCATTCAGCATGAAGCTGCGCGTCATGCGGCTGATATAGGCCAGCGAGAAGTAGCCGAGTAGCGCGGCGGGAAGAATGATGTGGCGCATGAGATCCCTGAAGATATCCCACTCGCCTTGCATAACGGCATCCAGGAGGAAGAAGCCTGTCGTCGAGGTGAAGGTATATTCATAGGCAATGTCGATGCGGCCTGGATAAGCGACCCAGTTCAGCTTCGCATAAAACAGAAGGAGCGCCAGAAGCGCCAACCAGAAGACCGGCACGGAATAGCCAATAAGACCCACCACGCGCACGATCTGATCGATAATGCTGCCGCGCTTCACCGCAGCCAGCACACCCAAAGGCACACCGAAAAAGGCACCGATCAGCGTTCCAACCGTTGCCAGTTCCATGGTGGCTGGAAAGACGCGCTTGATATCTTCCATCACCGGATTGGTGGTGAGCACCGAGGTGCCGAAATCGCCGGTCAGTACCTGCTTGATATAGATGAAAAACTGCTGCCAGAGCGGCAGATTCAGCCCAAGCTCCTCGCGCACACGTTCCACCACATGGGCAGGGGCACGATCGCCGACAATCGCCAGCGCCGGGTCGATGGGGATGACCCGACCGATGAAAAAGGTGACAGCCAGAAGGCCGAGGAACGTGGTCAGAACCGTTACCGCAAAACGCAGAACGGCCCCGACCGCACGGGTGTTGCGACGCCGCCTCAGCCGCGTCGCCCCGCTTGTTTCAGGAAGCGTCAAGGAACTGGTCCCTATTCCTTGGACACCGTATAGACGAAGTTGGTGTCAAAGCTCGGACCGAGCTTGAAACCCTTCAGCTTCTTGGAATGGCCAGCCACTTCCACCTGCTGGAAGATGATGAGGAAGGGGCTCTTGGCCAGCACTTCCTTCTGCAGGTTGCGGTAGATTTCGGCGCGCTTTTCGGTGTCCTTTTCAAGCAGTGCTGCCTGCGTCTGCTTGGTCAGCTCCGGCACATCCCAGGCATTGCGCCAGGCCAGCGTCTTGTTCTTGCCTTCGTCGGAATTATCCGGGTTGAAAGTGAAGGTTTCAGCATTGGAATTCGGATCGAAATAATCCGAACCCCACTGGCCGATATACATATCGTGCTGACGTGCGCGATACTTGGTCAGCGTCTGCTTGCCATCCCCGGGAATGATTTCAAGCTTGATGCCAGCCTGCGCCAACGTCTGCTGGAAAGCTTCGGCAATGCCGGTCACCGGCTGCGTGTTGCGCACATCCATGGTGACGGTGAAGCCATCCTTCAGGCCAGCCTTCGCCAGCAGTTCCTTGGCCTTGGCAACATCGAGCTTGTAAGGCGTATCGGACAGCGCACCCAACTGGCCTTCCGGCAGGAAGGTCTGGTGAACCTTGCCAATGCCATTGATGATCGTCGCACCGATCGCGTCATAATCCATCAGGTATTTGAAGGCTTCCGCCACTTCCGGCTTGGCCAGATTGGCGTTTTTCTGGTTTAGGCTGATATAATAGACCGTGCCCTTGGGTGCGGAAACCGTGCCGAGGTTCTCCTTGGAGGCAATCGCCTTCAAATCGTTCGGCTCAAGGTTGCGCGCAACGTCAATATCCCCATTTTCCAAGGCAAGACGCTGCGAAGCGCTTTCCTTCATGTAGCGGTAGATGACGCGCTTCAGCTTCGGCTTTTCGCCTTGGAAATTCGGGTTGGCTTCCAGAACGACAGCTTCGTTTGCCTTCCAGGTCAGCACCTTGAAGGGACCGGAACCGGCATAACCTGTCTTGAGGAACTCATTGCCGAAATCGGTGTCATACTTGTAGTCATCCGTCGGCTTCATCGGCTTGGCCTTCGCCATCACCACTTTTTTGTCGACCACGGAAGCAACCGTTGCCGTCAGCACGTTCAGCACGAAGCTTGGCGCGTAAGGCTTGTCGACTGTCAGCGTAAAGGTTCCGGCATCCACTGCCTTTGCCTTCTCCGTCACATTGTCGCCCTTCAGGCCGAACTGGGTCAGCAGGAAGGCAGGCGACTTGTCCAGCTTGACGGCGCGCTCGAATGAAAAAGCCACATCTTCCGCCGTAATGGGATTGCCGGACGCAAACTTCAAATTCGGCTTCAGCTTGAACGTATAGGTCATCCCGTCTTCGGAGATTGTCCAGCTTTCCGCCAGCTGGCCAATCACCTTGGAGGTATCGCTTGGATCAAGCGTCACCAGCTTTTCATAAGTGTTAGCCGTGATTTCCGCTGTGGTCAGCTCGAAAGCCTCGCCGGGATCCAGCGTGATGATGTCGTCGATCGCAAAACCCTCGACCAGGGTATCAGCAGGCGTGGCGGCAAAGGCATTCGGTGCGGAAAGCATCATCAGGGAGAGCGCCGCACTGGCACCCAAAACTCGGAGGCTGCGATTGAAAGCGTTCATGGTCATTGTTCCCCTTGTCTTTTTAGACAGTGTTTTTTGGACCGATCTGAAAGTGCTTAGCGCCACGTTTGACTGAAGATTCTCAACCAGTTAGTGCGGCATAGCTTTATTAGATCTTCCTGACCGTAGCCCGCGTTTTTCAGGGCCGCAACCAATTTCTGATTGCCCGCCGCATCATGAATTTCCTCCGGCACGGTTGCGCCGTCGAAGTCGGATCCGAGTGCCACGCAATCTATGCCCATGCGCTCGACCATGTAATCGATGTGGCGCACCATCAGATCCAGAGGTGTGCGGGCATCGTCGCGCGCATCGGG
The DNA here is from genome assembly GCF_042680945.1 of Affinirhizobium helianthi. Lineage (NCBI taxonomy): Bacteria > Pseudomonadati > Pseudomonadota > Alphaproteobacteria > Hyphomicrobiales > Rhizobiaceae > Affinirhizobium > Affinirhizobium helianthi. Next base: position 139,374 of record NZ_JBHUEQ010000026.1, on the reverse strand, counting down.
CCGCAGCATGGTCACGGCATAGTTCAGGCCGACAAGCCCCTTGGTCTCGCGGATCGCATCCATCTGCTTGTCGGTAAGGTTGCGCGCTACAGCCGTCAGGGCGTGAACGTTGGAATGGCTGGCAACCAGTGGATTGGTGGAGGTTTTGGCCACATCCCAGAAACCCTTTTCCGTGATGTGAGCAAGATCGATTACAATTCCCAGGCGATCACAGGCGCGAACCAGATCGAAACCAACATTGGTGAGACCGGGCGCCGTATCCGGCGACATGGGATAGGCGAAGGGTACGCCATAGCCGAAAATATTGTGACGGCTCCAGACCGGCCCGAGCGAGCGCAGGCCCGCCGCGTGGAAGACATCGAGAGCGGCAAGATCGTGGCCAATCGCTTCGCAGCCTTCCATATGCAGGACACAGGCGAAAATACCATCGCGCATGGCCGCTTCGATTTCCGGCACGGTTCGGCAGATTGCCCAAGCTTTGGCGCGATCGAGCTTCAGCGCAATCGAAAACTTCTCCAGCGCTATATCGAGGGAGGGCGTCCGTTCCAGGGGCGCAGCCAGCGGCGTCACGTAATGGCCGTTCAGATCCGGTTCCTGCAGGATCAGATCGCCCGATGGAATGTAGATGGCGCACAGGCCGCCAGCCAATCCGCCCGCGCGGGCGCGTGGTCCATCTATGTGGCCTTCGCATGTTCCCTCGGCAAATTCCCGGACGGGATCACCGCCGTTACGCATGGTCCGCCACAGCCGCAGCAGAACGTCGTTGTGGCCGTCGAAAACTAATTCCATGAGGATTTTCCGATTGTTGGAACGCGAAAGATGCCGTGATCCTAATGCGACAGGCACGAACCGCAAGGCAAAAAGTGCCGCATCAAAGCCAAGCGTCAGTTCCTGACCGAGCAAGCCTCGGCGTTTCGAAAACACCGCGCACGCGCCCGATCCACTTTGGGTCCAGTGCGCCAAGCGCCTCTTCCCAACGCCGTGTTTGCAGCATGGCAGCCCCGATGGCGACAGGCTCCACGCCAATCTTGCCAAGCAGTGAGAGGCCGGCAACTATGGAGGTGCCGCTGGACAGCACGTCATCCACCAGTGCCACGCGCCGTCCTTCCAGAAGCGGCAGCATGCGGGGATCGACATAAAGCCGCTTTGCCTGTTCCGGCGTCGTGATGGAGGAAATGGGAACCGAAAGCTCATCCCGGTACCAGAATTTGCGGGAATTGCCGCAGGGCACATAACGGGAATGGCCGAGCTTGCGCGCCACCTCTGATGCGAGCGTCAACCCCAGCGTCGGCAGGCCGAGAACAATCTCGACGCCTTCTGCCGCCAGCTGCTTCGCCAGATCGTCGGCCAGCGCATCCAGCACCACAAACGAGGCCTGATTGATGATAAGAGAGGCCAGCGCATGAACCCCATCGCTTAACGGGCGAATGGGAAGACGCAATTGCCTGCCATCCCTCAATCGTGCTGGATAAAAGCCATCATAGGGTCCAGCCTCGGCAAATGTGCCGGGGGCGTGAAGCTCTTGCCAGAAATCATGAGGCTGCATTGTCTATCCCGGTTATGCGTAGAAAGGTTCGTTGCGCCAGCGGCCAACCTCTTCAATCAGCCAGTTGCGAAAGAGTGCGACGGGGCGGAAATCCATCTTGGTGATGGGCGCGGCAAGATAATAGGAGCTTGGACTGCGCACCTGCTGCGGATAGGCCTGCACCAGCGTCCCAGCGGATAGTTCCGCCTCGATCAGAAACAGCGGCATGAGCGCGACACCGAGACCGGCGCTGCAGGCCTGCGCCACACTGGAAAACTGCTCGAAGCGCATGCCGGGCGACGGGATGGCCGTCACGCCCAGGGTCTCGAACAGATGCGTCCAGGCACCGGGACGCGATGCCATGTGCAGGAGCGATACCGTTGCCAGATCGTCTGCGGTCCTGATCGGATGCTCCGCCAGAAATTCCGGGCTGCAGACCGGGGCGACCATTTCATCCATCAAAAAAGTGCATTCAGCGCCCGGCCAGTTTGGCTGTCCGATATGAATGGCCACATCCAGCCCGTCCTGCTCGAAATCGAAGATGCCGATTCTCGTTGCGAAGTTCAGCGTGATTTCCGGGTGCGCGGCAACAAAGCGTGGAATGCGCGGCAAAAGCCAGCGGGTGCCGAAGGTTGGCAACATTGCCAGATTCAACGTGTCGCCATGCCGTTTGGTCATGGCCTGCAGCGAGGCAGTGCGGATCTGCGAGAGTGCGGCACCAATGGCTTTTGCATAGGCCCGACCGGATTCGGTCAAGGCAACACCCCGGCTGCTGCGCTCAAACAAGAGAATGCCAAGCTGCTCTTCCAGACCGGAAATCTGGCGGCTGATAGCCCCTTGGGTGAGCGCAAGCTCCTCGGCTGCGGCAGAAAAGCTGCCAAGCCTTGCAACGGATTCAAACGCCGCCAGAGCGCTGGTTGAGGGAAGAAGCCTTCGGCTGAGATTGCTCATGCCCCATTCCTATATCTCATATCAGCGTGAGTAAACTGCGCTTTACCGCCCCATGCCCATCCCCCATAGTGCCGCCAACAGTTTTTGGAGATTTTCGACATGAGCGACCGCGCGGCTTTCAATTGGGCAGACCCCTTCCTGCTGGACGACCAGCTGACGGATGACGAACGGATGATCCGCGATGCGGCAGCCGCCTTCGGCAAGGCCGAGCTTCTCCCCCGCATCCAGGAAGCCTATCTCAGTGAAACCACCGAGCCGGAACTCTTCCGCCTGATGGGCCAGACCGGCCTTCTGGGCGTCACTTTGCCGGAAGAATACGGTGCGGCGAACGCCTCCTATGTCGCCTACGGTCTTGTTGCACGCGAAGTGGAGCGCATTGATTCCGGCTACCGTTCCATGATGAGCGTGCAATCCTCGCTCGTCATCTACCCGATCTATGCCTATGGCTCGGACGAACAAAGGAAGAAGTACCTGCCGGGTCTCGTCTCCGGCGAGTTGATCGGCTGCTTCGGCCTGACCGAGCCCGACGCCGGTTCCGATCCGGGTGGCATGAAGACCCGCGCTGAAAAGATCGAGGGCGGCTATCGCCTGCGTGGCTCGAAAATGTGGATCTCCAACGCCCCCATCGCCGATGTCTTCGTCGTCTGGGCCAAGTCCGAAGCGCATAACAATGAAATCCGTGGCTTCGTACTCGAAAAGGGAATGAAGGGCCTCAGCGCTCCAAAGATCGGTGGCAAGTTGTCGCTACGCGCATCCATCACCGGCGAAATCGTCATGGATGGTGTGGAAGTCTCCGAAGACGCGCTGCTTCCCAACGTCTCCGGCTTGAAAGGCCCCTTCGGCTGCCTCAACCGCGCCCGCTACGGCATTTCCTGGGGCGTCATGGGCGCTGCGGAAGATTGCTGGTTCCGCGCCCGTCAATACGGCCTGGACCGCAAGCAGTTCGGCAAGCCGCTCGCAGGCACGCAGTTGTACCAGAAGAAACTTGCCGACATGCAGACCGAAATCGCGCTTGGTCTTCAGGGATCGCTTCGCGTTGGCCGCCTGATGGACGAGCACAAGATGGCGCCGGAAATGATCTCCATCGTCAAGCGCAACAATTGCGGCAAGGCGTTGGACATCGCCCGCCAGGCGCGCGACATGCACGGCGGCAATGGCATCCAGATCGAATATCACGTCATGCGCCACGCCCAGAACCTGGAAACGGTCAATACCTATGAGGGCACGCATGACGTTCATGCGCTGATCCTCGGCCGTGCGCAGACCGGCATTCAGGCATTCTTCTGATTTCAGACAGGTGATTTCAGGCAGCGCCCTCTGCGGCGACGGCTCCCCAGGCCGTCGCCGTTTGATGTTATTAAGTACTACTTTTTCTCGGTGCTGTTGATTGTAGCGCTCCAATGTCTTAACTCATGAGCCGAACCTTCCTGAGCCGCTTCCCTAAGTTTGGCTAACCCGCCCGCCTGCGGCTTCGAACGCGAAAATGAGGTCAAAATGCACAGCTATCCGGACGTAAAACTTTTCATCGCAGGCGAATGGCGCGATGCCATCGGTGGCAAAACCATTCCGGTTGAAGATCCTGCAACGCAGGAAATCATCGGCAAGATCGCCCATGCGGAAAAGGCTGACCTCGACCTCGCACTGGAAGCTGCCGACAAGGGCTTCAAGGTCTGGCGCGATACATCCGCCTTCGAGCGCTCCAAGATCATGCGCAAGGCGGCAGACCTGCTGCGCGAGCGTATCGATTACATCGCCTGGCTGATGACCCGCGAACAGGGCAAGCCGATTGCCCAGTCCAAGGGCGAAATCATCAATGCTGCCGATACGATCGACTGGTTTGCCGAAGAAGCCCGCCGCACCTATGGCCAGATCATTCCGGCCCGCTTCGGCGGCGTTGCCAACATGGCCGTCAAGTTCCCGGTTGGCCCGGTTGCAGCCTTCACGCCGTGGAACTTCCCGATCAACCAGATCGTGCGCAAGCTTTCCGCTGCCGTTTCCGTCGGTTGCTCCATCATCGTCAAGGCACCGGAAGAAACGCCTGCATCTCCGGCTGAGCTTATCCGCGTCTTCGTGGATGCCGGTATTCCGGCTGGCGTGGTCAACCTCGTCTATGGCGTACCGTCCGAAATCTCCGAATACCTGATCCCGCATCCGGTCATCCGCAAGATTTCCTTCACCGGCTCCACTCCGGTTGGCAAGCATCTCGCAGCGCTCGCCGGCAAGCACATGAAGCGCGCAACGATGGAACTGGGCGGCCATGCGCCGGTCGTCGTGTTCAACGATGCGGATCTGGAAAAGGCCATCGAAGTCTCGGCAGCTGCCAAGTTCCGCAATGCCGGTCAGGTCTGCGTGGCTCCAACCCGCTTCCTCATTCAGGATGGCGTTGCCGACAAGTTCATCGACGGTATCGTGAAGTATGCGGAAAGCATCAAGGTTGGTAATGGCCTTGAAGCCGACACGACCATGGGTCCGCTGGCCAATGAGCGCCGCATCCCGGCCATGGAAGACATGATTCAGGACGCCGTTTCCAAGGGCGCAGTTCTGAAGACCGGCGGCAAGCGCATTGGCAACAAGGGTCACTTCTTCGAGCCGACCGTCCTGACCGACGTGCCGACCTCTGCCAAGATGATGAACGAAGAGCCCTTCGGCCCCATCGCCATCGTCAACCGCTTCTCGACGCTGGCAGAGGCACTGGAAGAGTCGAACCGCCTGCCCTTCGGTCTTGCATCCTACGCGTTCACCTCCTCCGTCAAGACGGCCCATGCGCTGGGCCAGAAGCTGGAAGCAGGCATGCTGACGATCAACCACAATGGCTTTGCAATTCCGGAAGTGCCCTTCGGCGGCATCAAGGATTCCGGCTACGGCACCGAAGGCGGTTCCGAAGCTGTGGAAGCCTATCTGGAAACCCGCTTCGTCACCCAGATGAACTGATCTGGTCTGACAGACAAAGAAAAAGGCGTCGGACAACCGGCGCCTTTTTTGTTTGGAAATTTTGCGAGACGCGACTCTGGCGGTTACCCCAGCGAGAAAACCTTCGCCCGCCGCAGCGTGACATAACCGCTTTGGCCAGCCACCACCTCAACCTCCGGCTCCACATCGAACTCCAATGCCTCGCCTTGGTTCGTGATTGCGACCACACGCCGCTCGCCGGGTCTGTCCAGCACGCGCTGGACGCTCGCTTCGACCCCCGGTCCTGCGACTGACCAATCGAGGTCACGCGGACGGGCAAAGATTTCCACCGGACCATCTGCCACACCTTCGGCGGCGGCCACAGCAACGTCAGCGACATGCGCAACATTGCCACGAACCTCTCCGGTCAGGCGGTTTGCATCACCGAGGAACTTCAGAACGAAGGCATCCTTCGGATCGCGGCAAACCTCCTGCGGGGTTCCCTCCTGAACAATCTTTCCTTCTTTGAGAATGACGACACGATCCGCCAGATCCAGCGCCTCTTCCTGATCGTGCGTGACGAAGATCGTCGTAATGCCCAGCTCATCGTGGATCTCGCGCAGCCAGCGGCGCAGATCGTGGCGAACATTGGCATCGAGAGCGCCGAAGGGCTCATCCAGCAGCAACACCTTGGGATCGACCGAAAGCGCGCGGGCGAGTGCCACACGCTGACGCTGGCCGCCGGAAATCTGGGCCGGGAAGCGGTCTCCGAGCCCTTTGAGCTTCACGAGAGACAGAAGCTGGTCCACGCGGGCTGCAATCTCGGCCTTGCTGCGCTTCACCTTGGACACGCTCATGCCAAAGCCGATGTTTTCTGCCACCGTCATGTGCGGAAAGAGCGCGTAATGCTGAAAGACGAAACCCACGCCACGGTCGCGCACGGGAATATCGGTCGCGTCCTGATCGCCGAAATAGATATGGCCACCATCGGCATATTCCAGACCGGCCACCATGCGCAGGATCGTGGTCTTGCCGGAGCCTGAAGGCCCCAGCAGGGCAATCAATTCACCGCTCTTCACAGTCAGCGAAACGCCATGCACAGCGCGGAACGTATCGAAGGTCTTGATGACGTTATCGAGGCGAATTTCCATGGTTCAATGTCCTGTCGGTACGGCTTCGGTGGCTGCGAGCTTGCGGCGACGTCCGGCACCGCGGCGCTCCAGCGCCACTTTCGCGATAATGGTGAAGACGGCGAGAAGCGCCAGAATGGAGGCGGAGGCAAAGGCCCCTGCCGCCTGATAATCGTGGTAGAGCAGCTCGATATGAAGCGGCAGAGTATTCGTCTGGCCGCGGATATTGCCGGAAACAATGGAAACCGCGCCAAATTCGCCCATCACGCGCGCATTGCAAAGCACCACGCCATAGAGCAGCGCCCATTTCACATTCGGAAGCGTGACCGAGAAGAAGGTTTTCCAACCGGACGCACCAAGCGACGTTGCCGCCTCTTCCAGATCGCGCCCCTGCGCCTGCATCAGCGGGATCAGTTCACGCGCAACGAAGGGCGCGGTGACGAACATGGAGGCAAGCACAATGCCTGGAAGGGCAAACAGGACCTTGATGTCATGCGCATCGAGCCAGGGACCGAACACGCCTTGCAGGCCGTAGACGAAGAGATAGGCAACGCCCGCGACAATGGGCGATACGGAAAAGGGAATCTCGATCACCACCAGCAGCAGGCGCTTGCCCCGAAAATCGAACTTGGTAATGGCCCATGCGGCGGCCACGCCGAAAGCCATATTGAGGGGAACCGCAATCAGGGCCGTCAACACCGTCATCATGATGGCATGGCGCGTATCGGGATGGTTCAGCGTGCCGATGTAAACCTTCCAACCCTGCTTAAAGGCTTCATGACCAATGACCAGCAGCGGAGCCAGGATAAGAAATGCGCCGAGGACCAGCACAAGGCCGATCAGAACCCGGCGAAAGACAGGGCCATCGCCCACGCGCGGCGGTTTGCGGGAAGAGGTGGAAGCAACCATGATCAACCCTTTACCGTGTAGCGCAGCGCGCGGGATTGAAGCCAGTTCGTCACGGCCAGCATGGCAAAGGCGGTGAACAACAGCACGGACGCAATCGCCGCCGCCGCCTGATAATCATATTCCTCCAGACGGATGAAGATGAGCAGTGCCGTGATTTCGGTCGACAGGGGCTGATTGCCCGCAATGAAAATGATCGCGCCGAACTCTCCAAGCGATCGTGCAAAGGAAAGCGAAAGACCTGCCAGCAACGCAGGCGTCAGCAGCGGCAGAATGACCTTTCGGAAAATCGTCCAATCGGAACCGCCAAGCGATTGCGCCGCCTCTTCCAGTGCCGGATCGAGATCCTCCAGCACGGGCTGCACCGTGCGCACGATAAAGGGCAGGCTGGTGAAGCACATGGCAATCATGATGCCGATGGGCGTATAGGCCACCTTGATGCCCGCATCGGAAAGAATGGAGCCAAACCAGCCATTGTTGGAGAAAAGCGCGGTGAGCGAAATGCCCGCCACCGCTGTTGGCAGAGCAAAGGGCAGGTCAACCATCGCATCCACGATCCGGCGACCGGGGAAACGGTAGCGCGTCAGCACCCAGGCAAGCGCCAGGCCGAAGACAAGGTTGAACAAGGTCGCGGCAAGCGCCGAAAGGGCCGTGACACGGTAGCTTGCCACCGCGCGCGGGGACGAAACGATGGACCAGTAATCGGAAAAGCCGAGGCTTGCCGCCTTGAACACCAGTGCGACCAGCGGCAACACGACGATCAGGCCGACGTAGAAAAGAGTAATGCCCAGCGAGAGGTGAAGGCCGGGCAGGACATTGCGTCTCACGATGCGCTTCCTGTCATAAACAGGCAAACCCGACGGTCATCCTGCACCGTCGGGTCGCCATTTCCCTGGGAGGAGAATATCAACGGCTGCCGTATAGCGTGTCGAGAATGCCACCGGAAGCGAAGTGTTCCTTCTGGATCTTGTCCCAGCCACCAAACACATCGTTCACGTTGACCAGACGAATTTCAGGAAACTCGCTCTTGAACTCGGCAACCACCTTTTCATTGTGAACGCGGTGGCCGAACTGGGCAGCAACCCGCTGGCCTTCCTCGCTGTAGAGGAAGTTCAGGTAGGTCTTTGCAAGCTCTTCGGTGCCGTGCTTCTTGGCAACCTTGTCGACCACGGCGACAGGAAACTCAGCCAGCAGGGAAACCGACGGAATGACGCTCTCCACCTTGTCTGCGCCATACTGCTTGGCAATGCCCCGCGTCTCGGCCTCGAAGGTAATCAGCACGTCACCGGTTTCGCGCTCCACGAAGGTCGTGGTGGCCGCACGGCCTCCGGTATCGAAGACAGGCACGTTGTCGAAGATCTTCTTCACAAAAGCTTCGACCTTCTCCTCATCGCCCTTGAACGCTTCCTTGGCGTAGGCCGTGGCCGCAAGATAGGTGTAGCGCGCATTCCCGGATGTCTTGGGGTTCGGGAAAACAACCTTCACATCATCGCGGATCAGATCGTTCCAATCCTTGATGTTCTTCGGGTTTCCGGCACGAACCAGAAAGGACGGAAAGGAATAGAAGGGAGAAGCATCGTTGGGGAAGTTCTGCTTCCAATCCTTCGAGACGAAACCCTGCTTGACCAGAAAATCGATGTCCGTGACCTGATTAAAGGTCACCACATCCGCCTCCAGCCCTTCCACAATAGCGCGGGCCTGCTTGGAGGTACCCGCATGGGACTGGTCGATGGTCACACCGGGATGCTGCTTGATGAATGCCTCGTTCTCGGCAGCGAACAGCTCACGAGCAATGTCATAGGAAGCATTGAGAAGCTTGTTCGGCTGCTCGGCCATAGCCGGCGCCGCCAGCATGGCAGCAAGCGCAGTGCCGAGAATGAGAAGGCGTTTCATGGAAGTCTCCGGTACATTCAAACTGGACCGTAGAATAGAAAATATCCGCCACCTTCACGAGGAACCGCCACCTCATCCGTGTCAGAGAAAGAGAATTTTTCTCTCAAATAACGAATGGACGGCACTGCCAATTTTCACGGGCATTGCCGTCCATCAAATGGGACGGGAGGCGGCTGGGGTGAGCCGCCTCCCCCCGGTCGCTCATTCCGCGGCGGTGGAAAGGGTGAGCGAGCCTGGGTCTTTGGCATTCCCGTTGATATCGTCCCCGGGGGCAGAGCCCTGCTTGTCCTTGCCGAAGAACAACGCATAGGCCGCCGGAAGAACGAGGATGGTCAGCACCGTGGCAACCATGATGCCGCCCATCATGGCATAGGCGAGAGGCCCCCAGAACAAGCCGCGCGAGATCGGAATGAGCGCAAGGACCGCCACGAGCGCCGTCAGCATGATCGGCCGGAAGCGGCGCACCGCCGCACCGATAATGGCCTCGCTGCGGGCCATTCCGGCTGCGATGTCCTGGTCGATCTGGTCCACCAGGATAATCGAGTTACGGATGATGATGCCAAGAAGTGCGATGACGCCAAGGATGGCAACGAAGCCGAAGGGGGCACCAGTCACCAGAAGCGCAGCTGCCGCGCCGATGATACCGAGCGGACCCGTTGCCAGAACCAGCATGGCCTTGCCGAAATGCTGCAACTGGATCATCAGCAGCGTCAGGATGACGAAGAGCATGACCGGTGCCTTGGCGGCAATCGACATCTGGCTCTCGGCGGCGTCTTCCGCCCCGCCCTGAATTTCCACCTTGTAGCCCGCAGGCAGGGACTTGCGCAGATCCGCCATGCTTTCGAACATCTTGGCAGAGATCTCGTTGGGCTCCACACCATCCGGCACAGTGGCCTTTACGGTGATGGTCGGCAGACGGTCACGGCGCCATTCAATGCCGTTTTCCTGCACCGGCTCGACGCGGGCGATTTGCGAAACCGGCACGAAATCACCGCTATCGGTCGGGATATAGACCGAATTTACGGCCGTCAGCAGGTCACGCGTGGATGCCGGCTCCCGCGCCACGATGGAAACCGTCTCTTCGCCATCCCTGAACTGATCCAGCGTGACACCCGACATCGATGCGAACAGCATCTGGCGAACCCGCTGCGAGGTTACACCAAGGGCGCGGGCACGATCCTGATCGATCACCAGCCGCATCGCCGTGACCGGTTCCAGCCAGTCATCATGGATTGTGCCGAGAAGCGGATTGGCATGGAAACGCTGCTTGACCTGATCCGCAATACGGCGCACCTCCTGCCGGTCAGGACCGATGACGCGCATCTGCACAGCCCAGCCAACCGGCGGCCCGAGGAAGAGACGGTCGACCTTGCCGCGTACCGTGGGGAAGTCCTGCGCCAGAATGTTTCTCAGCTTCACCACAAGCCGTTCACGCTCTTCAAGACCGTTCGACATGACCAGAAGCTGGGCGTAATTCGGGTTTCGAAGCTGCTGATCCAGCGGCAGGAAGAAGCGTGGAGCCCCCTCGCCGATGAAGGTTGCGACAAATTTCTTGTCCGGATCATCCATGATCTTGGCTTCGAGCGCCTTGGCCTGCCGCTCGACTTCCTCGATGGCCGTGCCTTCCGGCAACCACATGTCGACCAGAATTTCCGGGCGGGAAGATTGCGGGAAGAAGCTTTGCGGAATGAACTGGAAAGCCCAGACGCTGGTAAAGAAAACACCAATCGTGGCCGCCAGCACGATGACGCGATGATGCACGCTCCAGGACACCGTGGCGCGCAGACCGCGATAAAAGCGCGTGTCGTATACGTCATGATGCGTTCCCGCATGGGCGCGCTGCTTCAGCACCATGTAGCCGATCCAGGGCGTGAAATACACCGCCACGAACCAGGAGGTGACGAGCGCTATTCCCACCACGAAGAAAAGCGAACGCACATATTCACCGGCAGTGGAGTCGGCAAAACCGACGGGAATGAAGCCTGCCGTAGTGATCAGCGTGCCGGTCAGCATGGGAAAGGCGGTCGAGGAATAGGCGAAGGTGGCCGCATCCAGCTTCTCCAGCCCCTCTTCCAGCTTGCGCTCCATCATTTCAACGACGATCATGGCGTCATCGACCAGAAGGCCGAGCGCGATGATGAGAGCGCCGAGCGAGATACGCTGAAGCTCGATTCCCATTTCGTACATGATGGCAAGCGTGGCTGCGAGAACCAGCGGAATGGAGATGGCAATGACGATACCCGACCGCCAGCCAATAGAGAGCAGCGACACGACAAGCACGATCACCAGCGCCTCGATCAGCGCCTTGGTGAATTCACCGATGGCTTCATGCACCACTTCCGGCTGGTTGGCGATCTGCGAGATTTCCACCCCGTAAGGCAGCGTATTCTCGAAATTGCTGTAAGTCTCTTCGATCCATTTGCCGACATCGGTGACCTTGAAGCCATTCTGCATGACTACGCCGATCTCAACTGCATCCTTGCCGTTGAAACGGAACTTCCGATCATAAGGGGAGATCAAGCCTTCTGAAACGGTTGCAATATCGCCGAGGCGGAACACCTGGTTGCCACTTCGAATGCGCAGTTCCCGCACATCTTCCGGTGTTCTGACACCACCTTCCACGGATATTCGAACGGAGCGGGTCGCCGTCTGCACGCTGCCTGCCGGATCCACATTGTTCTGGCCAGCCAGCGCATTCTGGATGTCGTTCAGCGTCAGCCTGCGCTCGGCAAGCGCCTTGGAAGAAATGTCGATGTAGATCCGCTGGTCCTGATCGCCAAGAATGACAACCTTTTCCACGCCCTTCGTGGCCAGAAGCATGTCACGCGCGCGCGTCGCGATGTCCTTCAGTTCCGGGTAGGAATAGCCGTCGCCGGTCAAGGCATGCAGGGTGACATAGGTATCGCCGAACTCATCGTTGAAGAAGGGGCCAAGCACGCCCGACGGCAGGTCCTGAGAAATGTCGCGCACCTTCTTGCGCACCTGGTAAAAGGCATCCGCCACCTGGGCTGCGTTGGTATTGCCCTTGATCTGGATCGTCGTGATGGAGAAGCCCGCGCGGGTATAGGATTTCACCCAATCCAGATGCGGTGTTTCCTGCAGTTTTCTTTCGATCTTGTTGACAACCTGATCCTGCATTTCCTGAATGGAAGCGCCGGGCCACACGGCCTGAACAACCATGACGCGGAAGGTAAAGTCTGGGTCTTCCTTCTGGCCCATGTTCATGATGCCGAGCGCGCCGACGATGATGATCACGCCGAACAGGAAACGGCCAATGCTGGGATGGGCGATGGCCCAGCGCGACAGGTTAAACGGCTGCTTGCCCGAGCCGTTGGAGCGAGACGATGACATGGATTTGCGTTCCTCGCTGACGGATCAGGAATTGGCCGGAGACGGAACCGTGCCCGCCTGGCCCTGCGGCTGCGCCGCATCACTTCCAAGGCTGACTTCCAGATCCGGACGCATGAACTGCGTACCGGCAGCCACCACGAGATCACCCGCAGCAATGCCGGAACTGACGCGCACGCCATTGTCGGTGAAGCCATCGATCGTGACCGGACGGAGGGTCACTTTTTTCGTCGTGGGATCGACAACCCAGACAGCCGATTTGTCATCCTGCTTCGTCAGCGCAGCAAGCGGCAATTCAAAGGATTGCGCGCCCGTTTCTGCAAGCGCCGCCACCGTTGCCGTTACGCCGAGGCGGATATGGGGATCGTCCGGCAGACTGACACGCACCGCAAAGGTGCGCGATTGCGCATCGGCACTGCCTGCAACCTCACGGACCTTTCCGTCGACGACGAGCTGCTGATCGAACCAGAATGACGCCTTCACCGCTTTGCCCGGCGAAAACTGCGAGATATCGGCCTCGGGAACCGCGATAACCGCTTCCTTCTCGCCATCCTGCGCGATCGTCACGACCGGATTACCTGCCGCAACGACCTGCCCCGCTTCAGCGCTGACCGCCGTGACAAGACCGGCAAGATCGGCCTTGAGGACAGAATAGGCAACGCGATTGCGAGCCTGATCGAGCGATGAGGCAGCGGCATCCCGGCGGGCAATGGCCTGCTCGGAAGACAATTGCGCCTGTTCAAGCTGCGATTGCGAGGTCACATTCTGCTGCTGTAGGGTTTGCGCGCGTTTCAGAGCAATCTGGCTGATTTCCACCTGCTTCTCGGCGGAAGCAAGTTCAGCCTCGGCCTGACGAACCGAAAGTTCGTAATCGGTGGAATCGAGCCTGGCCAGCACATCGCCAGGCTTCACCCGCTGCCCGACATCGACAAGACGCTGCGTAACCTTACCATCCACACGGAAGCCCATGGGAATTTCGGTTCGGGCGCGAACAGCACCGGAATAGGTGAGAGAAGCACCCTGTTGCGGCGCCTTTACCTCGACCACCTTAACCGGACGTATGACCGGCGCCTCGGCAACTTTTTCTTCAGAGCAACTAGCCAAGCCGATCAAGACCACCACACCGGCAGCGCTGAGCTTCCCCAGTCTATTGAACAACATTTTCATGACTCCTGTCACAAAGGCCCCTCTCCAGGAAGCCGGAACCTATTTGAGCGCTCGCAGGGAATAATCGACGAGTTGTTCTGGTGTCAGAACCTCATCGGATGCGAGCGTTTTGGTGATCAATTGCGGATGACACAGACAAACGCCTGAATTCATGAACCACTCAGCAGCGAGGCGCGTGTTCTGTTCTCGAAACTCACCAGCGGCTATACCTTCAGCAATGATCCGCTCAACGAGAACTCTCACCTTGCTGATATGCTCTTCAATAACGGGCCATTGCTGATCCATCGCAATCACGACCATTTCATGGACCTTTTCTTCGTCCATCATAGTCTCGACCGTCATGCGATGTTGCAGAAGCACGTGATCCTTCAATCTTTCCGAAGAAGAAACCTGCCTAACAGAATTCATCTGCAGCATTTCATACTGTAGAGACAACATTCTTTTGGCCAAAGCTTGATGAATATCAGACTTAGAAGAAAAAAAGCGGTATATATTCGCAGGTGACATTGAGAGATCGCGCGCAATATCTGCAACATTGGTTTTAGTATAGCCGTAATGCTTGAAGAGACGCTCGGCGCTGTCGAGAATCTTCTCTACATTATCCTGACGGGAGGCTTCCGCCGCGGCTGTCATAGGTTCAATCATCGCTGCCTTCTAATGAATGACGAATTTTGAATTTCGTCAGTCGTACATCGACAGCCGCACTGAGTCAACTAGCGTACAATTTTCCCAATGGTGAAACTTTTGCTTATGAACGATGTTCGGCATCGCCGTGAATGCTGGTGGGAGATAGGAAATATGGCCGAAGGCCGCACTGTGCGACGTCAGGTGCAGGACCGATACAGGCTGCTGATCGAATCCATTATCGACTACGCCATCTATATGTTGGATCAGGATGGTCATGTTGCGAGTTGGAATCCGGGGGCACGACGCCTGAAAGGATATGACGCGGACGAGATAGTCGGACTTCATTTTTCCAGTTTCTATACGGAAGAAGACCGGGCAAAGCGGGAACCATGGCGGGGCCTTGAGGCGGCCGCGCGAGAAGGACGCTTCGAGAATGAAGGCTGGCGGGTGCGCAAGGACGGAACGCGCTTCTGGGCCAGCATTGTTATCGACGCCATCCGCGACGATGACGGCAACCTTCTCGGCTTTGCCAAGATAACGCGCGACATCAGCGAAAAGCGGGAAGCCCAACTGGCTCTTGCGAGGGCGCGAGAGGAGCTGTTCCAGGCACAGAAGCTCGAAGCCATCGGCCAGATGACCGGCGGCATCGCACATGATTTCAACAACCTTCTCACCGCCGTCCTCGGCTCCCTCACCCTGCTGCAAAAACGTCTTCCGCCGGACCCGGAATGCGAAGCGCTCGTCAAGAGTGCGCTTGTGGGAGCAGAGAGAGGCGCGACGCTGACCCGGCGTCTTCTCGCCTTTTCCCGGCGGCAGGATCTGGATGTGAAGGCGGTGAAGCCAGTCGCGCTGGCAGCAGGAATGCTGGAACTCGCTTCCCGTTTCCTCGATCCGGACATCGAGCTTACGACCGCGTTCGAAGAGAACATCCCCGAGGTGTTGACCGATGCAAACCAGCTGGAGATGGCACTTCTGAACCTGATCATGAATGCGCGCGACGCCATGCCGAAGGGGGGAGAAATTCTGATTGGCGTGCGTCATTGCGAACCTGCCGGAGAAGCACAGGACAATGGACTGCCATGGGTGGAACTCTATGTCCGCGATGAAGGTCACGGCATGGACGAAAAGACGCTGGAGCAGGCAACCGCGCCCTTCTTCACCACCAAGGGGATCGGCAAGGGAACAGGTCTTGGCCTCGCAATGGTGCATGCCTTGATGGAACAATCCGGTGGGGCCTTGCGTATTCTCAGCAAGCCCGGCGCGGGAACAACCGTGTCGATGGTCTTTCCGGCAGCTCCGGTTGCGGAAGGACCGCAACCAGAAACGGAGACTGCCGAGCCTGCCATGCCAGATGTTATGAACGGAAATCGCCCCCTCACAGTGCTCGCCGTCGATGATGACGGTCTGGTCCTGATGAACACCACGATGATGCTGGAAGATCTGGGGCACACGCCTCTGGAGGCTTACAGCGGAGACGAGGCATTGCGGCTTCTGGACGAGCGTCCCGACATCGATCTTGTGATCACCGACCACTCGATGCCGAAGATGACCGGGACCGAACTGGCAACGGCCATTCTGGAACGCCGAAGCGATATGCCCGTGATTCTCGCCACAGGTTACTCCGAAGTGCCGCAGGGTCACGGCGCCGAGCTACAAAAGCTGACCAAGCCCTTCACCCAGGAAGAGCTGGGCAAGGCGATCGGAGCGGTTCTGCAGCGGAGATGAACGATTTCCCGCCTGTGACGTTACTCTCCCAGCCGACATGGAGGAGACGCAGCATGGTGTTCAAACATCCCACCTTTCATCGGGAAGATCCGGTTGTGGAACAGGAATTTCCGCCCCAGGCAATGCTTGAAACCAGCGTTGCGGCAGCTCTTGCCAGCGCTGGTGGACTGGACGCGACCAATGTGACCGTCACAGCCAAAGGCCCGGTCATCGAGCTTGGCGGCCGGGTGTTTCTCAAAGGAGAAATCCGGCGTGCAGAAGAAGTGGCACGTAGCGTGCCTGGTGTCAGCAAGGTGGTGAACGACCTAATCGCAGAACAGCCCTGACCTGTTGATCACATGCAAAGACCAGAAAGCCCGGCGCAGCGATGCGCCGGGCTTTCTGCATCTGCAACGGAGAAGACGGGCAGCCGCAGCTGCCCCGTCTCACTGTTGCATGCCTCATTGCCTCGGAAGCGCATAAGCAATCACATAATCGCCGGGCTTGGTACCGATCGAACCATGACCGCCTGCGACCATCACCACGAACTGACGACCGTCGTCGACCGAGTAAGTCATTGGCGTCGCCTGTCCGCCGGCTGGAAGGCGTGTTTCCCACAGCTGCCTGCCGCTCGTCAGGTCATAGGCGCGCAGGTAATTGTCCACGGCGGCACCGAGGAAGGCAACGCCACCCTTGGTAATCATCGGTCCGCCGATCCCCGGCACACCAACCTTGAACGGCAGCGGCAGCGGCGTCATGTCATAAACGGTGCCATTCTTGTGCTTGTAGGCAATCTTGCCCGTTCGCAGATCTGCACCTGCCACATAGCCCCACGGCGGCGCTTGGCAGGGGATTTGCAGAGGCCCGAGGAAGGGGCCCATCTTGACCGCGTAAGGCGCGCCTTCATTGCGGTTCAGGCCCTGTTCGGAACCCTTTTCACCCTCACCCTTCGGCGGCACTTGCGAACGCGGAACGAGCTGCGAGGTGAAAGCGAGATAGGTCGGCATTCCGAACATCACCATCCGCTCGGGATCGACGGCGACCGAACCCCAGTTGAAGGTGCCGAAATTGCCCGGATAGACGAGTGTGCCCTGAAGCGAAGGCGGTGTGTACTGGCCCTCATACTTCAACTGCTTCAGCCAGATACGGCACACCATCTGGTCGAACATGGTGATGCCCCACATATCACGCCCTTCCAGCGTGCGCGGACGAAAGTTCAGTGCCGAAATCGGTTGCGTCGGCGCGGTGCGATCTTCCGGAATGGCACCGCCCGGTGCAGGCAGTTCCGTCACGGGAATGATCGGCTCGCCATTGCGGCGATCCAGCACATAGATGTCACCCTGCTTGGTGGGGCCCACGAGGGCCGGTACCATGCTGCCATCCTCCGCCTTGAGATTGAGCAGCACCGGCTGGGCGGGAACGTCCATGTCCCACAGGTCATGATGAACGAACTGGCGCATCCAGCGGTCAGCACCGGTATTGATATCCAGAGCAACGATGCCGGCAGAATATTTCTCGACATTTTCCGAGCGGTTCATGCCAAGCTGATCGGGAACCTGATTGCCGAGCGGGATATAGACCAGGCCCATTTCCTCATCGACGCTGAAAACAGACCAGCTGTTCGGTGAGTTGGTCGTGTATTTTTGCCCTTCCGGCAAAGGCTCTGTCTGTGTCGGATTGCCGGAATCCCAGTTCCAGACCAGTTCTCCGCTGTTGACGTCGAAGGCGCGAATAACGCCGGACTGCTCCTGCGTGGAATAGTTGTCGTTGACCGCACCGCCGATAATGATCTTGCCAGCGGCAATCACGGGAGGAGACGTGGAATAGTAATAGCCTGCCGGATTATACGGCATTCCGGCTTCGAGATGGAGAGCGCCGTTATCGGCAAAGCCGGTGCACACCTGGCCATTGGCAGCATCCAGCGCAATCAGCCGCGCGTCGGACGTCGGCAGATAGACGCGTTCGGCACAGGCCGTACCGACTGCTGCCTGCGGATCCTTGTAATAGGTCACACCACGGCAGGTCTGGTGCTGCCGGTCGGGATTGAGGCCGACATTGGGATCGTATTTCCATTTCTGCTTGCCGGTGGTTGCATCAAGCGCAATGGCCCAGTTGTGCGGCGTGCAGAGATAGAGCGAATTGCCGATCTTCAGCGGTGTCACCTGATAGGTGGTCTCGCCCACATCTTCGGGAAGCTTCACGTCGCCCGTCTGGTAACGCCAGACTTCCTGGAGATCGGCCACGTTCTGCACATTGATCTGATCGAGCGGAGAATAGCGCTGGCCAAAGGGCGTGCGGCCATATTGATGCCATTCACCCGGGGGCACATCGCCTCCCATGGCCGGAGCAGCAGCGACCTGCTCTTTCGGAAGTTCGCCCGACAGATCGTGAATATCCACCAGCATCGAAACAACAGCGATGATGAGCGCCAGCGCCAGCGATGCGAGCAGCGGAGTTGCACCGGCACTGTAGCGATACCCCGTATTGGGACTGGTGAAACCGAGTGGTCTGCGGATCCACGGGGTAAGCAACCATGCGCCAAGCACGATGATGACACCGCCGCGCGGGCCAAGCTGCCACCAGTCGAAGCCGACTTCCCATATCGCCCAGCCCAGCGAGCCGAGAACAATCAGCGCATAAAGCCAGAGCGCCTCAGAGCGCCGGAGGAAAAGCAGAACAGCGGTGACGAGAAATGCAAGGCCGGTAACGAGATAATAGGCACTATCCCCCAGCATCAAGAGCTGCGCGCCACCCGCCGCCAAGGCGATCCCGATGAGTGCAAACAGGATCGCGGTGATCGTAACGGGCATAATGAAATCCTTAATGAGCAGGTGCAATCGATCGAGGCCGAACGGCCTCCCGCCCCGCGGGAACTGCCCAACGGCTCAAAGGTTCCCGAATTTTTACAGGCAGCGTGCTTCTGTCGGAACCGCACCTGACAGAGCCTATTCCTCGCCCAGTTCCTGAAGGATCTGGTGACGGGCGCGGTTCAGCCTGCTTTTGACCGTGCCAACCGCGCAATCACAGATTTCCGCCGCCGACTCGTAGCTCTCCCCCAGGATCGCCACAAGTGTGAGAACCTCCCGGTAATGGGGGGGAAGTTTTGCAAGCGCCCTCTGCACTTCACGCACACGCGCCTGCACCTCCTGCGTTGCCTCCATGGGCGAATCGCCGCTGACACATTCTTCCACGCCCGGCGCCTCGCGACCGAGAACCTTTGCCCTTGTGTAGAAGGTGTTGCGCATGATGGTGAACAGCCACGATTTCAGCTTCGTGCCCGGCTCGAACTTGTCGAGATTGGCAAGCGCCTTCATCAGCGTTTCCTGCACAAGGTCGTCAGCATCCGAGGCATTGCGGCAAAAGGTGCGGGCAAAGGCCCGCAAGGCAGGAATGAGCCTGACAATATCTGCGCGAGCAGGATCGCGACTCGACTGTGATTCGGACACCGTTCGAAACCTCTCCCAGTATCTTGGCGGGGTGACGGTGGCAAACGTCGCGTCGTTATATTTGGTTCCGCTAAAACAAGCATATGTCAGCTTGTCCGGTATCGTACGAAAGGCATTCCCGACGCGGAACAATTTCAAGCCAATTCCTGTTCATCGAGTCCTTTGAAAGGAGTCCTGCCGTGGCACCTCGCGCGAATTGGAAAGGGCATCTGACGCTTGGCGAGCTCAGCTGCGCCGTCGCTCTCTATACGGCTGCATCCACATCGGACCGGGTCAGCTTCCACATCATCAATCGCCGCACCGGACACCGTGTGCACCGGCAGATGATCGATTCCGACACGGGCCAGGAGGTGGAGCGCGACGACATCGTGAAAGGCTACGAGATTTCGAGCGGCGAATATGTGCTGCTCGATCCGCAGGAGATTGCCGATGCGGTTCCGGAAAGCGACAAGACGCTGGCACTTGAGACCTTCATTCCCTGCAATGGGGTCGATACCATCTATCTTGACCGACCCTATTATCTGGCCCCGGCGGACAAGGTTTCCGTGGAGGTCTTCGAGCTGATCCGGCAGGGCCTTGTTGCGAAAAGCGTGGCAGCACTTGCCCGAACCGTTCTCTTTCGTCGCTTGAGAACCGTGCTCATCCGTCCGCATGGCGACGGGCTTATCGCCAGCACGTTGAACTACGATTACGAAGTTCGTTCAGCCAAAGAAGCCTTCTCCGATATAAAGCCGTTGAAGATAGAGGGCGAGATGCTGGATCTGGCCAGACACATCATCGCGACGAAACAGGGACACTTCAATCCTGAAGACTTCGACGATCGCTATGAAAGCGCGCTTCAGGAGCTGGTGAAGGCCAAGATCGAAGGTCGCAAGCCGAAGAAGAAGCCGCAGCCCAAGGAGACCAATGTGGTCGACCTCATGGAAGCACTGCGCATGAGCGCCGGCGTTGATACCGCCCAGCCGAAGAAGGCGACCACCAAACCGGCCAGACGCAAACCAAAGCCAGCGAAATCGTCCGCACCTTCCAAACAGAAGAAGGCGAGCTGACCATGTCGCTTGAGACCTACCATCAGAAGCGCGATTTCAACGCCTCGCCTGAACCGCGCGGCAGCAAGGGAAAGGCAAGCGGCAACAGTTTCGTGATCCAGAAACATGCGGCACGTCGCCTGCACTATGATTTTCGCCTGGAGATGGACGGCGTGCTGAAAAGCTGGGCTGTCACCAAAGGACCAAGCCTTGTTCCTGGCGAAAAGCGGCTTGCGGTCCATGTGGAGGATCATCCGCTGGATTACGGCGATTTCGAAGGCACGATCCCCGAAGGACATTATGGCGCGGGCGAAGTGATCGTCTGGGATCGCGGCATCTGGACGCCCGTCGGCGACCTGAAGAAGGCCTATCGCAAAGGCCACATGGAATTCGAGCTGCAAGGCGAAAAGCTTAAGGGCCGTTGGCACCTGGTGCGCATGGCCGACCGGCGTGATGAAAAGCGCGAGAACTGGCTCTTGATCAAGGCAGACGACGAGTTTGCCCGCGCGGCAGATGATGCCGACATTCTGGAAGAGCGACCGGAATCGGTGAAAAGCGGCGCGACATTGAAAGGCAGGACGCCGCGCAAGGCAGCAAGCTCAAAGAAGGCCCCTCCCGCGCAAGCTGCCAAGATCAAGGGCGCAAAGCAGGCTGACATGCCGGATTTCGTGAAGCCCCAACTGGCCACGCTGGTGAAATCCGCGCCCACCGGCAGCCGATGGCTGCACGAGGTGAAGCTCGATGGCTACCGCCTGCAGGCCCGCCTGGATAATGGCAGCATCACCCTTCTCACCCGCACCGGGTTGGACTGGACGGAGCGCTTCGGCAAGCCGATCCAGTCCGCCCTGCAATCCTTTCCCGCCCACACCGCGATCCTGGATGGCGAGATTGCCGTCGCGAACGCAAATGGGGCCACGGATTTCTCGCTTCTGCAGAAGGATTTGAGCGACGGGCGGCGGGACAGGTTCATCTTCCATGTCTTTGATCTTCTTTATCTGGATGGACAAGATCTGACGGGCGCGCCCCTGCTGGAGCGCAAGAAGCTTCTGGAGGCCCTGTGCGCGGAATGCCCTGCGGTAATCCGTTACAGCGAGCACTTCACCGACGAGGGCGGGCTGGTGCTCAAACACGCCTGCCGCCTGAGCCTTGAAGGCATTATCTCAAAGGTCGCAACGGCACCTTACAGGAGTGGTCGCGGCAAGGACTGGGTGAAATCCAAATGTTCCGCCCGGCAGGAATTCGTGATTGCGGGGTTCGTCCCTTCAAGCGTGTCCAAATCCGCAATCGGAAGCCTGATCATGGGCTATTATCGAAATGGTGAGCTGATCTATGCCGGGCGCGTCGGCACTGGCTATTCTGCCGAGACCGCCCGCGCGCTGTTCAAAAGGCTTGATCCGATCCGACTGGAGAGGAGCCCGTTCAAACAGAAGCTGACGGCAGAGGAACGGCGGGATGCTGTCTTCGCAGAACCTCTCCATGTGGCCGAGGTCGAGTTTCGCGGATGGACAGCGGACGCACATCTGCGTCATGCTTCGTTCAGGGGATTGCGCGAGGACAAGGCGCCAGAAGAGGTGATACGCGAAACGCAGCCGGAAGCCGCCAGCCACGCCGCCCCCCTGCCCGTGGAGGCGCGGCGAACTGTCAAACTCACCCATCCTGACCGTATCTATTGGCCGGATGCCGGTGTGACCAAAGCCGGACTTGCCGATTATTATGCGCAGGTCTGGCCCTTCATGGCACCCTTCGTCGTCAATCGCCCGCTTTCCCTGCTGCGCGGGCCGGATGGCATCACCAAGCCGCTGTTTTTCCAGAAACATGCATGGCGCGGCATGACCAAGGATGCGCGTCTCGTGGTCGATCCCGCCGACAAAAACAGCGTTCAAAGTATCACAATCCGTGACCTGAACGGGTTGCTCGGTCTGGTGCAGGGCGGAACGCTGGAGGTGCACCCCTGGGGTTCCAATCTCTCCGATTGGGAAAAGCCGGATATGATTATCATGGATCTCGACCCCGGCGAGGGAACAAGCTGGAAAGCCGTGATTGCCGGTGCTGAAGAGGTGCGCGAACGGCTGGCAGCAATGGGGCTGACCGGCTTTCTCAAAACATCCGGCGGCAAGGGGCTGCACGTGGTGGCCCCCGTCAAGCCGAAAGCAGAATGGCCCGATGTGAAAGCGGCAATGAAGGCGCTCGCAGACGCCATGGCCGCGGATACTCCGGATCTATACGTATCGACCGTGACGAAATCCAAACGGCCCGGCAAGATTTTGATCGACTACCTGCGCAACGGAAGAGGAGCGACCGCCGTCGCCCCCTACTCCACACGCGCACGCGCGGGTGCGCCAGTTTCCATGCCGCTGGAATGGTCTGAACTGAATGAGGCCATTGGTCCCGCCCAGTTCACCGTCGGCAATACGCCAGCTCGCCTCGCGGCACTGGACAAGGATCCCTGGGCGGATTTCCGCAAGGCGGAAGCAGTGATCGAGTATCAGGCTTCGAAGAAGAAGCGTCGGTAGGACGTTGTCGAGACACTGCCCGGCCGGCCCCGGGCAGTCTCGACGCCTCTATCTGTAACGCCGTTGTTCCGGCAGTTCCTCGCTGCGGCAGATGAGATTGTTGTAAATGGCAGCGTATTTCTCCGCGCTCCGCTCCCACGAAAAGCGGGTTTTCATGCCTTGATTTTGCAGACGCGCCCAGTTGCGGGTATCGCCATAGGTATCGAGCGCACGGCGAAGCGCCAGCCTGAGACCATCCGTATTGACGGGATGAAACTGGAACCCCGTTGCAACGCGGGCAGACATTGCCGCATCATTGGCATCGATGATGGTTTCCGAAAGCCCGCCGGTGCGGGACACGACGGGCACGCAGCCATAGCGAAGCGCATAGAGCTGGGTCAGACCGCAGGGTTCGAAACGGGAGGGTTGGACAATGGCATCCGATCCGCCGTGGATGAGGTGCGCAGTAGGTTCGTCATAGCCCACATGCACTGCCATGCGTCCGGGAAAGCGGGCGGCGGTCTGGCGCAATGCCTCCTGAATGGCGGCATCGCCCTGGCCGAAAACGATGACGCGTCCGCCCTGGTGAAGAACCTCATCCGCCGTATCGGCGAACATATCCATGCCCTTCTGCCAGGTCAGGCGCGTGACCGCGGAAAAGACCGGACCATCGCCCTGTTCAAGCCCGAAACGCTCCATCAGGGCAGAGCGGTTCTCACGCTTGCGCTTCAATGTCGTCGAATCGTAATTGCGCGGCAGGTAAGGATCGGTCGACGGGTTCCACACGTCCAGATCGATGCCGTTGACGATCCCGCGAAGCGACATCACCCGTTCGTTCAGCACACCATCAAGCCCCATGCCGAAGCGCGCAGTGAGGATTTCGCGCGCGTAAGTGGGGCTGACCGTGGTGATCACGTCTGCTGTCTGCAGGCCACCTTTGAGATAGCTGATATCGCCGAAATATTCGAGGCAATCGGTGCTGTAGAGATGCTGGCCGAGACCCAGTGCGTCCATCCGGTCTGCGCCATACTGGCCCTGGAAAGCGAGATTGTGGATGGTGAGTACCACCGGCAAATTGCAGCCCAGTTCACGCATATAGACCGATGTCAGCGCCGCCTGCCAATCATGCGTGTGAACCAGATCCGGCGTCCAGCCCGCCAAAGCCCCGTTTGCCACTTCGGCGGCAGCACGCGACAAAGCGGCAAAACGTTTCCAGTTATCGGGATGGTCCGTGCCGTTTCCGTCAATATAGGGGCCGCCGTCCCGTGCAAACAAAGCCGGGCAATCCAGAACGAAAAGCTCCAGATCCTCATGACGGGCATGATACAGGGTTGCCCGCTCACCCAGAAGATTGTCGAAGCTCACAAGTGGCATCCGCTCGCCGAGCGTCTGCATCACCACCGGGTAACCCGGCAACATGCTGGTCGTATCCACACCGCAGCTCAGCAGCGCCTTCGGCAAAGACCCCGTCACATCCGCCAACCCTCCTGTTTTGATGAGGGGAAACAATTCGGATGTAACCGATAGTACTTTCATTGGGCCTGCTTCTTTCTTGCCTGAACTGGAACCAACCGATCGGCTGCGCCCAGAGCTACGGCCAAACCGATTATCCAGCGTCAACGGCGCGTTCATCATCGCGGCTTCCTCCGAATGCACGGCTGGTATCGGCCCGCATGCCTTGCGTCTTTGGAAACGTAGCGAAAGCCTCGCCCGTTCCAGTCAGAAAACGAAATAAAGTGATGGTGAAGACCGATTGCCATGCCCATACCGAAAGCCAAAACGACACCGTTCCGCCGCAGAGGCTGCGACGGTCAAACGATCAATATGATCGAAGGAAGCGATCAGGCAGTCGTGGCCTTGCGCGTCCGTCTCTTGGGGGAAGGATCCGCAACCGGAGCCACGGGCGTCGGTGGCGCCTTCGGCTTCCTGCTTTTCGCTGATGTCTGGATTGACGGGTCGCTCGCTGCCGGCTCAGCCTTGGCAGGCGCCTTGCGCTTGGTCTGTGCCTTGAGCCCCGCTGCCGGAGATTTGCCATTATGCTTGGCATGGAATTCGGCCGTTGCCTGCTTCCAGTGCTCGTCATGCTTGCCGTGAGGGCGGCCTTCGGCCTCCCACAACTCATAAGCGCGATGTTTGATCCAGTCTTCGGAATCCGCCATATGCCTCTCCATTCGCCCGACAACGATAACGTTAGAGAAATCTAAAAGGTTCCGTACCCAGATCGATTTTGTGCGCTGCATCTAAAACTAGCAAGGGCTTAAAAAAACTTTTTTAACCGAAGGGAACTTTGCCTGCGGTTGCGGGTTACGAGGCCGGGCGTGGGAGGGCCCGTGACATGGAAAAATGCTTCGACATCATTCCGCATTCCACTGGTTGGGTCTACGTACGCGATGGACGCGTTTCGGCGTCCTATCCTTCCTATGCTCTGGCGTTGAAGGCGGCTCGCCTGCACGCGGAACAGGAAGTCGACACGTTGAAGCGGATCGTTTTCCGCCGCCAGGAAGTGAACGGCCAGATGACACGCGTCGTGCCGAACAACTCTCTCGGCCATGCCTGAATTCAATCTGCCGTTGAAAAGATGAAAAAGGGCCGGTCCACGCCGGCCCTTGCGCCTTTATGCAGCCTTCTGCGCTGCAGCATTCAGCGTGCTTTCCGCCAGCTTGGACAGCTTTTCATCGGTGGCGCTTTCCTCCTGCAACGTCTGCGAGAGAAGGTCTGCGGCTTCCTTCATGCCAAGCTGCTTTGCCCAGGCACACAAGGTGCCGTAGCGGCTGATCTCGTAGTGCTCCACCGCCTGTGCAGCGGCCAGAAGTCCGGCATCCAGAGCAGGCGTTCCCTTGAATTCCTCAAGAATTTCTTCGCCTTCGGAAATGATGCCCTCAATGGCATCGCAGGTCTTGCCGCGGGCGCGCTTGCCGATCAGCTCGAAGACCTGCTGCAGGCGCTCGATCTGGCCGTCGGTTTCTTCCTTATGCTCAAGGAAAGCCTGCTTCAGCTTTTCGTTCTGGGCACCGCGAGCCATCTTGGGAAGGGTGCGAGAAATCTTGCGCTCTGCGTAGTAGATATCCTTCAAGGTCTCGTAAAAGAGATCGTCGAGGGTCTTCGAAGCCATGTGTTTCTCTCCATTTATCTTTTTTTCAAACGTCCTTGGGCTCAAACCCGCCTTCTAACAGTGGCCTGGACCGGAGGTTCCTGAACGGACGAAAGATTCATTGTCCGGGCTTTGCGCGACCGGACCACGTGTGCGGGGATCAGCATTTTCCAGAGGTGTCCGAGAGATCAGCGCGATTGAGGCCGATCGTAGAGGTCATGATTGGCAGCCCGACGCTCCTCGATTTCATCCTGAGAAAATCGGCGCCTGCGCATCATGGCAAAAACAATGGCGCCTCCCAGCAGGACCGGGCCGAGCGCGACGGCGATGAACCACAGATTATCGGCCATTTTCCAGCTCCTGCTTGCGCCGTTCCTCGTCGGCCAGATCATCCAGCGGATAATCTTGCGCCGTGCGCTTCTTTTCGCCGACAGGGTCCTCCGCGAAAATATTCGCTTCGCCCTGAACATAGCCGCTTGGCCGGTTTTCCGCCGGTCCTTCCCATCGTGGCCACTGGGAGATTTCGCCCGGCTTGCCGCCATCCTTGGGTTCATGTCGCATGACATTCTCCTTCTGAGTTCCGTTGTGTCTGCAATCCCAACGGAAGGCGCACGGGAATGTTCCTCACCGAGGGCGGCGAGAAACTTTCCGCCGGCTGTTCTGTTATTCATCGACAATTCCCCGATGGAGACCTGCCATGTCAGAACGCCTGAAGATCTTTTCACTGGTTCCCAATGCGCCGGATGACGACCCGCAGTGGATGGATAGACCGCCGCAGGGAACGGTCTATGTGCGTGCCCGCACCGCTGGCGATGCCCGGCTGGTGGCAAGCCAGGCGGAAGACGATTACACGGAAATCGACGCACTGCCGGCCGAGGGGAATTCAACCCGTATGGCGAGCGCCTTTCGCAGCGAAAAACTCTATAGTGTCATTGAAGATGAGAGCGGCACCTATGAAGCAGAGGGCCCACGCGAAGTGGTGGCGGGCCATGTCAGGCGCGACGTGCTGTCTGCGTCGGGAGGGTAGCCCTATTTCAGCTTGTCGTGCAAAGCTTTCTGAAGCTCAAGCGCCAGCGTCATGAGACGGTCCGGCACCGGCTCTTTCTCGATTTCAGACAAGAGATCGGCAACCTTGGCACCGACCTTGTGCCCCAAAACCTTTTGGCCCGTGCCAGGCATGTCTGTGGCCTTGGCCTTATCCTCTGTCATCCCGACCTCTTCACAGGCCCAACGCCTTACGGGTTGGGCACATCATATTCAGAATATTCTCATTTAGAACATACGAATAAGTTGAAAACGCCGATTGAATGGCAAAGTCAAGCGATGCAGCGCAAGGAAAAACGCCCGGACGGACCGCGGACCGCGCTCGGGCGTGACATTCGTGCCGCGGAAAGTTAACGCGTGCCGCCGTTCCTGCCAGGGATGGACGTGATGGTTGCCGAGACCGGATCGCTGGCGGGGAAAGTGTCTTCCAGTCCTTCCTCGAGTTGCTGTTCCTGGTCGGCGCGGTTGACGCGGTCATTGGAAGACATGGTCGCCGCACGGCCGTCCTGGTTCTTGCCGTCAACCATTTCGTCCGGCAGCGCATCGCTTGCCACAATCCTGTTCAGGAATTCCTTCGCCTTCGCCACGGCATTGGTTTTGTTGACGCCAGACGCGTTCGACCTGAGGCTGACGGAAACGACATCTCCGCTGTCTTCAACGAACTCGACGGTGTAACCCGCCGTGCCGCTGCCTTCCGCGATAACCTGTGTGCCGACAATGCTCATGATAGCCACCCTTTCCTATCTTTATGATCGGTGCTTGGGCGGAAAACGGGTCTGCGCCAGCTTTGGTTCCCGTACCCTATGGAACCAGCGAAGCGTTCGGCGGGTTTCTGCTCCAAACGGAGAACGACCATGGCACCACGCGCCTTCTGGAAGGGATATCTGAAACTATCGCTGGTTACCTGTCGCGTCGCCATGACGCCGGCAGTCTCGGAAAGTGCGAAGGTCCGCTTCCACAATCTCAACAGCAAAACCCACAATCGCATCGTCATGCAATATGTGGATGCGGTGACGGGCAAGCCGGTGGACGAGGACGATCAGGTCAAGGGGTTCGAACGGGCGGAAGACGACTATGTCCTCTTCGAGGATGAGGAGCTGGACGATGTGGGGCTCGAAAGCACGCGCACGATCGACATCGCAACCTTCGTTCCGCGCCAGGACATCGGCTGGATCTGGTATGACCGCCCGCACTACCTCACGCCGGATGACAAGGTAAGCGAGGAAGCATTCTCCGTCATTCGCGAAGCCATGGGCGTGACCGGCATGGTGGGCATCGCGCGGCTGGTCATGTATCGCCGCGAACGGGCCGTCATGCTTGTGCCGGACGACAGGGGCATCGTCGTGTGGACCCTTCGCTACGGCGACGAGGTCCGAGAGGCCGATCCCTATTTCGACAAAACGGCACCGGGCAAGGCAGATACCAGACACCTGACACTGATCAAGCGATTGATCGGCGAGCGAACCGAGGAATGGGATCCGTCCATGGCGGATGATCCGGTGCAGGATAAACTCGTTTCCATCATCGAAAGCCGGAAGAAGAAACCGAAAGGCCGCGTAAAGCCGAAAAGTACCAAGCGTGAAGACAATGTGGTCGATATTATGAGCGCGCTGAAAAAGAGCCTGGAGGCAGAACGCCGCTCCAAATAGGAGCGGCGATATTCATCGACTGATTGAGCCAGCTTTTCAGCCCCGGCGGAACACCGCCATGCTGCGCCCCTCCAGCTCGTAATCCTCCTCCTGCTCGATCTCCTGACCGCGCATCGCGGGATCGGCGGTGGTAAGCTCCAGAATCCAGCGTCCCTTGTTGAGCGGCGGGATCTTGAAGGGAACAGTCCCTTCGAACGGGTTGAACAGCATCAGCACATCCGACCAGATACCCGGCTGGCCTTCAAGATCGCGTCTTCCCAGATGCAGGCCGAGCGTTGAACCTTCAAGCCACTGTTCAGGCTGCTGATAGCCACCACCGGCATTGAACCAATTCACTTCCATGCCATCGCGCCAGTTTTCGCGCCGGAACAAAGGCTGCTTTGCACGCAGGGCAATGATCTGCTTTGTGAAGGTGCGCAGGGCCTCGTTGCTCTCTGGAAGATTTTCCCACTGAACCCACGAGATTTCGCTGTCCTGGCAATAACCGTTATTATTGCCCATCTGGCTGCGGCCAAACTCATCGCCTGCCAGCAACATGGGCGTGCCGTGAGAGAGAAGAAGCGTTGCAAGGAAGTTCCGCTTCTGCCGCTCGCGAACGGCATTGATGCCTTCATCGTCTGTCGGGCCTTCCGCACCGTAGTTGTAGCTGCGGTTGTCGTTGTGGCCGTCATTATTGTCTTCGCCATTCGCCTCGTTGTGCTTCTCGTTGTAGGAAACGAGATCGTTCAGTGTGAAGCCATCATGAGCCGCCAGGAAATTGACGCTGGCCCAGGGGCGGCGACCGCGCTGGTCGTAAATGTCACCAGACCCCAGCAGGCGGGCTGCAAAATCGGGGGCCGTGTTCTGGTCGCCCTTCCAGTATTCCCGCGTCGTGTCACGATACTTGTCGTTCCACTCTGCCCAGCCGGGTGGAAAGCCGCCGACCTGATAGCCTCCGGGACCGATATCCCAGGGTTCTCCGATCAGCTTCACGCGTGACAGCATGGGGCATTGCGTAATTGCATCGAAGAAGCCGCCACGTTCATCGAAACCTTGCGGCTCACGCCCGAGAATGGTGCCGAGATCGAAACGGAAACCGTCGACATGCATGTGGTCGACCCAGTAGCGAAGCGAGTCCATGATCATCTGAAGGACGCGCGGATGCGAGGTATTGACCGTGTTTCCGGTGCCCGTATCGTTGATGTAGTAGCGGTGATTATCCGGCATCGTACGGTAGTAGGAGAAGTTGTCGATGCCCTTGAAGGAAAGGGTCGGCCCCAGCTCGTTGCCTTCCGCAGTATGATTGTACACCACATCAAGAATGACCTCGATTCCGGCATCGTGGAAGGCGCGCACCATGTTGCGGAATCCCTGCAGGCCCTTCGGCCCATAATAGCGGGATGCGGGCGCGAAGAAGCCGATGGTGTTATAGCCCCAGAAATTATGCAGCCCCTTCTCCAACAGGTGCTGATCGTCCGGGAATGCGTGCACCGGCATCAGCTCGACTGAGGTAATGCCAAGGCTCTTGATGTAATCGACGGTTGCCTTGTGACCCATGCCCTCGAACGTGCCGCGCAGTTCCTGCGGAATGGCAGGGTTCAGCTGGGTAAAGCCTTTGACATGCGTCTCATAAACAATCGTTGCGGGCCACGGCACATTGGGCCGCTCATCGCTGCCCCAGTCGATGGCAAAAGGATCGATAACCCGGCATTTGGGCGTGAAGGGTGCGCTATCACGCTCATCGAAGGTCAGATCCTTGTCGTCATGATAGATGTCGTAGGCGAAATGGGCGTCGTTCCACTCGAATTCGCCAACCAGCTCCTTGGCATAGGGATCGATCAACAGCTTGTTCGGGTTGAAGCGATGGCCGTTTTCAGGATCGAACGGGCCATGCACGCGGTAGCCATAAAGCTGCCCGGGTTTCACGCCCGGCACATAGCCGTGCCAGATCTCATGCGTATTCTCCGGCAGTGTCAGGCGTGCAAGCTCGGTTTTGCCGGATGGATCGAAGAGGCAAAGTTCCACCCGCTCCGCATGGGCGGAAAAGATCGCAAAATTCGTTCCCCTGCCATCGAATGTGGCACCTTGTTCGAGCCAGGTTCCGGGCTCGATCGTAAAACTATGAGATTTGCTGTCCATGCCGCACCTTGTGTTGAATCTGCGCAATCAAAGCGCGACATGCGTTTTCGTTCCGCCGGCTGCAAAGAATGTGCGGCGACTGCGGCTATTGGGTGAAGCCGCCGTTGCGGTTCTCTCTGCCACCGCCTGTGCTGCTATCGGGCGTGGGATCCCTTTGCGCCGGCGCGGTGCCAATACCCTCGGTCGTTACTTTGTCGGTATCGCTTCTGGAATTCTGCTTGTCTGAATCGCAGCCTGCCAAAGACAGGCCAAGAAGCGCACTCGCCACCAAGATCAGCTTTCTCATGATCGTCACTCCTCTGCCGCAGCCGTCCGGCGGCGGTCGCGATCGAAGGAGACAACCTTTTCCACCGCGGCAATATCAGCCTCGGCGGCAGCGGGAATGGGATCTGCGGCAATGGCCTGCAGAACCTCGGGCGAGAGCGCGCCTTTTCGGATCACATATTCCAGCGCTTCCCGTGTATCCCGCTCCGCTTTCAACTGTGCGTAAAGTGCGAGAATGAGGCGGTCGCGAACATCTCCGCCGCGTCCGATTCCGCCGAGTGTGGCATGGCCTGCCATGATGTTTCCTCCTTGTTTCTTGCAGAAGAAACTGCATGTCTCGCCGGGTTGTTCCCATTCTGCCTTGCTCTAGTTGAGAGGGTTCAGGTGCAAGGAGGAGAACGCACATGACCGCCATGAGCCGCGAAGAACTGGAAGCCCGCATCAATGCACACCGGGAATTGCTGATCGACTGCCTGGCCGCGCTGCTCGCCGGTCAATCGGTGCGGGACGCCTTGCTGGAGCGCATCCGCGAAGACGCGAACTACAAGAATTACCAGGAAGATCCGGGTGCTGTGCCCTCTGCGGGCATTGCGCTTGAAAACGGAGCCGCACGCGAAATCGATGCGATCCTGGAAGCGGCAAAATCCCGTGCCGAGGCGTTAAAACGTTAACAATTGTCATCTTTCCGCCAGAGTCTGGCCGCACTGTTCACACTTGTGGCGATTGTGTGGAACCGCAGGCGCAGAACAGCGTTTTGAGGCATACGGAAAAGGGAGAGTCACCATGTCGCGTGAGTGGGTTGAAGCAGCCAGTTTCGTTTTCGCGATCGCCGTCTGCTACATGTTTATCGTGCCTGTATAGGACACACGGGACCCTGTGTGAGACACCAACCGAAAGCCTCGATGGCCCGCCTGTGCGCGGGCTATCGCGTTTCTGAGGCAAAATAGGCGGAGAGGTTTTCAACATCCCGGTCGGTCAGATTCTTCGCCGCAGGCACCATCAAGTGGCGGAATGCCGTTCCGCCGCGATGATCCTCACGGAACAGCCGCAATTGTTGAGCCAGATAAGGCGCGCTTTGACCTGAGAGCCTGGGATAGGCCGGATTGGCATCCTGCCTATCATGGCAACTGAGGCAGGCGGGGATCCTGTCCTGCGATCTTCCCTTTA
Organism: Affinirhizobium helianthi; assembly: GCF_042680945.1. Classification (NCBI taxonomy): domain Bacteria; kingdom Pseudomonadati; phylum Pseudomonadota; class Alphaproteobacteria; order Hyphomicrobiales; family Rhizobiaceae; genus Affinirhizobium; species Affinirhizobium helianthi. Next base: position 106,935 of record NZ_JBHUEQ010000026.1, on the reverse strand, counting down.
TGGCAAGTTGACGTCCGGCCTCAATATCCGCACCGCGCGGATTGGTGCCTGCGGCATTGAGCGGCTTATGCTCCATGGCCGAATAGAAACGGGCCAGCATCCCCACATCGTCCGCTCCCAATCCCGCAACCGCCGCCTGCATGACACCGCTTGCCCGCTCGCCCTTGAGATAGGCCAGGAGGCTTGTCCGCAAATAGTCTTCCGATTGCCCCGCCAGATTGGGGATCAGGCTATTGCCGTTCAGCCGCTCCTGCGCATGACAGGACTGACAGTTCAGCTCCGCCTGCTCTCCCGCCTCTGCGGTCTCTGCCAGTCCCGCCAGCTGACGATACCGGGCTGCCTCCATCCTTGGCACCTGGCGGAGAAACGCCACCATGGCCCAGACCTCATCTTCGCGATGTTCTGACGGCCAGGCGGGCATGCCGGTAAAGCGCACGCCATCCTGAACGATGTGAAACAGTTCCGCATCCGTCCATTCCGGCACTTTCAGCTTAAGATCCGGCGGCACCGGAAGCATGTTGAAGACCACCTGGGAGCGCGCTTGTGCGGGCGAGCCGTGGCAGAAGGCACAGCCCTGTTCATAATGACCGGCACCGAGCTTCAGCATTTCCGGGTTATCGAGCGGCGGAGGCTCGGTTCCGAGCGACGCCGTGCGTACGGAATTCTTCATGGTCCAGTGCAAGAACCAGTCCGTCACGGCCCAGTGGCCGCTGCGTGCGCCAATCCCCATAATGCCGGACCACGCAAAGGCGAAGCCCATAATAGCTGCCGCGACACCCGCGATGGCGACTTGTTTCCAGCCAATGCGCATCTTCATTCTCCGGACACTCGGGCGGTGGACGGGTTCAGCGTGCGGCCCAGCAGGGCGACGCCTCCTGCCAGATAGACGGCAGCTCCGATCAAAAGCATCACCACAGCGCCGATCTGTTGATCCTGCCCGGCACTCAACGGCACGCCAAAACAGGTCACCTCACCGTCCCCGTAAAGCGGGCGTGGCGAGAGCGACAGAAGCGCACCGAGCAAGGTCATGTGCATCGAGGTGAAAAGCAGCCCGAGCGTACCTGCAAGACGACGGCTCTCTTTCTCGTCACCGGCCCCGCCAAGACAGGAGAGCCACAGGATCAGACCAGCCAGCAGAAAACTCAGCTGCTCCAGACCTCGAACCAGCGCCGATCCTGCCGCCAGGTCGCGCGCCGCTGGCGAATGCCAGCCCCAGACGACGACGAGTTCAATCATGGATGCAAGCAGTGGTGTCAGCACCCGACCGCGAGATACAAAATCGCAACGCCCGCCCGCAAGCCCTGCCGCCAGCAGAGGAGCAGCCCCCGCCACAACCGCCATATGCACGATCATATGGATCGAAAAGCTCTCTTTGTTGCCAAGGATCAGCGTGATCCAGGCCGCCGCCAGAACCAGACATCCGAGGATCAGACAGGCTTTTCTGAACCTCATGACTGACACTCCGCCAGAAAGATCAGCGGAATGGCCGTATAGACCACGGCGACGAAACTGAGGCCGCACAAAAGCAGCGTGGCAAAGCCCTGAAAGAGCTTTCGATCATGGGGCGTCGGTTCGTCATGCGGAGGATCGCCGGACCCGAAGCCCCACTGCCGCCACGCCAGATAGCCTGCAAATACGATGAAGGCGAGCGCGGCAAAGGTCAGCCCGCCCAGAAGCCAGCGCAGACTGACAAATTGCAAACCCAGGACGCCGGGTTTCGCGCAATAGATTGCCGCTGCCACATAACAGGCGAGAAAATGCAACGCCCAGACGGTGGGAGCGGTGAAGAGGGTCCAGAGGGTTTCAACCTCGCGGGGGATAACGCTTTTCATGGCCTCACCTCAATTCCGGGAAAAGACCAATGGTCAGGTAGGTCACCACGGCGGTGAAGGCCATGAAGTGCCAGTAGAGCACCGTGTTGCAGAGATCCTGATCGTAGTCCGATGTGAGATAGCCGGCAAAGCTGCGGGCCAGACAATAGGCCTGCATGATGAGTGCAACCAGCGCGTGGACCGAGGTCCAGATCGCCAGGATCCACACTGTTGCGGGGTAGACATGCAGCGTAGGCTGCATGGAATGGACATAGGGCCCCATCAATCCGGCCAGCAGGCCGCCAATCGTAATCAGGAAGGACAGGCCAAGTGAAAGCCGCATCGGCAGAACCTGATTGCGGTTGTTGAGGAAGCGTGCCCCCAGCATGAGAAGCCAGGCCGTGAGGAAAAGAGCAGCGGCGAGCAGCGGCCAGGCAAGGCCCGGACCGGCAAGACCTGCGGTGAAATCATCATGGATTGTCCAGTAGAAGAAATAGCCGAAGACGAGGCTCGCAAAGGCTGTTCCATCGCCCACCATGGTGATGAACATGGCCCACCACCCGACCGAGGCCGGGCCGGAGACATAGAGCGGGTAGCTCTCGCCCAGCCCAACCTGCCGGTTTTCCGTCTCTGGAACCTGCGCCGTGCCAGTCCACAGCCAGTAGAGGATGGCGATGAGCGTGCCGATGCCGCAGAGGATCGTCACCAGCCACCATTCGAAGGTAAGGGCGATGAAGACACCGCCAAGCAGAAAGGCCGCACCCATGGTGATATAGGAAGAACCGCCGACGCGCAGAACCTGAAGCGGCTTGCCATCGAGAACCGAGGTGACCAGTGTTTCGCGGTGACCGGTCTCCGCATCGGCAAGATAATAGCGCCCATCCTCGATGTTCTGGCGCAGATCCGGCTGGTCCCACAGCGGATAGCGGCTTTCGACAATCGGGATCGACCGCATGCCCCAGCTTTCCTCAGGCTGGTTCAGCCATTCCATGGTTCCGGCATTCCACGGGTTTTGCCCGCAGGGCGGCACCTTGGTCTTAGGCCTCACCACATCGAAGACGACACTCAGGAAACCTGCCGCGAAGATGAAGGCACCGACGGTTGAGATGAGATTGAACCAATCCCAACCCATTTCCGCCGGATAGCTGAAGACGCGGCGGGGCATGCCTCTCAGGCCTGCGAAGTGCATCGGAAAAAAGGCGAGGTTGAAGCCGACGAACATCAGCCAGAAGGCGACCTTGCCGAGCCCATCCGACAGTTTTTTCCCGCTGAAGAAGGGGTAGAAATAGTAGATGCCCGCCGTGACGGGAAAGAGCATGCCGCCGATCAGCACATAATGAAGGTGCGCCACGACGAAATAGGTGTCATGCGCCTGCCAGTCGAAGGGCACCAGCGCAACCATCACCCCCGTCAAACCGCCGATGATGAAGATCGCCAATCCGCCCGCGCCAAACAGCATGGGAACAGAAAAGATCACCCTTCCAGCCAGCATGGTGGCAATGAAGACGAAAATCTGCACGCCTGTGGGGATGACGACCGCCTCGGATGCCGCCGAAAAGAAGGCGAGCGAGATCTGCGGCAGGCCAGTGGTGAACATGTGATGGACCCAGAGCCCGAAGCTCAGAAAGCCTGTTCCGACCGCCGCGAGAACAATCCAGGAATAGCCGACAATGGGGCGCTGCGAAAAGGTCGGCACGATCATCGCCATCAAGGCAATGGCGGGAAGGAAGATGATGTAGACCTCCGGATGTCCGAAGATCCAGAAGAGATGTTGCCACAAAAGGGGATCGCCGCCGCGACTGGCATCGAAGAAGGGCCAGTCGAACATCCGCTGCATCTCGAAAAGAAGATCTCCGGCAATCAGCGGCGGAAAGGCAAACAGGATCATGCCCGCCACGATCAACAGATACCAGGCGAAAAGCGGCATCATGTTGACCCGCATTCCGGGCGCGCGGCATTTCATAATGCCGACGATCAGTTCCACGGCAGCGGCAATGGAGGCAACCTCGATGAAGGAGAGACCCAGCAGCCAGATATCGGCACCGATACCGGTTTGCTCCTTGTCTGTTGCAAGCGGCGGATACATGAACCAGCCGCTATTGGGTGCGGCACCGAAAAAGATCGAGCCACAGACGAAGACGCCACCAAGCGCAAAGCTCCAGAAGCCGAAGGCAGACAGGCGGGGAAATGGCAGTTCGCGTGCGCCCAGCATGGAGGGCAGCAGGAAGATCGCGACCGCCTCGAAGATCGGCACCGCAAACAGAAACATCATCACCGTGCCATGCAGGGTGAAGGCCTGATTGAAGAAATTGGCGCTGAGAAACGTATTTTCCGGCACGGCCAGTTGCAGGCGGATCAGAAGAGCCAAAGCACCTGCGAACAACATGAATATAAAGGCGGCACAGCCATACCAGAGGCCGATTTCGCTATTGTTGACGGATGTCCAATAACGCCAGCCGCCCGGCGTCCTCCACACGTCCCGGAGGCGCTTCTCCTGTGCCTCACGCTCCTCGGCGGGCAGAAGCGGTCCAAGCTTGGGCGTCATTCCAATCCTTTCAGGTAATCGGCGATAGCCGTCAGTTCACTCTCGGGCAGCATGGAGAATGCAGGCATCCGCACGCCCGGCTTGATGGTATCGGGGCTGCGAATGAAGCGAATGAGATGCTCACGCGTGTTGGGCAGCGTGCCAGCCGCAATCGTCGGGCGACGACCAAAGCCTGTCAGGTTGGGGCCTATCGTCCCTTGTGCCTCCGTCCCATCAATCGCGTGGCAGGCACCACACCCCTGGCGAAGAAAGGAAGCCTCGCCCGCGGAGAGAGAAACCTGCTGCAAGCCGGACTGAGCCGATGCGGCAACAGAGGTTTGCTGCAACCATTCCTCAAAAGCATCCGGCTCCAGGGCTTCAACGGTAAAAGCCATCAGGGCATGGGCTGTGCCGCAGAATTCCGCGCAGACCCCGCGATAGCTACCGGGCCTTGTCGCTTCCAGTTGAAGGGAATTCACCCTGCCCGGAATGGCATCCATTTTCCCGCCAATGGATGGGATCCAGAAGGAATGGATGACATCCTTCGCCTTCAGCAAAAAGAGCACACGTTCGTCCACCGGCATATAAACTTCATTGGCGCTTTCGCGGATCAGCTGGCCGCGCTCGTCGAGATAGCGCACGCGCCACCAATACTGTTCCGCCGTCACCTCAATGCGCCGCAGCCCCTCGCCTTCGCCGCCAAACCACGGACGCATGGCGGGCATCAGCCAAACCGCATAGGCAAGAAGCGCTGCGAGCACCGCAACCGGAAAGGCCACACCGCCGAAGACAATCAAGCCGCCAGCCTTGCGTTCTGAAAACGGCTGCTTCTTGAGGTGGCTTGCATAGAAAAGTGCGCCCATGACACCGAGCCAGATCACCCCCCCACCGGCAACCATGACCCAGAAGAGAAGCGCGACAGCCTCCGCCTCCCGTCCGGCAGGGTCCAGTGCGGATTGCACGCCGGAGCACGAGCTGAGACTCAACAGAACGAAAGGGATGCATGCCGAAGGCGATGGATAAATCCGTGACGGTGATCGGTTCGGTCGGCACCGGCCGACCAATCGGTCGTCATGCATGAGGACCTTGGCATAGCTTGAGGAATTTTATTGATGCAGGACGGCAGCGGCGTTCTGAACAACGGTACCCGCGCGCAACGTCGAACATTAGAAAAAGGTTCCAAAGCTTCTGCTGTTTTTTGTCGGAACTCTCCTGCGTCCCTTTCGGTTTTATACACCAGAGGCGTCAAGACCCTCACCGCCAGACTGGAAGGGAAAAGACCGATGGCCAATCTGCTGACGAGGCTGAAGAGCCTGTTCAATCACCGTAATACCAGGGAGAAGGACGAAACGCGCCCCCTCCCTCACATGCATGTTGTCGCGCCTGAAAGCGTGACGCTGCCCTTTCCTCGCCCATCGCGCGAGCAGATCAGCGTACCAGCTTCCATCAATGGACGCGATCTTTCCACCGGCCGTCTCTGACGGCCAATCTCTCAAAGAAAAAGGATTATTGGACCCATGCCCGATATTAATTCCGCACGCATTCTCATTCTTGCAACCGATGGCTATGAGCGCTCGGAGCTTCGCGTTCCTCTCGAAAAGCTTCGCGGCCATGGCGCAGAGGTAAAGATCGCCTCGCTCAAATCCGGCGAAATCAAAAGCTGGGACGAAAAGGACTGGGGTGACACGGTTGCTGTGGATCTCACCGTCGATCAGGTGAAGCACGAGGATTACGATGCGCTTGTCATTCCGGGCGGCCAGATCAACCCGGATATCCTGCGCACCGATGAGAAGGCCGTGCAGGTTGTTCGCGACTTCATCAAGAGCGGCAAGACGGTCGCCGCAATCTGCCATGGCCCTTGGCTACTGGTTGAAGCCGATGCGCTGCGCGGCCGCAAGGCGACATCCTATCATTCCATCCGCACCGACGTGAAAAACGCTGGCGCCACCTGGGAAGACAAGGAAGTGGTGACCGACAACGGCATCATCACCTCGCGTTCCCCGAAGGATCTCGACGCTTTCGTCGCAAAGATCGTCGAGGAAGTGCAGGAAGGCCGCCACGACCGGCGCGCCGCTTGATCGAAAAGCACGGTTCAAACAAGAGGCCGCCTTCACCGGCGGCCTTTTTCGCATGTCCTCTCTGCCTGCCGTCACTCGTGCGCAAGATTGAGATAGGCGCGCAGATATTGTTCTTCCGCACGCAGACCGGAGAGTTTGGCCTCTTTGGCAAGAGGTGAAGAGAACAGCGCTTCCAGTGGCGCAACCTCTTCAACAAGCGACAGAATGGTGGGGTGAATATAGCTGTTGCGGCAGACCGCAGGCGTATTCTGCAATCGCTCCGAGGCGGCCTGCGTCAACAGCTTCATCCGGATTTTCTCGCCCTTCCTGAAAGCCTGTGCCGCTGCCCCGAAAGCCGCAAGGCTTCCTCCCCAGGTTCTAAAGGTCTTGGCTGAAATCGGCAGTCCGGAACATTGCGCCAGATAGCTGTTCAACCGACCGGAATCGACGGGATGCGTGCCACCATCCTCATCCAGCCAGGAAAAAAGCTGGCGACCGGGCAGATCCGCAATCTCCTCGAAAATCCTTTGCAGGCGTGGATGGCGGATGAGATGGCGCACGCGCTTGCCGCCCTTGGCGGTGAAGCGAAGCTGCACGCCATCTTCGGTAAAACTCATATGGCGTTTCAGAAGCGTTGTCGCACCATAGGTCTTGTTCTGCTTCACATAGGCGCGGTTGCCGACGCGCAAATGGGTGACGTCCAGCAGGGACACAAGAGCAGCCAGCACCGCATCGGGTTTATCGAGACCATTGAGAAGATCGCGCTGAACCTTGCGGCGAATGCGCGGCAAGGCATCTGCAAAGGCGCTGAGCTGGTCGTATTTCAGTTCGCTGCGGAAAGCCTGCCAGGCGCTATGATAGCGATATTGCTTGCGCCCGCGCGCATCATAGCCGGTGGCCTGCAAATGCCCCTGCGGATCAAGACAGATCCACACCCTTTCATAGGCCGGTGGCAAGCCGAGCGAGAGAATGCGCTGCTTGAGCGGCCCCTCGCAGACCAGACTGCCATCCGGCATACGATAGCAAAAGCCGCGTCCTTTGCGCACACGGCTGATGCCGGGTTCAGCATCGCTGACATAGATCAGGCCGATCTCCGAGAGAGCAGCCGGTTCCGGGGTGATTGTACTTGAGACATCCATGTCCGCCAAACGCCGCTTGCGCGCGTTCGTTCCGGGCGACAGTCAGGCTTCCAGCTCCTGCTGCGCCTCTGTCGGGCAGCGTTCAAACAGACGCCGCGGACCGCACAGCATCCAGCGGAACCCATTCGGTGAATAATCGACCTCCACCTGGCCGTTAAATGCCGCCGCCGCATGGCGCTTGATAATCGTCGTGCCAAAGCCCGTCGTGCCAGGCTCCTTGACCAGCGGCCCGCCTCTTTCGATCCAGTCGAGGCGGATTTTCGGCTCCCCGCCGTCATCATCCGCAATCACTTTCCAGTTCAAGGCAACACGCCCCTCATTGGCGGAAAGCGCACCGTATTTTACAGAATTGGTCGCAAGCTCATGCAGAACGAGACCGAGATTCTGCACCGCCTCGGCGCGCAGAACAAATTCCGGGCCAGCCACATCAACTCGCTTTTGCGCCTCGGCAAAAGCCTCCAGATGAAGCGAGATGACCCTGGTGATCGGCACGCCTGCCCATTGCTCCTGAGCAAGCATTTCTATGGATTTGCCAAGCCCTTGAAGCCGCTCTCCGATGGCGCGCTGGAAGGAATCAATATCCGTTTCCTTACGGGCCAATTGCCGGATCATGGCCTGGATCAGCGTCATGATGTTCTTTGTGCGATGAACCAGCTCGTGCATGATGAGATGAATGCGATCCTCCGCCTCACTGCGGTCAAAGGATGCATTGGAGAGCGCAATCGCCACCTGGTTTGCCTCCTCCAGCCTTGTCTGGATGGGAGAAACGATTCTGCCGCGGCCGATCTGGTCGGCCATCTCGGCGATCTGGCGGATGGGCGTGCGCAATTGACGTGCGAGCAGATAGGCAATCAACAAGCCCACAAAGAGAAACGCGGCGCTGCCTACGGCAAAATACCGCCATGTGGAGGCAATCGTTGCCTGGGCAGCACTGATTGGCCCCCAAACAACGACCTTCCAGTTCCATGGTGCAAGCAAAGCATAGCCATACATGACCCGCTCCTTGCCTCCCAAGTCCTCGATCGTACCGCTTGCACCCGTCATCAGGGCAAGGGTCGGCGGCGGGATGGGGCTTGGCTCCCCGGCCCAAGCATTGGTGGAGGTAACGACGTGTCCCGTCCTGTCCAGAACAGCCACGGACCAGCCCTTGGGCAGAACCTCTGTCGAGATGAGACGCTGCAAGTCCTCGGCGTTCTGCGTCAGGATCAGCGCATCGCCAGCCGTCTGGCGGAGCTTCTCGGGCAGAGGCATCAAAACGTTGAACACCCAGCGTTTGCTCGTATTGCCGAAGAAAATGTCGGAAACGGTCACCTGCCGACTGGAAAGAACCCTCTGCAAACCGTTCTTGTCCGACAGCGGAGGAAGAGGCGTGCCGTAATTCACACGGGTATTGAGAACCTGATTGCCGCCTTCAGTCGCAATAAGAATATAACGCTGACTGCCGCGCAGGCTTTGCTGGGTGCGCGAATGAAAAGCCGCAAGGTCTCCGGTTTCAAGCTCGGGAGAGGTCGCAACGAGACGCAACGTCGTCATGGCATCCCGCAGTTCCTGATCGATGGCACGGGCGATTACGCGCGCATCATCCTGCGTCTCGCCATTCAGGATTTCCCGCTGCTGATCCTCCAGCCGCAGAATCAAAAAGATGACGAACGCAATCAGGGGCAGTGCGATGACTGCCGCCAGCGCTACGAGATAGGCCCCAATCGGAGCAGTGGGTAGAAAACCCCGAAGCCTCTTCATATGCCGCCAATACGTCCCAGAAGACGTATGACGCCAATCTTCGCCCTTGCGACCATCGCTTTCAGTCCCTCGCACATCCCCGACGGTGATCGTCGTCCCACCTATATCTCACTTCCCGTATACAACCAAGGTCTCATCTCGGTACAGAAAATATGATTATAGTTCATGTTTAAGGTTGAACTTACCTTTGTACGAAACAAGACACAACCTGTAGGGAGACTGAATCGCCGCAGCCGCCCGTTTCTCTTCTTAATGCTGTTTCTCAACAAGATCGTCAAATGTATCAAAACAGGACAATTTGATATTAAACAACACGAGCGCGCAGGTTACATAGATCCAAAAAACTGATCTCCAGACCGATTTTTCCCCTCTCCATGTTTCCATAGCCGTTGGAATGTGGTTGTAGAATGGCGGCAGGTCGGGGACCCTGGGGAGAGACAAACAATCATGACGCTCAAGGAGGGCGGACGCAGCGACGCTCCGTCTGGAACAGATAGCGCGGCAGGCGTCGTCGCCGCCAAGCCCACACTCAAGACAATTTCAGACCTGACCGGCCTCGCCGTTACGACTGTTTCCAGGGCATTGGCGGGCGCACCGCAGATTGCGCTTGAAACCCGCCTGCGCGTGGCGCAGGTGGCCGAGCAGATCGGCTATCTGCCGGATCGGGCTGCCCAGCGACTGCGCACCGGCCGCACCAATGTCATCAGCCTTGTGCTGGATCCGCACGAGGAAATACTGGGCTATGCCACATCGTTGATCAGCGGCCTCAGCGAAGCTTTGAGGTCAACCGCCTATCATCTGGTCATCACGCCCCATTTTTCCGGCACGCGGCAGATCGATCCCGTTCAGCATATCGTGCGCAATCGCATGGCGGATGGCATTATTTTCACCCGTACGGAGCCGCAGGATGAACGGGCGCGCATGCTGATGGAGTGCGATTTCCCCTTCATCTGCCATGGCAGGACGGAACTGCCGGTGCAGCATCCATTCGTGGATTACGACAATTCCGCCTTTGCCTATCGCGCAGCCCTCAGACTGGTGGAGGCAGGCGCCCGCAAGCTGGCAATCGTGCTGCCGCCCAACCACTTCACCTTTGCCCACCATATGCGCCACGGCTTCCTGAAGGCTGTCACACAGGCGGGGGTTCAGTATGAAATACCGCAGGCGATCAGCATAGACAGCAAATCGGACGCAATCCGCGACTGCTTTTACGACTATTTCGGCCGCGAGAATCGCCCGGACGGGGTAATTTGCGGCGGAGAGGTCATTGCCATGGCCGTGATGGCAGCGGCCTATGACAGGGGCCTGACAATTGGCGATGACGTGCATCTCATTACCAAGCAGACCTCCGGTCTTTTCGATCAGGTGCGCCCGCGCATCCATACCATCTGCGAGGATCTATCGGAGGCAGGCCGCCTCATGGGCGAGTTTCTCTTGAAGAGGATCCATGAAAAAAGGCCCGTTAACGACCTGCAACATGTCCAGGACGTGACGGGCCTCTGACAGGCGGAATTGAGCGGCCGGATGTGCCGCTCTCTTTTTTTCTCAATCCTCGTCGACGAAGACTTCGTCACGCTTCTTGCGCACGCTCGGCAGCAGCACAACCACCAGAACAGCCAGCGCAATGGCCAGCAGCGTGGCGCTGATCGGACGCGTGAGGAAGGTCGAGGGATCGCCGCGGGACAGGATCATGGCACGGCGCAGGTTTTCCTCCAGCAGCGGGCCAAGAACGAAGCCGAGCAGAAGTGGTGCCGGCTCGCAGCGCAATTTCACCAGAACATAGCCAATGAAGCCGAAGAAGGCGACCGCATAGAGATCGTAGACGTTCGAATTGACGCTGTAGACCCCGATGGAGCAGAAGGCCATGATGATGGGGAAGAGCACGTAATACGGGATCGTCAGAAGCTTTACCCACAAGCCGATCAGCGGCAGGTTCAGCACCACCAGCATCAGATTGCCGATCCACATCGAAGCGATAATGCCCCAGAACAGCGCCGGTTGCTCGGTTGCCACATTCGGCCCCGGCACGATGCCCTGGATGATCATCGCGCCAATCATCAGCGCCATCACCGGATTGGCAGGAATGCCGAGGGTCAGCAGCGGAATAAAGGAGGTCTGCGCACCGGCATTATTGGCGGATTCTGGCCCCGCCACACCGGCAATCGAACCGTGACCGAATTCCTCCGGCGTCTTAGAGACGCGCTTTTCCACCGTATAGGAGGCAAAGGAGGCGAGAATAGCGCCGCCTCCGGGCAAGATGCCGAGAGCCGAACCGATGACCGTTCCGCGCAGGACAGGCGCAATCATCTGCTTGAAGTCGTCCTTGGTCGGCAAAAGCCCTGTCACCTTGGACATCAGCACCGTGCGGTTCTTCTCGCCTTCGAGGTTGCGCAGGATTTCGGCAATGCCGAAGACACCGACCGCAACAGCCACGAAATTCAAGCCATCAGAATATTCCCGAATTCCAAGGGTGAAACGTGGCGTGCCGGAATAGATATCGGTTCCGACAAGGCCGAGCAAAAGGCCAAGCACCACCATGGCCAGCGCCTTGACGATGGAGCCGGAAGCAAGCGCGATGGAGGAGACGAGACCGACGACCATCAATGAGAAATATTCGGCCGCGCCGAACTCAAGAGCAACCTTGGTGAGCGGCGGCGCAAAAATTGCCACGAGGAAGGTGGAAACAGTGCCCGCGAAAAAGGAGCCGAGCGCCGCAATGGCCAGGGCCGCCCCCGCTCTGCCCTTTCGTGCCATCTGATAGCCATCGATGGCGGTCACAGCAGACGAGCTTTCGCCCGGCATGTTGATGAGGATCGCGGTTGTCGAGCCGCCATACTGGGCACCGTAATAAATGCCCGCCAGCATGATGAGCGAGGAAACCGGCTCAAGCTGAAAGGTAATCGGCAGCAGCATGGCAATTGTGGCAGTTGCGCCGATACCCGGCAGGACGCCGATCAGGGTGCCGAGCAGAACGCCGATGAGGCAGAAAAACAGGTTTTCCAGGGAAGATGCGGTCGAGAAGCCGAGCGCGAGATTGCTGAACAGATCCATCGCCGCCTCCTCAATAACCGAGCCATGGACCGAAGGTGCGGAACGGCAGACCCAGCCCATAGGTAAAGACGACCAGCGAGAAGACTGTCAGCCCCGCCGAAAGCAGCACGGCCAGAAGCGGCGTCATGCGCGTGGATGCGAAGGAGGCAATCATCGCCGTACAGAACAGCGCAGGCACGAATCCGAGGCCGCGCACCGTCAATCCAAAGAAGATGGTCGATGGCAGAATGAAAAGAATGCCGCGCCAGGCGATGGCTCCGATCTGCTCATGCTCCACCCGCAAAGACTGGATGAGAATGACCACCCCAAGGATCACAAGCGCACAGGCGAGAAGAAAGGGAAAATAGCCGGGCCCCATGCGGAAGGCAGTGCCCAGATCCAGATCCAGCGATTGCTGTGCGAAAAAAAGTCCGAGAAAGATAAAGAGCGCGCCGCAAATCGCGTTCGTTTTGTCAATTGCGGTGAATTTCATGATGCCCCCATCGAATATTCAGCAACCGTCGATGCGATGGCTCACGTACAAACGTAATTCATCATGACGGCCAGAGCATGCGAGGTTGCCGCCCCTTCAGCAAAAGGCGCGGCATCCTCGCGGCATGGCTTAGTCAGCGTACTGACCGGCGCCTTCGATCACGGGCTTCCAGCGAGCGATCTCGCCTTCAAGCTTGGCTTTCAGCGCCTGAGGCGTCGCATCCGTCTCGGGCGAAGGTGCGGTGCCAAGTTCTGCAAAGCGGGCAACGACGTTCGGGTCCTTCAACGCAACCTTGAGAGCCTTCGCAAGACGCTCGGTTGCCTCTGCCGGAGTGCCCTTCGGCGCATAGATGCCGTGCCAGATGCCGACCTCAAAGCCCGGCAGACCAGCTTCGACAGCGGTCGGGATATCCTTCATGACGTCGAGACGCTTCGGCGAGGTGACGGCATAGGCCTTGATCGTTCCGCCCTGTATCTGCTTCGTCGTATTCGTGGTCTGGTCGCACATGATATCGACCTGGCCGCCGAGCAGATCCGTCATGGCCGGACCTGTACCCTTGTAGGGAACGGTGACGAGCGGCGTCTGGATCGCGCTCATGAACAGCATGCCGCAGAGATGCGAGGCGGCGCCAATGCCGGCATTGGCAACGGTCACCTTGTCCTTGTTCGCCTTGGCGTAATCGATCAGACCCTTGAGATCCTTCGCCTCCATGTCCTTGCGCGTCACGATGGTCATCGGAACATCGGTCACGAGGCCCACATATTCGAAGGCATTCAGCGTGTCATAGGGCAGCTTGCGATAGAGCGTGGCACTGGTTGCCATGCCGATGTGGTGAAGAAGCAGGGTATAGCCATCGGCATCTGCATTCGCCACACGGCCAGCGCCCAGCGTGCCGCCAGCGCCGCCGACGTTTTCGATGATGATCTGCTGGCCGAGATCCTTCGACATGCTTTCCGCCACGAGGCGCGCAACAGTATCGGTCGGTCCACCGGCAGAAAACGGCACGATCATGGTGATGGACCGTTCCGGGTAACCCGCAGCATGGGCAAGGGAAGAAACAGCGCAGGCAGCGAAAGCCGTGGCGCAGGCAAGAGCCTTGAGAAACTTCATCGACATCCTCCTCAGACGATTTTTGCCAAGGCCGCAGCTCCTCCCGCAGCCCTTGGTTCGCCACTATCTCTCAAGAGAAAATGCCATGCTTCAACGGCAGCATTCGACTTTGCTAACCTGCCGATACACCTTTGCCGCCCTGATGGGTGGATTGCGAAACACAGGCTTTCAAACCACGGGTGGAAATCCACCCATCCGAGGAGCCGGATTACTCGTCCAGTTCGCGAAGGCTTTCGGGCGAGAGAAGTTTCTTGTCCAGCCCGTATTTCTGCATCTTCTCGTAGAGCGTCTTGCGGCTGATTCCCAATTGTTCATAGACCGGCTTCAACGCCCCGCCATGCGCCGCGATCGCACTTGCCAGAATGTTTCGCTCGAAGGCCGCGACGCGGTCTGCCAGCCGCCCGCTTTGCGGCTTCACCAGTGCGCCACCGTCACCGGGCCACATTTCAAGCCCCAGGACCAGGCGATCGGCAGCGTTGCGCAACTCGCGCACATTGCCCGGCCAATCCTTGTCGGCCACGCTGGCAATCACCTCCTGTGGCACATCCATGTCATCGCGGCCGTAGCGCGCGCAGGCTTCCCGCACCAACTGCAAAAACAGCAAGGGAATATCCGGACGCCTCTGCGCCAGCGAGGGAACACGCAGCGTCGCCACATTGAGCCGATAGAACAGGTCGGCACGGAAGCGCCCGCTGGCCACCTCCGCCTCCAGATCCACCTTGCTTGTGGCGATGAAGCGCACATCCAGCCCGACCGGCTCGTTGGAACCAAGCCGTGTAATGACGCGCTCCTGCAGCACGCGAAGGAATTTCGCCTGCAGATCGATCGGCATGGAGCCGATTTCATCCAGCAGGATCGTACCGCCCCGCCCATGTTCGAACTTGCCATAGCGCGGGCGAAGAGCACCGGGGAAGGCACCGGCTTCATGGCCGAAAAGCTCGCTTTCGATCAGGGTTTCCGGCAGCGATGCGCAGTTGATGGCGATGAAGGGACGATTGGCGCGGGCGCTGACATCGTGCAACGCACGAGCAACCACTTCCTTGCCAACCCCGGTATCCCCGATGATCAGCGTATCGGCATCGGCGGCACCAATGGCACGGATCTTGTAACGCAGATCGATCATCACCTGTGTGCGGCCCGGCAGGCGTGTTTCCAGATCATCGCGCTTACCCGCCACGGCCCGCAGCCGCCGGTTTTCGAGAACGAGACTTCGCCTGTCCTGAGCACGCCGCAACACCCCCGCCAGATGCGCGGTGGAGAAGGGTTTTTCGATGAAGTCATAGGCCCCTTCGCGCATGGCCTTCACCGCCAGTTGCACATCGCCATGGCCCGTCACGAGAATGACGGGAATTTCCGAATCCAGCTCCCGCACCCGCTGCATCAACGTCATGCCATCCATGCCCGGCATGCGGATATCGCTGACGATCACCCCATCGAAGGCATAGCCCGCAAGCTCCAGCGCCTGCTCGGCGCTGGATAGCGTCTGCACGTTGAAACCGGAAAGCTCCAGCGCCTGTGCCGTGGAACGCCGCAATTCCTCTTCATCATCCACCAACAGAACGCGCTGCATAGGTCTCCATGTTATTCTGCCGCCTGATCAAGGCAGGCGCCGGCACTGGCAAGGTCGATGAGAAACTCGGCCCCGCCTTGCGCATGCGCCTCGACGCTGAGGCTGCCGCCGAAATCCTTGACGATGTTATAGGAGATCGAAAGCCCAAGTCCCAGCCCCTTGCCGACCCCTTTCGTGGTGAAGAACGGATCGAAAATGCGCTCGCGAATTGCTTCCGGCACACCGGGGCCGCGGTCGCGCACGCAAATGCGAACCCGCCCCCCTTCAGTCTTGCCGGAGAGGTCGATGCGCCGGTCTTCAAGCCCTTCCACGGCATCTGCGGCATTGGTGATGATGTTCACCAGCACCTGTTGCAGGCGGATGGAACCGGCCAGAACCAGCGGAACAGGCTCGTCCATCTGAACCGATAGTTCGGCTCCGGCACTTTTCAGCCGCGCTGCGACAATTTCCAGCGTGTCGCGGATCACCTCATCCAGGGGCACCGCGCTGAGCTTCTCATTCGGCTTGCGCGCGAAGTTTCTCAGGTGCCGGGAAATGGAGGCCATCCGGTCGATCAGCGCCGAAATACGGCGGATATTGTCGCGGGCTTCATCGAGACGCCCCCGCTCGATCAGCACCTCGGCGCTATCGGAATAGGTTTTTGCAGCCGCCAATGGTTGATTGAATTCATGCGAAAGCGCCGCCGACATCTGGCCAAGACCCGCAAGCTTGCCCGCCTGGATAAGATCGGCCTGCGTTTGCCGCAGCTGTTGTTCCGTTGCGCGGCGCTCAGCAATCTCCTCCTCGATGCGACGGTTCACCCGCGCCAGATCGGAGGTGCGCTCCTCCACACGTCGTTCCAGTTCCACCTGCGCCGCTTCCTGCATATGCATACGTTCGGCAAGCCGCGCACGCCGCTGCATGAGGATGGCAAAACCGAGGCCCGCCAGACACAGCAAAAGAAGTCCGGCAATCACAACAGTCTGCGCCTGGGCGCGGGCAGAGGCGGTGTCGGTCAGCACATTCACGGTCCAGCCTGCCTCCGGCATCGTCTGCGAAAGGACCAGATATTCCCGCAAGCTTCCCGATTCCGGAATGCTCATCAATTCGTGGCCATCCTCCACGCGCCGGGTGAAAGCCAGCGGCTTGAGGTCGGCATCGGAATAGCGCCGCGAGGCCGACGTTCTCTCCAGCCGCTCCTTCGTCAGCGGCAGCAGGGAATGATAGAGCCAGTCCTGCGTGCCGGTCATGAAGATGATGCCTTCCGGGTCCGACACAAAAATCCGGGAATCGCCGCCCACCCAGGAGGCTTCCAGAGTGTCGATATCCACCTTGAAGACGATGACGCCCAGGATCTTGCCGCCAATTTCAATCGGAGACGAGAAGTAATAGCCGCGCTTGGCAGAGGTGGTGCCCAACGCGTAGAAACGCGATTGCTTCCCCTCCGCCGCCTCCTGGAAATAGGGCCGATAGCTGAAATTCTGTCCGACAAAGCTGGTCGGCAGATCGAAATTGCTGGCTGCAATCGTCTCTCCGTCCATCGTCAGCATGTAGATGTCGGAGGAACTCAGCAGCGCATTGATGTTTGCCAGATAGAGATTGGTGGCATGCCGTCGCACCGGATCGTTCGGCGCGAGGATCAGCGCCTCGATATCGGGCTGATCCGCAATAAGCGCTGGCAGTGCTTCATAGCGGCGCAAATGCCCCTCAAGTGCAGCCACGGCCAGACGTAGCGTCGTGCCGCCTTGCATGGCCGCCTCGTCCAGATAGCCGCGCTTGATGCTGTTCCCGCCGTGCACGGCAAACACAACGCCCAGAACGACGAAAGCGATGAATGCCGCCAGATAACGCTTCCCCAAGCCGATCCTCCCCCCGCTCAAAGTGAGGTTGGCGCAATTACCCGCACCAGACAAGTGCTTGTTAACTGCAGTCAGCGCCAGCAGGCCAGCTGCCCGCTTTTTGTTAGGGTTCTCCACCTATCTTGCCCGCAACCTTATGAAGCAGGATGGAGAGACGCATGTGCGGCTTTGCTGGCTACCTGAAGGCGGATATCGATCCAGCGGAGGGACACCAGGTTCTCACTCGCATGGCGGATGCGATTGCCCACCGGGGACCGGATGAACGCGGCTTCGATCTGCGTGAGGCAGATGGGCTGGGCCTTGCCCATGTGCGCCTTTCCATTGTGGGCCTCGGCGACGGACAACAGCCGATGCACAGTATCGATGGTCATCTCACAATCGTCTTCAACGGTGAGATATTCAACTATATTGAATTGCGGGAAGACCTGCGCCAGCGGGGCCATGTTTTCCGCACAGCCAGCGATACGGAAGTCATTCTGGCACTCTATGCTGAATATAGAGAAGATTGCCTGCGCCATCTCAACGGCGATTTCGCTTTTGCGCTTTGGGATTCGCGCACAAAGCGCCTGCTTCTTGCGCGCGATCGCATCGGCGTGCGTCCGCTTTTCTTCATGCAGCATGGCAAGGGCATCGCCTTCGCCTCGGAAATCAAGGCCCTGTTCGAATTGCCGGGAGTTACGCCCTGCATCGATCCCATCGCCATGGAACAGATTTTCACTCTCTGGACGACGCTGGGTGAGCGAACGGCCTTTGACGGCATTCAGGAATTGCAGCCGGGCCATATGATGATTGTGGAAGACGGGCGGACCACCACGCGGGCCTGGTGGCAGCTGACCTATCCCCGTCTGGGCGACATTGCGCCTGCAGTGCCCATGCATCAGGCATGCGAGCAGGCAAGAGCGCTGCTGGAGGATGCTATCCGCCTGCGCCTGCGGGCCGATGTTCCGGTAGGCGCCTATCTGTCCGGCGGGCTGGATTCCTCCCTTATCTGCGCCTTGGCGTCTCCCTTGAGCCAAGGGCCACTCAATACCTTCTCCGTCAACTTCGATAGCCACGAGCATGACGAAAGCAGCTTTCAGCAACAGGTGGCGCAAGCGCTTGGCACCCGGCATCGCAGCATCACGTGCAGCCTGGAGGATATCGCCAATCGTTTCGAACAGGTTGTGGGCTTATGCGAAAGACCGATCCTGCGGACTGCCCCTGCCCCCATGTATGCGCTGTCGGGTCTGGTGCAGCAAGCTGGCATGAAAGTGGTTTTGACCGGCGAAGGCGCGGATGAGATTTTCGGTGGCTACGATATCTTCAAGGAAGCACGACTACGCCGCTTCTGCGCCAGCCAGCCGAAATCACAGCGCCGGGCTCTCCTCTTCCGCCGCCTCTACCCTTATCTACACGGACTTCAGAGCCAACCGGCAAGCTATCTCGCAAGCTTCTTTGGCGTGGGCCAGGATCGGCTGGACGATCCGTTGTTCTCCCACCGGCCCCGCATGCGCAATACCGGCGGCACCAAGATCTTCTTCTCCGAAGCCTTGCGACACAAGCTCAAGGACTATGATGCGGCGGCGGAATTGACCGAGCTTCTGCCGGATGATTTCAAGCATTGGCACCCGCAGGATCAGGCGCAATATCTGGAAGCGCGCTATCTGCTGCCCGGCTATATTCTCTCTGCTCAGGGCGACCGCATGGCCATGGCACATGGCGTGGAGGGACGTTTTCCCTATCTCGATCACCGTGTGATGGAATTTGCCGCGGAGCTTCCGCCAAGCCTCAAAATGAAGGTGCTCACCGAAAAACCTCTGCTGAGGGAAATGGCGAAAGGCTTGCTGCCGCAATCAATTCAATCCCGGCCGAAACAGCCCTATCGCGCACCCGATAGCGCGGCCTTTCAGGGGGATTTCGGACGAGCGCTCGTGGCTGATCTCCTGTCACCGGACGCCCTTGCGACAGGCGGTCTGTTCGACCCCTCTGCCGTGGCAAAGCTATGCCGCAAGGCAGAAAGAGCACCTCTGGCAGGTTTCCGCGATAACGCCGCCTTCATCGGCATTCTGTCCACACAATCCCTGCTGCGGCGGTGGGTGACAAACCGAAAGTGCAACCCGCAAGCGGCGTGAAACGGGATCAAAATCCGTCCTGCCCGGTTTGATCTTCGTGAACAATACGAAGGAGAATGAGAAATGGCGAATGCCAGCTCCAAGCACATGGGTGCAAGCGCACAGGGCAAAGGCACAGGCACCGGGGCCATGACCGATATCGAAAAGGAAAAGCTCAACGAAAACATGGTGCTTTCCAACCGGGACAAGGCCCAGCATTCCCGCGAACGCGGCCTCGACAGCAAGGCAGTTCAGACGGAGCAATATCAGGACCACGAAGCCAACAAGCTAAGTTGAACCGGATGTGACCAATACCGCGTGCCGCCTCGCGCAAGAACGTTTTCGTGAGGCGGCGCCCACTTGCATTTACTGCATTTAAGCGTAACCTGAATTCACCGTCGACTGATTGACAGGGCATCGGCGGCTGGAAGACGACATCGCTTTCGCCCCTCCAGCACGGAGGTGACAAAGATGCAGATATCCTCTGAAACCACAGTCATCGAACCGCAGGAATTGTCCTTCCTGAAGGACGTGTTCAACGACGCCTTGAAGCGCCGTGGAATGGACAATGACCCCACAGCCGCCAGCAATCTGGCAGCGCAGATCATCGAGCTTTATCAGACAGGCGTTCGCGATCCTCAGGAATTGAACGAACGACTGAGGTGACCTGATGACGCGAGCCGCGAGCTTCGCGTCTCACGCTTTTGCGTGACATCGCGGCCTGCCGCCATCCGTGGCGCATGTCGTTCTCGCAAAACCGCTTCACACTTTTGCGCGACATGTTGTGCCTCTCAACGCTTGGCGAGCAGGTCTCGTTCGTCGCGCATCAGATAAAGACGCGTGACGCCGTCCAGATAAAGCTCCAACCAGTCGGCCATGGCCTTTTCTTCCGAGAGAATGCGTTCGCACACGGCAACGGCGGTGGAATCTCCCAGCTCATCCGCAGCCGCCAGCAATACCTTGTATCTGGCAACTTCTTCATGGGCGAAGACATAGGCATTCATGCAGGTCCGGACGATTTCGTCTGCGGAAAAGGCGCCCGTCAGCCCCTGCGCGGTTGCCGACAAGCGCCCAGCCACGTCCTTGATCAACGATTGCGCGCCGGGAAAACGCTCCATCAGTCCGCGAAGCGCCTTCTCATGCCCTTCGCTATTGGCAAGATGCTCAATCATCTTCTCACGCAGATCGGGATAATTCTCGATACGCGCGATCTGGCTTTTCAGCAGGGCAATGGATTGCAGCTCAAGAGCATGGGCATCGCTCAGCCACTTGGCAAAGTGATCTTTAGCATGGGTCATAACCTCTCTCCTCTCCTTGGCCGCTTCCTCCTCCTGCATGTGGGCCGCACCCTGCCTTTTGCAAGAAGCCCGGCGCAAGATGGGGGAACCAAAGCGTATGGCTCGTGTTGTGGAGAACACACCAGAACGGAAGGAGCCATGCATGTCTGACCCACGGGAACCAAGCGAGCAGCCTCCGATGCCAGCTCCCGGCTGGGCACCCGAACCGCCGATCCAGGAGCCGGAACCGGATCGTCTTCCGGACGAAGACCCCGTTCCAAACCCGGATGAGACGCGTGAACCGCCGATCCAGGCGGACAACTGATCCAGTCACCTGTGAAGCATTGAGGCCGCCGCGGGAACCCGCGCGCGGCCAAGTGCGTTTTCGAGAAAATGTTTCAGGGGTAGCAACGTGGATCTCTCGTCAAAGGCAACAGTATCGGAAGAGCAGATGCGGGCAGACATCATTCGCCCGGGCCGGAATGCCTGGCGCAGCAGCCGCTGCGATAGAGCGGCCTTTCTCGTCGATGGAGCGGACTATTATCGGCGTCTCGAACAGGTTCTTCTGAAGGCACGCAAGTCGATCTTCATTGTCGGATGGGATTTCAACCCCAATATCCGCTTGCGACCGGAAATTCCCGGCAGCCCGACCCTTGGGCAGATCCTGCGCCAGCGCGTGGATACGCAGAATGACCTGAAGGTCTACATTCTCGTCTGGGGCATGGGCCCCATCTATTCGGGCAAGAGCCTGAAGCTTTTCAAGAAGAGCGGCTGGAACGACCACTCGCGGATCACGATGGAGTTCGACTTCCGCCATCCGGTGCGGGCAAGCCATCACCAGAAAATGGTTTGCGTGGACGACGCGGTTGCTTTCCTCGGCGGGATCGATCTGACCGCGAGGCGCTGGGATGATCGGCGTCACGCCCTGCCGAACCCCTTGCGCTGCTCTCCCGATGGAACCTGCTATGGCCCGGTTCACGACGTGCAATCCATCGTCTCCGGGGAGGCTGCCAAAATGGTGGGGGACGCCTGCCGCAAACGGTGGAAATGGGCGCGCAAGGAAAGCCTTCAGCCTGTTTCCGGCGAGCCCGATGCACTGTGGCCGCAGGATCTTGCCCCCGCCCTCACCCACTGCACCGCCGCGCTGGCCTTGACCGAGCCGCTTCGCTGGAACGGAAGAAAGGGACGTCGCGAGGCGATCCAGCTGACGCATGACGCGCTGCATGCAGCCAAACGGCATATCTATCTCGAATCCCAGTATTTGGCTTCGTTCAATGTCGCCCGCACGATCATCGACCGCCTGCAGGAAGCAAACGGACCGGAAGTGGTTATCCTGGTCACGCGGGAATCGCACGGTTTTCTTGAAAAGGTGATGATGGGCCACAATCGGACGCGGCTTCTGCGCCGGCTCAAACGGCATGACCGCTACGGCCGCCTTCGCGTTTTCTACGCCGTCACACAGGATGAGGAAGACAAGGAGCGCGAGATCGTCGTTCATGCCAAAGTGGTCATCATTGATGACCGATTTGTCCGTGTCGGCTCATCCAATCTCAACAACCGCTCCGAGGGGCTGGATACCGAGTCGGACCTCGCTTTCGAACCGGCCGATGCAGCCAATCGGCAGGCCATTGTGCGGTTTCGCAATGATCTGATTGCCGAACATCTGGAAACGACACCGGAAATCGTGGCACAGACCCTCGATGAAACCGGATCGCTGATCCGCACGATCGACCTTCTGAACGTCAAGCCACGAGGCTTGCGCCAGTTCGATGTCGATGTCCTGAACGGCGAAACGGATTCACTGGTCGGCACGTCACTGGTCGATCCGCGCCGTCCCTTCTGGCCCTATCGCCAGTTGAAGGTCGGCACGCGCTGGGCTCTGTCACGCCTGATGCGCAGCTTTACCTGAGACCTCTTCATTCTTGGGGCCATTGCGGCGAGCCAGGATCTCCGTCAGCAGGAATAGGGGCCCGCCGATCAACAGCGGCACGAAATAATACAGCACCCGGAATGCCACCAGCGCGCCAATCGAGGCACCGGCGGGCAGAAGCACCAGCATCGTCGCTTCCAGCACGCCGAGCCCTCCCGGCACGTGGCTCAGCATTGCAGCAATGGTCGCGGTCACATAGGCCGAGGCCACCTGCAGGTATCCGGCATCGGTAAAGGGCGACAGAAGCTGGTGCAGCGCTGCCGCGACGAAGCCGAAATTGACGGTTCCCACCGCAATCTGCGCAAGGCACATGCCGGTCGTTGGCATCTCCATGCGGAAACTGCGGAATTTCAGCGGTGGCCGCCAGCGCAGCGAGGCAAGCACATAGGCAACAGGATAGGCAAGAAAGGCAATGCCCAGCCAGAAGCGCGGCCATGGTTCCAGTTGCAGGATCGTTTCACCCGTCGGCGGCATCAGGATAAGTGCCAGTCCCGCCAGCATGCTCAGCCCCAACAGAACGGTGGCACCGCAGAAGAGAATGACCTTGGCCACCTCGTCGCCGGTCAGTCCCCAGCGCGTATAGAAGCGATACCGCACGGCCCCGCTGGAGAGCGCGGCACCGCCAACATTGTGCCCGATGGAGAGAGCGCAGAAGGAAGCCAGCGCCGCACGGGGATAGCTTTGCGGCTTGCCCACATATTTCAGCCCCAGCCAGTCGAAGAGGGAAAGGCAGACATAGGACGCCAGCACGC
Organism: Affinirhizobium helianthi; assembly: GCF_042680945.1. Lineage (NCBI taxonomy): Bacteria > Pseudomonadati > Pseudomonadota > Alphaproteobacteria > Hyphomicrobiales > Rhizobiaceae > Affinirhizobium > Affinirhizobium helianthi. Next base: position 83,574 of record NZ_JBHUEQ010000026.1, on the reverse strand, counting down.
AGCCAAACCCGCTGACGATCCGGGACAGCGGGATCTGCGATAAGGAGTCTGTCACTTCCTCAAGGCTATACCGGCTCAAACTCCGGTAGACGAGAACGAGAGCGATGCAGATGACCAGAAAGATCAGAATTCGGAAGAGTTGCCGCGTCACGAGATGTCCTCGCCCTTCTTCAGCCGGGGATTGGCTTTCGATAATCAGTGCTGAGGGAACGAAACGCGGTGCAAACGGGTTCCCCGCGTCATGAACGAACCCATCCTCTCTACGTCCCCCACCCATCACCGGACCATTCGAATCCTCAGCTACAATGTTCACAGTTGTGTGGGCACGGATAGAAGGCTGGACCCCGGCCGCGTGGCCGATGTCATCGCATCCCTCAATCCGGATATTATCGGCCTGCAGGAACTGGATGTCGGCCGTCGGCGAAGCGGAGGCATCGATCAGGCTGAAGCCATCGCCTTGCGCCTGAAGATGGATTTCCACTTTCACCCGGCACTGCATCTGGAAGAAGAGCTTTACGGCGACGCGCTGATGACGGCGCTGCCCATGCGGCTTGTGAAGGCCGCGGCCCTTGGATCCTACGGCGAACCTCGCGGCGCTTTATGGGCAGAAGTGGATGTGCAGGATACATCGGTCCAGGTGATCAACACGCATCTCGGCCTGTTGCGGCGTGACCGCCTTCGGCAAGCCCGCGAACTTCTCGGACCGCACTGGATCGGTCATCCCACCCTGCGCGGCCGTCCAGCCATTCTCATGGGCGACTTCAACTCCATCCCCTCCTCTGCTCCCTATCGCGAACTGGGCGCAGCCATGGCGGATTCGAAAAGCCAGACCGGCAGGCTTCCCGATCCAACCTTTCCGTCACGCTTTCCACTCCTGAGGCTGGATCATATTTTTGTGGCCAACGGGCCGAAAATCGTGGAGGCGAAAGCCGTGCGCAATGACGCGACCCGCCTCGCCTCCGATCATCTGCCTTTGATTGCCGATGTGACGATATGAAGGCTCAACCCTTACGGTGCGGGCTTTCCTGATTGACGCCCCGAATGATGCCGGGATCGTCATGCATGGACACTTCACCCACCTGCGGGTTGATGCTCTCGCCCTTGCGGAAGGCTTCCCGCGCTTCCGGCGTGCGCTCCAGATCCGCGCGCGCATCGAAATCGGGATCCGCATTGGCGGTGTTTTCCCGCTTCTCGATAATCGCACGCTGCTGTTGATGCGTCTTGTTGCCTTGCATGGCCGATCTCCCGATCAGTGGCGTGAAACGAATTTGTTGAAACGGCTCGTCTTTCCGTCCTTTGTCTTGTCCTGATAGAGAAAGCTCAGCTCGTTCTCGTCGAAGATGGAGAAGAAATCGTCCCACTCGATCTTCTCCAAATTTTCTTCCGGCGCGCCGAAATCCACACGCAGCAGACCGCCCTCCTTTGCCCCTTTGACCCGGGAGGGATGGCCGCCACGCTTCTCGATCCAGCCACGGATTTCCTTGTGATCGGTCGTTTGAACGGATTCGCTCATGTTGGTTCTCCTGATGAACTGACACGGTTTTGAAACCAGTCCCCGGGACCAATGTTCCCCGAAGAATATCGCCGTCCTCTGGAACCAACCGCACACTTGCCAGTTCTTTGGCTGTCGCAATGCGCAAGCGCCTCGCGACAGCGTCATAGAACCTCCCCCCCTCGGGGCGCCTCCTTTCCCGGAGGCGCCCTTTCTTTAGGGCGCTTCAAACTGGCTCACATCGTCATGCGACGAAACTGACCATTGCCGAAGTTCAGCTTGCGGTTAAATACTTTCCCAAGAGGCCGATCGCAAGTTTCCGGCCGGAAAGAGAGCCGACATGTTCGAGCATTTCGATGCCACAATGCTGGCGCGAGTTCAGTTCGCCTTCACAGTATCGTTCCACATCATCTTTCCCGCCTTTTCCATCGGACTTGCGAGCTATCTGGCTGTGCTGGAAGGCCTTCATCTCTGGACCAGAAAGCAGATCTACATCGAGCTTTTCGACTTCTGGAAAACCATCTTCGCCATTGCGTTCGCCATGGGCGTCGTCTCGGGGATCGTGATGTCCTACCAGTTCGGCACCAACTGGAGCGTCTTCTCCGACAAGGCAGGGCCGGTGATCGGGCCCTTGATGGGCTATGAAGTACTCTCCGCCTTCTTCCTCGAAGCCGGGTTTCTGGGTGTCATGCTGTTTGGCCGCAAACGTGTGGGGCCAGGGTTGCATTTCTTCGCAACCCTGATGGTCGCGCTCGGCACGCTGATGTCGGCGGTCTGGATCCTTGCGGTGAATTCCTGGATGCAAACACCCGCCGGTTTCGCCATGAACGACCAGGGCCAGTTTGTGCCTGCCGATTGGTGGGCGGTCATCTTCAACCCGTCTTTCCCCTACCGCTTCACGCATATGGTGCTTGCTGCCTATCTTACGACAGCGCTGGTGGTCGGCGGTGTGGGGGCATGGCACCTCCTGCGCCGCACGGCACCTCTGCGGGCGGGAACCATGTTTTCCATGGCCATGGGCATGATTTCCGCGGTTGCGCCGTTGCAAATTCTGGCAGGCGATGCCCACGGGCTGAATACGCTGGAGCATCAGCCCGCCAAGGTGATGGCGATGGAAGGTCATTTCGAGAGCCATCCGAACGGCGCGCCGCTCATCCTTTTCGGACTGCCCGATCAGGAGAACCAGCGCATGCATTACGCGCTCGAGATCCCGAAAGCTTCCAGCCTCATCCTCAAGCACGATCTGAATGCGCCGCTGGCAGGGCTCGACACTATCCCGCGTGAAAAGCAGCCGCCCGTAGCGGTTGTCTTCTGGTCCTTCCGTGTCATGGTCGTGCTTGGCTTCGCCATGCTGGCACTCGGGCTTTTCAGCCTTTACTGTCGGTGGAAGGGTTCGCTCTACCAGAACGCATGGCTGCATCGTTTCGCCTGTGTCATGGGACCGGCTGGCTTCGTCGCCGTCCTCGCGGGCTGGATCACAACGGAAGTGGGCCGCCAGCCCTACACAGTCTACGGTCATCTCCTGACGGCGGACTCGATCTCGCCGATTTCTGCCCCTGCGGTCGCCGCGTCGCTGATCGCCTTCATCATCGTCTATTTCCTCGTCTTCGGTGCAGGCACCTTCTACATTCTCAGACTGATGGGCCGACTGCCCCGCGACCCGGATACACATTTGAGCGGCGGGCCGATCCGCAGCGCTGGCATTACGCCAGCCCCCGCTCTGACCGAAGACCACACCCGACACGGAGGCGCACATCATGGAGCTTGACCTTCCCTTCATCTGGGCGGCCATCATTGCCTTCGCCGTTCTGGCCTATGTGGTTCTCGATGGCTTTGACCTTGGCATCGGCATCCTCTTCCCCTTCTTCCGGCAAAAGCACGACCGCGATGTGATGATGAATTCCGTCGCCCCCGTCTGGGATGGAAACGAAACCTGGCTTGTGCTGGGCGGCGGTGGCCTGCTTGCGGTTTTCCCGCTGGCCTATGCCACTATTCTGCCCGCCCTCTATGCGCCGCTGATTGCGATGCTTCTTGGCCTGATTTTCCGCGGCGTTGCCTTCGAATATCGCTGGAGAACCAAGCGGGCCGAATGGCTGTGGGACTGGGCCTTCGCGGGCGGTTCCATTGTTGCGGCCTTTGCGCAGGGCATCGCGCTCGGCGCGCTGGTGCAGGGAATTCCGGTGGCAAACCGTGCCTATGCCGGTGGCTGGTGGGATTGGCTGACCCCCTTCTCCATCCTGACAGGGATCGCGCTGGTCATCGGTTATGCCCTGCTCGGCGCGACATGGCTGGTGATGCGCACCGAGGGGGAGCTGGCAGAACGTGCGAGGAACTTCGCCTTCTTCACCGTCTTTGGAACCGTCGCCGCCATGGGCATCGTCAGCGTCTGGACGCCTTTCCTCAAGCCGCAATATCTGGATCGCTGGTTCGCATTTCCCGGAGCGCTCTTGACGGTTACCGTGCCGCTTCTGGTCTTTGCCTGCCTTTATGGCGTGCTCACAGGTCTGCGCGACAACAAGGATAAACGCCCCTTCCTTTGCTCGCTCGGTCTTTTCGTGCTGGCCTATGCGGGCATCGGCATCAGCTTCTATCCCTATATCGTGCCAACCTCGCTGACGATCTGGGATGCCGCCGGACCGGATGAGAGCCTCGGCTTCCTTCTGGTGGGGGCCGCCGTTCTGGTGCCCGCCATCCTGATCTACACGTCCTATGCCTACTGGGTCTTCCGCGGCAAGATGAACCCGGATGAAGGCTATCACTGATGGCCGGGCAAAAGACACGTCAGATCGCCTGGTTCATCGGCCTGTGGCTGGCCGGCGTCCTTGCGGTCGGCTTTGTCGGCCTCGTCATCAAGCTCTGGCTGGGAGCCTGATGCCTTCTGCCACCCGTTTGTCTTTTCGGGAAAAGCGGTTTGAGCTTTTCCCTGCCAGACTTCAGGCTCCGCGGTTCGGAATGCGCTTTTCGAGAAGGCGGAAGGCATAAACCAGCATGCCGGTCAGGATCAAATAGATCAGCGCCAGGAACAGCAATGGCTCGTAAGTCAGGAAAGTGTCCTGGCGGACGCGCGAGATGACGCCATAGACATCAACCACCGTGATCGTCGCGACAAGCGGCGTTGACTTCAGCTGAAGAACCGTTTCCCCCGTCAAGGTCGGCAATGAACGCTGCACGGCACGGGGCAGCCAGATGCGGCGGAACATGGTGAAGCGACCCATGCCATAGGCGCGCGCTGCTTCCAGCTCTCCCTTCGGCACACCGGCAAATGCGCCGCGCATAACCTCCCCCTCATAGGCCGCGAAGGAAATGGTCAGCGCCGCAAAACCATAAGGCCAGGCCTGCCGGAGATAGGGCCAGAGAAAGGACTGGCGGATTTCCGGATATTGCGCAAACAGCGACCCCAATCCGTAATAGATCAGCCAAAGCTGCAAAAGCAGTGGCGTTCCGCGAATGAGGGTACAGAAGCCACGTGCCAGCCAGGCCAGAGGCTTCGGCCCCGTCACCTGCACAAGGCCAAGCGGCACGGCAAGCAGAAAGCCGGCGATAGAGGTGGAAAAGAGCAGCAGAAGCGTTTCCCAGATGCCCCAGAACAACCGGGTCTGATATTGCGGCAACCAGTCCCAGCGCATGAACCACGCCATGCAGAAGACGATGCCTGCGAAGACGGCCATCAGGAAAATACGGTGCGGCTCAAAGAGGCTGCGTGCTTTCGGCGGCTCGTAAGCGGGAATTCCGGTCACTTCACTCATGCGGCACCTTCCGGACGGCTCATGCCGCGGCGCGCACGCTTTTCAAGCATTCCAATGAGAACGTTGGAGATCAGCGTGACCAGGAGATACAGCACGCCCGCTGCCAGAAAGAACATAAGATAGGCCTTGGTGGTGCCCGCCGCCTGCCGCGTTACCAGCGTGAGTTCCGCAAAGCCGACAACGGCGAGAAGCGCTGTGTCCTTGGTGGCAATCAGCCACAGATTGGAAAGGCCGGGTATCGCATAGGGCAACATGGCAGGAAGCGTGATGCGGCGAAGCGCCAGCAAGGGGGCCATTCCATAGGCGCGCGCCGCTTCGATCTGGCCCGCAGGAACGGCCAGGATGGCGCCGCGCAAAACTTCGGTGGAATAGGCGCCTTGAACCACACCAATCACGAAAATGCCTGCAGCAAGGCCACTGATATCGACCGCCGGCAGGCCAAGAAGCCCCATCAGCTGGTTCACGGCATCAGTGCCTGCGTAATAGAGAATAAGGATGAGGATGAGTTCCGGCACACCACGCACAACGGTGGTATAGACCTCAAGAAGATCGCGCAGGATCGGGCCGCCCCACAGCTTGCCGGCGGCACCTCCGATACCGATGAACAGCCCCAGCAGATAGCCGCCGATGGCTACCTTCAACGACATCCAGAGCCCCTGCAGCAAAACGCCACCCCAACCGGGGGAAGACAGGGCAAGAAGGCTCAGGTCAAAACTTGTTGGGCCCATGGGTCCGGTTTTCCGGGCTTATGCATCATATCCCGCCTGCCGAAGATGGAGCGGGCGACATGATGCAGCGCATCAATAGAAAAGCCGAAACCCGTCGGATGACGGGCTTCGGCCACGATGAAGGCGATTACTTGCCGTAAACGTCGAAATCGAAATACTTCTTCGAAATCTTGTCATAAGTGCCATTCGCGCGGATAGCCTTGATTGCCGCGTTGAACTTGTCCTTCAGCGCCGTGTCGTCCTTGCGAACGCCAACGCCAACACCCGCGCCGAGGATTTCCGGATCATCCTTGACATTGCCCTTCAGATCGCAGCAGGCCTTGCCCTGATCCGACTTCAGGAAGGAATCCAGTGTAATCAGATCGGCCTGGATGGCATCGATACGGCCAGCGGCCAGATCGCTGTTGGCCTCATCCTGCGACTGATATTCCTTCAGTTCGGAAATGGCGCTGCCGAAATACTTTTGCACATAGCGCTGGTGAATGGTCGAGGCCTGAACGCCAACGATCTTGCCCTTCAGCCCTTCTGCCGTCGGCTCGAATTTCTCGCCCTTCGGGCCAATGATGGCGGAGGGAGTGTTGTAATACTTGTCCGAGAAGTCGATCATCTTCTTGCGCTCGTCGGTGATCGACATGGAGCTCATGATCGCATCGATCTTCTTGCCGTTAAGGGCCGGGATCAGGCCATCGAAGGCAATCGGCGTCAGGGTGCAGTTCAGCTTGGCTTCCGCGCAGAGCGCGTCCATGATTTCCACTTCCCAGCCGACCCATTTGCCGCTGGCATCCGGAGAGCTGAACGGAGGGTAAGGACCGGAATCCACGCCTACCTTGACATCCTGCGCGACAGCCGTGGTGAGGCTCGCGGCACCCATGGCAAGCGCGACAAGCGCTGTCTTGACGATAGTTTTCATGATTTCCCCTTTCAAGATTATCTTCTTTGTTAGTGAATTGAACTGATGAACTTCTTCAAACGCTCGGATTGAGGGTTCTCGAAGATGGCTTCCGGCGGGCCCTGCTCCTCAATGACACCGCCATGCAGATAGATGACATGGCTTGCCACCTGGCGCGCAAACTTCATCTCATGCGTGACAAGCAGCATGGTGCGCTTTTCGCGCGCAAGATCGCCGATAACGTTCAAGACTTCGCCGACAAGCTCCGGATCGAGGGCCGAGGTCGGTTCATCGAACAACATGACGAGCGGCTGAATGGCAAGCGCACGGGCGATGGCTGCACGCTGCTGCTGCCCACCGGACAGGAAGGCCGGATAGGCATCGCGCTTCTCATAAAGGCCCACGCGCCGCAAAAGCGTTTCCGCCACCTCGATGGCCTGGTCCTTCGGCTGTCCAAGCACATGGACCGGCACTTCGATGACGTTTTGCAACACCGTCATGTGCTGCCACAGATTGAAGCTCTGGAACACCATGCCGAGCTTGGTGCGAATGCGCTGCACCTGGCGGCGATTGGCAGGCATCAGACCGCCAGCCCCGTCATCTTTCATCTGAATGGCTTCGCCATGTATAGAAACGCTGCCGGATGTGGGCAGCTCAAGCATGTTGATGCAGCGGAGGAAGGTGGATTTCCCCGAACCGCTACCGCCGATCAGAGCAATCACATCGCCCTGCCTGGCGGTGAGAGAGACACCCTTGAGGACCTCCAACGGACCAAAACGCTTATGGAGATCGCGAACTTCAATGGCTTGCGCCGTTTCCGTCATGTTACCTTCACTGCCAGCCTTCATTGGCCGGTCTTGCCTTAACCAACGTTCCCCCAGCCTGTTTTTGATGACGGCGCTGGTACCGATGCATTAAGAGGCGACTTTTGCACTTGTCCATAAATTACTCAAGCGTATATTATTCGTTCTGAACAGTCTTCAGTTCTGGCATCCGGAGAAGGATCCATCGGAACAGCTCGCTGCACCGACCTGACACTCTCCCTCCCTCGCTTTTATGGATGCCGTATTTCGAAGAATTTGCGTTTTGCAGCCGCAAGAGGGAAGTTGAGTTGACCCGCCGCAGCTATCACCGCGCCTCGGAAAGCGAGCGTCGCGAAGATCTGATCAACGCCACATTGGATTGCATCGCGGAGTTTGGCATCCAGGGCGCGACAGTGCGCCAGATTGCCACCAGAGCCGGGGTGACCGGCGGCCTGATCCGGCATTATTTCGACAGCAAGGACCAGATGATCCAGGCGGCCTACCGCCAGATCATGGAAAACATGCTGGAACCTGCCCTGACGGCTGCCGATCAGGACCTCCCTGCCCGCAGGCGTCTTTGCGATTTCATCGTCGCAAACCTTACGCCACCGGTGACGGATGTGAAAATGCTGTCGCTCTGGGCAGTCTTCATCGGCCAGATCCGCATCGATCCGGCGATTGCCGCCATTCACCGGGAAAACTATCTCGTTTTTCTAAACAAGCTTGAGGATCTGATTTCGTGCTTCTTTCGTGAACGCGGGGAAGTTATCGATTCCGAACGTTGCCGCCAGGACGCTATCGCGCTAAACGGCCTCATCGACGGGCTGTGGCTGGAAGGCACGCTGGCTGCGGATATGTTCCGTGAATGCGAACTGGCGCAAACAGCCCTCACTTCGGTGGAGCGCCTTCTCGGGTTGAGACCCGGCGAGCTGTCCGCCTGACGATTTCAAGACGCCTTGAGGAGATTCACGTGCGCTACGCTTCCATCACCGACCGTTTGGCAGATCTTGGCTCGGGCCGCTGGGCCTTGCATATGGCTGCACGCCGCATGAAGGCCGAAGGCGAGCCGATTATCGAGCTGACCATCGGCGAACCGGATCTCCCCCCGCATCAGGATCTGCTGGATGAGTGCGCACGCGCCATGTATGCCGGTCGCACGCGCTACTCCAACGGACGCGGCGAACCTGCGGTTCTGAAGGCCCTGGTGGAGAAATATGCAAAACGCCGCCCCGGCGTGACCGAGAAGAACTTCCTCTGCTTCCCCGGCACCCAAAGCGCCCTTTATGCGGTCATGACCGGCCTTGTCGAGGCAGGTGACGGCGTGCTCGTTGGCGATCCGCTCTATGCGACTTATGAAGGGGTCATCGCATCCACCGGCGCGCATCTGATCCCGGTTCCGCTTCGCCCGGAAAATCGCTTCCATCTGCAGGTGCAGGATCTGGAGCGTGCCATTACGCCCGAAGCACGGGTTCTTCTCCTGAACACGCCGCATAACCCGACAGGCGCCGTTCTGACAGCTGCGGAAATTGCCGCCATTGGCGCGATCTGTCGCAAGCACGACCTGTGGATCGTCTGCGATGAAGTATATGAACAGCTGATCTTCGGAACGGATTTTGCCTCCCCCTTCGACATGCCTGAGCTGGCAGAGCGAACGATTGTCGTTTCCTCCATCTCCAAGTCGCATGCCGCCCCCGGCTTCCGCAGCGGCTGGGCCGCCGGACCGGAGGAGTTCTGTGCAAAGCTCCTGCCGGTTTCCGAAACCATGCTCTTCGGCGTCCAGCCCTTCATTGCCGACATGGCGGCGTTGGCTCTTTCCAGACCCTTCGAAACAGCAGGCATCATGAAGGCAAATTACAGCCGTCGTGCCGCCATCATCGAAAAGACCCTCACCGGCAGCAACCTCTTGAAGCCGATGATGCCGGAGGGTGGAATGTTTGTGGTGGTGGATGTCACCGGCACCGGCCTGAGTGGCGAAGCCTATGCCTGGGAACTTCTGCGTAAGGAAAAGGTCGCCGTCATGCCCGGCTCCTCCTTCGGCCATCAGGCAGCGGGTTTCGTCCGCATCTCCCTGACGGTGCCCGATGACGTGCTGGAAGATGCCGTCAAACGCATGGCGCATCTGGCAAGCAGCCTCATTGCCAATCCGCAATCGGACAGCGACAAACTGCGCGCCTGAAAACAGGGCATCCGCCTGCCGCAAGCTTGCCATGAGAAGCTGGGATTTACCAATTGCCTGTACAAACAGGCATGGTGGAGACTTCCCGTTTCCGCGGGTGGATGCAAAGCATGGCGAATACGGAACAAAACGCGGATCGATCCGACATTGAAAACGAGTATCCCGACTTCGGCTTCGGGAGTCAGTTGAAGATGATGGCGGGTGCCTTCTGGACATCCCAGGTGCGTGGCCGTGTCCTGATCCTCACTGTGGCATTGCTGACGATCATTCTGACGACGGTTTATGCGCAATACCGGCTGAATTATTGGAACACGCCGTTTTACAATGCGCTTGAACAGCGCAACCTGCCCGAATTCTTCACCCAGCTGAAGGTTTTCTTCGTTATCGCCGGCTCGCTTCTGGTTCTCAATGTCATCCAGGCCTGGCTGAACCAGATGACGGCGCTTTACATGCGTGAGGGCCTGACCCGCGACCTGGTGGATCAATGGATGAAGCCGCGGCGCGCCCTGCGCCTCAGCCGCCTTGGCAAGATCGGTGTGAATCCCGATCAGCGCCTGCATGAGGATGCCCGTAATCTTGCCGAACTCACCACTTCGCTTGCCATTGGTCTGGTGAACGCCACGATCCTTCTCGTCAGTTTCATCGGCGTATTGTGGGTTCTCTCCGCCGACTTCTCCTTCGTCTTCGATGGAAAGCCCATCCATATTCCGGGCTATATGGTCTGGGCAGCACTGATCTACGCGGGCTCGGCCTCGATGCTGAGCAACTATGTCGGGCGCAAGCTGCCAATTCTGAATTCTCGAAAATTGTCGCAGGAGGCAGAGCTTCGCTTCACCCTCATGCGCACCAATGAAAACATGATGGCCATCACCCTGACAAAGGGCGAAGGCAATGAGCAACGGCGCATCAACGGGGCCATCGACAATGTTTTGGCGATCATCCGGCGTCTGGCCCTCGCCTATACCAACCTTACCTGGGTTTCGGCGGGCTTTGGCTGGCTGACAACCATTGCCCCCATCCTCATTGCAGCGCCCGTCTATTTCAGTGGCAATCTTTCCTTCGGCGGTTTGATGATGGCCGTGGGCGCCTTCAACCAGGTGAACACGGCGCTACGCTGGTATATCGACAATTTCCGCCCGATCGCCGACTGGAAAGCGGCACTCTTCCGCGTCTCGGTCTTCCGCCGCGCCTTGATCGATCTCGATCAGGCAGAAGATGCCCCATCAGGGCTTAACCTGACCACCGGCAAGAGCGAGCAATTGGTTCTGAAAGATCTGGTGCTGACAGCAAACCCGAGCGGCAACGGTGGAGATCGCGGGCTGCGGCTGGACGGTGAATATGTCATTGGTCCCGGCGAACGCGTGATGATAAACGGCGATCCGCGTGCAAACCGTCGGTTGCTCTTCCAGGCGCTCGCGGGTCTGTGGCCATGGGGCCAAGGCGAAATCCGGCTGCCCAAAAGCGGCCGCTTGCTGTTGATCCCGCAAAAGGGCTATTTCCCCGATGCACCTCTGCGCGAGGTGCTGACCTACCCGCTTCCCGCCGATGCCTATCGCGACGAGGAGTTGCAGAAAGCCCTTATGGATGTCGGGCTGCCGCGACTGGTTGACCATCTGGATTCGCGCGACCGCTGGGAAAGAATACTGGAAGAGGAAGAGCAGATGCGGCTTCGGCTGGCCAATGCTGTTCTTGTCAAACCCGGCTGGATTATCCTGGACGATGCTTTGGAAGCACTGGATCCCGAGACGCAAAAGGATATTATCGGCATCCTCAACGCAATAGGTGGCGCAACAGTGATCTACGTGGGCAGATCGGAAACCTTTCTGTCTATCGAGCCAAAATCAATACATCTTCAACCTTATTGATCGAGGAGTCATCTCAAATAGAGAATATTAGCATTTGCCGCTTCTACGTTATGCTTTTTCTAAACTTTATGACTCTAAGTTAGGAGCCAACAGACGCACCAATCGGGGTTGGCATGCATCAGGCTTCCACAGACGCACAAGGCCGGAGGTCGCGAGCTTCACTGCTCGACCACTACTATCTTGGGCGCAACTATGACGACGCCTTCACCCGGTCCTTCTGCAAACTGATTTCCAGCCTTGCCAAGGTGCCAATCGCCTATGTCTCTCTGATTTCCGACGATCAACAAATCATCAGGGCGTGCAGCGGAGCAGAGATCGGCGAGATTTCCCGTCAGGATAGTATCTGCAATCTGGCCATCGAGCAGAAAACGCCGCTGATCATTCTGGATGCCGCTCTAGATGAGCGGGTTCGCAATCTGCCGATTGTGGCAACGGCTCCCCATATCCGCTTCTATGCCGGTGTTCCTTTGACAACGCCGGATGGCCATGTGCTCGGCGCTCTGTGCTTTGCTGATACCAGTCCCCGGAAATCCTGGAGCGCGGCAAAAACAGATCATATGGTGCGGGCAGGACGCCTGTTGATGGAACATTATGAGGCCCGTAGAGAGGGCTTCCCGGCAACCACGGCTGCAAGCTTCATCAATGCCACGGAACTTTCGATGATCTCGGTCGATCGCTCCGGCACCGTTCAGTTCGTCAACGAAAGCCTTTTGCGCCTGCTGGGCTACGCGCGCGAGGAGATTATCGGGCAAAATGTGAGCGTGATCGTGCCACAGCGCTTCCGGGCATCGCACGACCATAGCTTCGATCGGCTCTCCACTTCGCAAGGCCCCCTGCTGAACGGCAAGACCGTGGAGGTTTTCGCACGGCATCGCAACGGAACTGAAATTCCGATCGAAATCACGCTGACCGCCTGGACCGACGCAAATGGCCTTGGCGTCGGCGCCATCATCAACGATATTTCCGAGCGCCGTGCGAGAGACGCGCGTTTGCTGCGGCTGGCCAACCAAGACCCAGTGACCGGCTTCAACACCCGTCATCACTGGGAAGAATTGCTGGAGCAGCACATTGCGACGCATCGGTCCGGCACCGTCATTCTGGCTGAACTGGATGGCCTGCGCGAGACAGGCGACCGCCTCGGGCAGGATGTGTTCGATACTCTGCTGCAGAGCATTGCAGTTCGTTTGCCCCGCGTTCTGTCGAAAGACTGCCTGATAGCCCGGTTTACGGAAGAACAGATCGGCATTCTCGTCCCTTCCGCCCAAACCGTTGCCGACGCGCAAACGCTCAGCGAGGCTGTCCTGAGCGAACTTGCCCTGCCGTTTGACCTCGGCACCATGCGGCTGAAGATCCGTCCGATGATTGGCTATGCCCGCCGGGGAGAAGCGGCTGACGCGCGCGAATGGCTGGCCAATGCCGACTTTGCCCTGATGCATGCCAAGCGTGGCGGCGGCAAGACCGCCGTGACCTATGAGGGGCCGCTGGCCCAGGCAGCACTCCGAAATCGCGTAGCACGCGATGAATTGCTGGAAGCGTTGAACAAGAAGCAGTTCGTTCTGCACTACCAGCCGCAGGTGATGCTGGAAACGGGCGAACTCAGCGGTATCGAGGCACTTATTCGCTGGGAACACCCTGAACGCGGTCTCATCCTGCCGGGAGCCTTCCTGCCCGCGCTGGAGCAGAGCGCATTGAGCCTCGACGTCGGGGCCTGGGTGATGCAGGAAGCGACACGGCAGCTGGGGGAATGGATCGGCAAGGGGCTCCCGCCCATTAAGATGGGCATGAACCTTTTCCCATCGCAAATTCGCGGAAGCGATCTTCCGCGTGAGATCAGCGATCTGGCATCACGCCACGGCATCGATCCCAAATGGCTCGAGCTGGAAATCACGGAAACGGCCACGCTGGAAGACGAGGATCGCGCTTTCGAACTCATCAGCGAGTTGAGAGAGCTTGGGATCGGTATCGCATTCGATGATTTTGGCACCGGCTATGCATCTCTTGGCTCCCTGCAGCGCTATCCGATCACCACCCTGAAGATTGATCGTGGCTTCGTGCGCGATCTCATGAGTCGCCAGAGAGACGCCGCAATCACCCGCGCACTCATCATGCTCAGCCATGACCTCGGACTGAAGACGATCGCAGAAGGCGTGGAGTCGCTGGACCAGCAGATCGCACTGCGGCTCATGGGCTGCGATTACGGCCAGGGCTTTCTCTACGGGCGCGCGCTGCCTGCCTCGGATATAGAAACCATGCTTGCGGCCCGCATGCCGCGACGCCGCAACAGCTCCAAGGCCTGACGCCTTTAGAGCATTTACCTGAGAAAAGTGCGTAGCGGCTTTTAGTCCAGCAGGGCGCGCAGCTGGATGGCAAGTTCCCGGGCAGTATAGGGTTTCTTCAGCCAGCTTTCGTCAGCGGCAAGCTGCTTGCCAGCCACGTCCGGCTCCGCATAGCCTGAGGTGAACAGAATACGCACCTGCGGCCAGCGCTCCCGCACATGCCCTGCCAGTTGATCGCCAGACATGCCCGGCATGGCAATATCGGTAAAGACAAGAGCAAAACCCTGCTCCTGCTCCAGAACAGCCAGCGCCTCCAGCCCGTTGCCCGCCTGGCGCACCTCGTATCCCATGGTCTCCAGACGTGCCACGGCAACGCGCCGCACCCGCGCATCGTCTTCGACCACCAGCACCTTTTCGGTACCGCCGGGAAAATCGAGTTCGGGCGCGTCATTCTCTCGCGAAGGATCCGCCGCCTTGGCATCCCCCTGAAGCGCGGGCAGGAAAAGCCGGATGCTGGTGCCCTGTCCAGGCTCGCTGTAAATCTGGATATGTCCGCCCGATTGCCGCACGAAACCATAGACCATGCTGAGGCCAAGACCCGTGCCCGCCCCCATGGTCTTGGTGGTAAAGAAGGGTTCGAAAGCCCTTTGCTTCACCTCCTCGGACATGCCGGTTCCGGTGTCTGTCACGGAAATCAGCACGTAATCGCCTGCCCTCACCTGCGGATACATCTGGGCATAATCGAAATCGAGGTGGCTGCGGCTTACCTCTATCGTCAACTGCCCGCCAGAAGGCATTGCATCCCGTGCATTCAGCGTGAGATTGAGCAGAGCATTCTGCAATTGCGGCCCATCCACCAGGGCCTCATTCTCGCCAGCGCGAATGACAGTGCGAAGCTCGATCCGGTCGCCAATGGTCCGGCGAATAAGTTCAGAGAAACTCGACACCATCTGCCCCAGATCCGTCAGGCGCGGGTTGAGAGGCTGGCGACGTCCGAAGGCCAGCAATTGACCGGTCAGTTTCGCCCCGTCATCTGTCGCACCCTGCGCTTCACGCAGAAGCACCAGCGCCTTGGGATCCTTCACCCGCATTTCCAGCATTTCAAGATTGCCGCTGATAATGGTGAGAAGATTGTTAAAATCATGCGCCAGACCGCCGGTCAGCTGGCCGATGGCTTCCATTTTCTGGGCCTGGCGCAGCTCTTCCTCAATCTTGTGACGGGAGGTCAGGTCACGGATGAAGCCGGTGAAAATGCGCTTGCCGTTCGAGGCCGCCTCGCCGACCGCCAGCTCCATGGGAAAGGTGGAGCCATCCTTGCGCAACCCCTTGACCACCCGGCCAAGCCCGATGATGCGCCGCTGGCCGGTGCGAAGATAGTTGCGAATATAGTTGTCGTGACTGCCACGGTCGGGTTGCGGCATCAGCATGCTCACATTCCGGCCTTCCACCTCCTCGGACTCATAGCCGAAAAGATCCTCGGCCGTGGTGCTGAACGAGGTGATGATGCCTGCTTCATCGATGACCACCATGGCCTCGGGAACAGTCTGGAGAATGGAGCGAAAATGCGCTTCGCGCGCCGCAAGGCTTTCCTGAATGGTGGCCGCAGCGCGAAAATCCTCGTTGATCTGCAAAATGACGGCCTGACCGTCCACATCCTGCCCGGCTGCAAGCCAACGGCTGAGCACGGAGATCGTGTGCCCATCCTTGTGTCGGTATTCCAGATTGGCCTTCCAGGCACCTTCGGCGCGAATGGCAGCTTCCTGCTCGTCCAAAGACAGGCCGGGCTCAGGCGACAGCAATTCGATCACATGCAGGCCAATGGCCTCGTCCCTTGACCAGCCGAAGAGATCCGTACTGCCGGAACTCCATTCGCGAATGATGCCGTCGTGGGAATGCACGATGAAATTGATCGGATCGAGCAGCGACAGCAGACCCATCAGGGGTGCTACAGATGCATCACTTGCCTTGCTGTCTGCCATACGACGTCCGTGAACCTTCCATCCTGTCAATTCGGCCAGACAGCCTGACGCGTTTTCACGCCGCTGCCGCCAAGCTCCTCATAACTATCTCCATCTCCGCAGAGAGCAAGCAGTTTTCCTGGCTTCGTGACATCGAAAGCGTGACGTCCGTTTGGCGTAATGATGCCGCGTTGAATGAGCTTGGTAATGGTGCGCGATACCGTTTCGATGGTGAGGCCCAGATAATCGGCAATATCCTGGCGGCTCATGGCAAGCTCGACCATGCGTGGAACCTGGCCTCCGGCATGGCGACGGCCAATCATCAGGAAGAAGCTGCAAAGACGCTCTTCGGCGCTCTTGCGCGAAAGAAGCACCATCTGCTCCTGGGCCGCAGCCATTTCATCGCACATCAGGGAAAACAGCTGTGGACGAAGCTCGGGCGAATTCTCAATCGCATCCTGGAATGCCTTGCGCGTCAAACGGCGAACCTTGACCGCCGTTACGGCTTCGGCGCTGTAGAGGTAAACATCCTTCAGCGACAGACCGACCATATCGCCCGCATAGAGAAATCCGGTGATAACGCGACGCCCATCACCGATGATCTTGAAGATGCGCAACACTCCTTCAGTGATTTCGAATATATGTTGTGCCCGATCACCTTGCCAGAACAGGCCTTCACCGATATCCAGTGTTTCGCGGGGTGTGGAAGCAAACAGCTCGTCCAACGTTACCAGCTGCGGTTTCATGCCAGCAAAGGCGCCGAAGTTTGGTTGTGCGTTGGAAGCTGTCGAAAACATGATATGTCCCTCTGTCTTGATGGCGGGAATATGGCGGTGGCCAGTGACAGAAGAATGCCGCACGTGTTACCCTTCGTTTGGATTGTGTAACGGTTTGTAACAGAGCAGAAAAAGCAGTCGGGTCAGTCGGATGACGAAAGTCGAGAAGCGGGCGGAACGGATTCTTGTCGTCGATGATGATCCCCGCATCCGACAGATGGTAACGCGCTATTTTGAGGATGAAGGCTTCCACGTGATTGGTGCGTCCGATGGACAGACCATGCGCCGCGCCCTTCAGGATCATACCGTCGATCTCATTCTCCTCGACCTCGTTTTGCCCAATAGCGAAGACGGTCTGGCCCTTGCACGCGAAGTGCGCGCCTCCTCCGATATCCCGATTGTCATGCTGACGGGTCGCGATGATGTGCTGGACAGGATCATCGGCCTTGAGGTGGGCGCGGACGACTATATTCCGAAGCCGTTCCATTTGCGTGAAGTGCTGGCCCGCGTGCGCAGCATTCTGCGCCGCCGCCGGCCCGTGGAACAGGCTCCTCCGGATGCAGGCCAGGTGCTGGAATTCGAAGGCTGGCGGCTTGAGATCAACCGGCGCCGGCTGCTCAATCCCGAGCAACAGGAAATCGAACTGACCACGGGCGAGTTCGATATGCTGACAGTGATGATCCGCAATGCGGGCCGCGTCCTGACGCGGGAAATGCTGATGGACAAGACACGCGGCCGATCACTGGAAGCTTTCGACAGGGCCATCGACGCGCAGATTGCGCGCCTGCGCAAGAAGATCGAACCCAATCCGGCACAACCGACCTTCATTCGCTCCGTGCGCGGGGTCGGCTATATATTCACCGGCGAAATGAAATAGGGCGATTAGCGCATTTACCTGAGAAAAGTGCGCAGCGGTTTTCCGTCCGGAAATGCGTAAAAACAAAGAGTGAGAGCGTTGTCGTGTTTCTGTTCGATACGAAAACGCTCTACGATCTCAGGCTGCTGCCAGTTCGGTGCGCCAGCGCATTGATGCCCTCCTGCAGAGCTTCGCGAACGCCTTCCTCATCGAGAACGGTTGCGACAACCTGCATGGGAACGTCCAGCACGGCACCTTCCTGTGTCTGCGTCAACCGGGCAAGACAGACCGCTTTCAGATAGCCGCGCGCATTGGCGCAAATCATCAGACGCTCATCGCCATCCAGCTGTTGCCGGGCAATGATGCCCTCGCAATAACGTCGCCACTGGTCCAGATCGGTCGCTATATCCGCCGCAGCCGCAAGCGGGAAAGCGAGATCAATCTCGGAAGCCGTCATTTCAGCGACGTGATAGGCCCGTTCCATGGTCGTTCCTTCGAGGGACTGCCCTCAAATGCGGCGCGGATTGTCTCTCGCGCCTCAAATCCAGGATCAGACTTTAGCCGCGCAACATGGCTCAGGCTTTGCGCAGAATCAACTGCGACAAAAATGTACACCTTTTGCGTCAGAAGCTTCTTATAATTGGATTTTCTAAAACTTTTCCCGAAAGAACATCGGCAATGCCGAGATCCGTCTGGTGGGGACCGGCATTACACGCAAGCGTGGCGCCGAAGCAGGCCTTGAAGACGAGATAGGGCGGCTGCCAATCCACGAGTTCATCCATGACCTGCCGGATCCTGGCAAATTGCGCGGCAACCTCCGAAACGGGGCGACCCGAGACCAGGCCCGCCAAGGGCAAGGGAAGGACGGCCTTCACTTCACCATCCGCCGCAACGGCCAATCCGCCACCGGCGGCAATCACCGCGTTGGCGGCGGCGGCCATGTCGTCAGGATCGCTGCCGAAAACCGTCAGATTGTGGCTGTCATGCGAGACGGTGGTTGCGAAAGCGCCCCGCCAGTTCCCCCAGCCTCGCAGGAAGCCGATACGCGGAACGGCTGGCACTCGTCCGTGGCGGTGGATGACGGCAATCAGCACCACATCAGCCGGCGGCACAACGGCACCATTCACCACATCCGCCTCGACCTCACCCCATTGTGTGAAACGGGGGCGATCGATAGTGGCGAGGCAAACTCGCTCACCTTCTGCACGAAGGCAAAAATCATCGGCTGTCAGTGCCGCAAGCTTCATGCTGCCTTCAAGCGCACCTGCCTCGATGCCAATCGGGGGATGAAGCAAGGCACCGCCTGCCGCAACCTCCCTTCCGGAAACGAAGACCCGCCGCGCCTCAAACGCCGACAGATCTTCGAAAAGAACCAGATCGGCGCGTCGTCCGGGCGCAATAACGCCGAGATCAGGCCGGCCAAGCCGCCGTGCCGCATTGATGGTTGCCGCCTGAAGCGCCCATTCCGGCTTCAAGCCATAGCGCACGAGACGCCGCACCACATCGTCCAGTGCGCCAGCGCCATGCAAATCATCGGGAAACACATCATCGGTGCACAGCGTCACGGTTTGCGGCAAGTGCCCAAGCCTGTTCAGCACATCGACGAATTCCGGCAAAAGATGGTCGTGGCTGCCGCGCAATTCGATGGTGAGCCCCGCCCGCAATTTCTCCATAAGATCATCGCCAGACACCAATTCATGATCGGAGGTCACCCCTGCCGTCACAAAAGCTTGCAGATCCTGCCCCGTGAGGCCACGGGCATGGCCGCAGATTAGTTTCTGCTCCTGAAGCCCGGCCTGAATGATGCCTTCCATGCGGCCATCGCCCTCGATGATGCCGCGCATATTCATCATTTCCGCAACGCCCGCGATATCGGGGCGGGCAAGAAGAGAGGCAAGAACCGTTTCATCGAAATCGGCGCCTGCCATTTCCAGGCCCGGTGCAGAGGGCACAGAAGACGGCGCAAGCAGAATGACGCGCAGCGGCAAATCGATCGCGGCATCGGCGGCCCAGTTCACGCCTTCGACACCCATCACATTGCCGAACTCATGCGGATCCCAGACAACGGTGGTCACGCCTTTCGGCACTACGGCCTGTGCATAATGGGCGGGTGTTACCATCGAACTTTCGACATGCATATGCGTATCGATCAGACCGGGACAGATAATGCTGCCCGCCGCATTGACGATGGTTGCCGCCATGTCATGCATGCCCGGCGCGTGCACACTGGCAATCATGGGTCCGACGAGCCCGACATCCGCAAGGCGCAACTCACCCGTCACGACATCCAGAACGGTGCCACCCTTCAGAAGCACGTCGAAGGGGAGTTCCCCCCTCGCTGCCTGCACGGCACGGCGCCGCAGTTCCGGGAGATTGAGATCGAGAAATTCAAACGGACGGGTCATAAACCGGCTTCATCCTGAAGAACCTGAAGGATCAGATCGCGCGCCTCCTCGACCCTGATCCCATGCGCATAATGCGCGTTGAACGCCCCTCTTCCAGCACGCGTTTCGATGACGGTACGGCCCCGTGTGTGCTGTCCGTGCAGCTCCACATCCAGCCGTGCTTCACGCCATTCGAGAAGATCGGGACGGATGAAGGCAACGGCTGCCACCGCATCGTAGAGGGACATAGCCCGGCGTCCACGACTGACGGCGATATCGATGAAGCCGCTGAGGAGATCGGCAATCAGCGCCGCATTGCGGCCACCTGCGGCACGAACCGGCGAGACATCGGCGGGCGCAGCCAGAACCTTGCGGCACAGGTCGAGATCCACCATCCGGATCGGCAGGCCGTGCGACAGGAGGATGGCCAGCGCTTCCGGGTCCGCCAGGGCATTGAATTCGGCAGAGGCGGTGTGATTGCCAGTCGTCAAACCGCCCCCCATCCACACGATTTCCGCGATGCGGCCGATCAGATCGGGACGGGCAAGCACAAGGGCTGCGAGATTGGTGAGAGGACCGAGCGCCAGAATGCGGCGGTCGCCCCCTTTTTCAAGCCAGCGGCATAAGGCTGGGAAAGCATTCTCGGCGTGCAGGACCACAGGCACTTGCGGCAGGCGCAAGCCCGCCGTCGGCATGCCGTGGGCGCCGAGAATGCTCTCCGCTGTTTCGAGCGGTGATAAAACCGGCCCGGAACGACCTGTATGGATGGGGAATTTCCATTGGAATGCCTGCGCGGCACCGGCGGCATTCGCCTCTACCTGCTGCAGGGTGCTGTTGCCGAAGACAAGCGAGACCCCATCGATCACGAACTGCGAATGCGCCACGACGAGAATCGCAACGATGTCATCGAAGCCCATGTCGGTGTCGATCCATACGCCCGTCACGCCCTAGCTCCCTTTTCGGAAAAACAGGACGCAAGTGCGCCGCGCACGGTGACATGGAAAGGACCTGGGACCATGTTCACCGCACGCGGCGGCCCGGCCAGTCCCGCCGCCAGGGAGACTGTTCCGGGAATAGGCAGGCGGCCACGCAGAGCGGCGCCCATTGCAGTTAGGGGGATGCGAAAATCAAGAGTGACAGGAAAGGCCTCAAGCAAGGCCAAATTAGGGCATGCACAGCCAATCAAGGGAATATCTTGCCTCATGACGCCACCTCAGCCGGAACGGCTTTGCGCGCAGGGCCGCTTGAGGCCCGAACTACAAGCGTCATGGCCACCCGATCGATCGGCGAGACGACGGCGAGAGGCTGGCTGTCTCTGGCGCGAGGCAAATCCTCTATGGCCCGGACAAGAGCATCCATGGCAAGGCGCGCAATCTCTGTCATGTTCATACGCATTGTTGTCATGCCCGGCGTCACAACCGATGACCACAGAAGATCATCGAAACCCGTGACAGAGACGGCCTGAGGCACAGACAGGCCCGCCCCCTGAAGCTCGGTCAAGGCACGCAATGCCGTCAGGTCCGAAAGGCTGGCAACGGCAGTCGCCCCACCGGCCACACGATCTGCAAGCCCCAGCGAACAACCCGGGCCAAATTGCTGTTCGACAGCATCAATATAGACGACATCCAGCTCGGCATCGGCCCCAAGCCCGTCTCGCAGGCCCTGAATGCGGTCGGCCTGCACGATGGATCGGGCGCTGGTGGCCAGCACGACAACCTTTCGATGGCGCAGACCCGCAAGGTGCTGCCCCATCTGCCTGCCAGCATCGCAGTGATCCGCAGAGACCGTGTTTCCGGGTGTCGAGGGCGAGTCAATCATGGCGACAGGACAGCCGACATCCGCCACACGGGTGCCCCGGCGCGGGATGACGACCATGCCATCGACACCACGATCGATGAGACGTGACACGGCCTCAGCCTGCCCCAGTGCATCACCGCGAGAATCGCCGATCAGGACGCCGTAACCGCGCAGCGAAGCCGCATGTTCGATAGCCTGCGCAATCTGCGGAAACAGCGGATTGGAAATATCGGGCAAGACAAGACCGAGCACACCGCTCCGGCCCGTTCGCAGGGCGCGTCCGGCACTGCTCGGCACATAACCAAGCTCACGCGCCGTCTGCCGGATTTTTTCCGCCAGCTCAGGCGATATGCGGCCCTTGCCCGAGAGGGCATTGGACACAGTCGCCACGGAAACATTCAGAGTTTCCGCCAGAAGCGTGAGTTTCGGTTTGACTGACGACATGGCTCGCAACTTGATTAATCGTTTAAGCGGTAGCCGCTAACCCTGTCCTTGTCGAGAGATTTCTGGATGAACCGGATGATACAAGCAGGCACCGAGGTTTCCGGCTGCCCCAAAACGCCTGGATGAAGCTGCATCGAAAGACGCTGTTTTTCCATGAACCGCAGGGTTTTTGCAGTATTATTCCTTGCGGGAGAAGGCCAGCAGATGGCAATACCAAGGAAATGATGGGCTCCACCACACGCTGGACCGGAACGAGACCCTCGACCTGAACGACACCAATGAGAGCCGTAGGGCAGTATGGTCTGCCTGGAGACTGATGAATGGAAGCCTTGCATCCCATGCGCAGTGACAGCAAGCGAGCCACGCCGGGCCGGATGGAACCCCTGGCCAAGCTGCCGGTGTTCTTTGCTCTTGACGGAAAGCGGGTCGTTCTCGCTGGCGGGTCGGAAGGTGCGGCCTGGAAGGCAGAGCTTCTGGTGGCCTGTGGTGCGCAGGTTGATCTCTACTGTCCTGAAGAAGAGCTTTCGGAAACCTTTGTCCGTATGCTGGAGGAAGATCGGGCCAAGGCGGAGCCAGCCTTCCGGCATCACGATCATCCCTGGCATATCGGCATCTTTCAGAATGCAGCCATGGCGCTTGGCGATTGCGAGACGGATGAGGAGGCCCGGGCCTTCTATTGCGCAGCCAAGGCGGCTGGCGTGCCGGTGAATGTGATCGACAAACCAGCTTTCTGCGAATTTCAGTTCGGCTCCATCGTCAACCGTTCGCCGGTCGTGATCGCCATTTCCACCGATGGCGCAGCACCGATCCTCGCACAGGCCATCCGGCGCCGGATCGAAACCTTGTTGCCCCCTACGCTGAAGGCATGGGCGCAAATTGCGCAAGCCATTCGGGAAAGCATCAACCAGCGCCTGAAACCCGGCACCGAGCGCCGAACCTTCTGGGAGCGCTTTGTCGACCGGGTGTTCCGCGAAGCACCCGCCGAAGAAACCCCGGACCAGCTGATCGCAGAAGCCCAGAAGATTGCGAATACGCAAGGCGTTCAGACCGGACAGGGCCGTGTGACCCTGGTGGGCGCAGGCCCCGGCGATGCTGAACTCCTGACGCTGAAGGCCGTGCGCGCGCTTCAGGCCGCCGATGTCATTCTCTTCGATGATCTTGTATCGGCCGATGTGCTGGAGCTTGCCCGTCGCGAAGCCAAGCGCATGCTGGTTGGCAAGCGCGGAGGCCGCGAAAGCTGCAAGCAGGAAGATATCAATGCCACGATGATCTCGCTTGCGAAATCGGGCAAGCGCGTCGTTCGCCTCAAATCGGGCGACCCCATGATCTTCGGGCGGGCCGGTGAGGAAATCGAAAGCCTGCAGCGCGAAGGCATCACCGTAGATGTGGTTCCCGGTGTCACCGCGGCAACGGCCATGGCTGCGCGTCTTGGCGCATCCCTCACCCATCGGGATCATGCGCAATCGGTACGTTTCGTCACGGGCCATTCCCGCAAGGGTGAGCTGCCTGCCGATCTGGACTGGGCGAAACTGGCAGACGCCTCCGTCACCACGATCTTCTACATGGGCGGGCGGACTGCTGCCGCCATTGCCGACAAGCTGACCGGGCATGGAATGCCAGCCTCGACACCAGCAGTGATCGTCAGTTCGATTGCCCGGGAAGAAGAGCGCCGCTGGGTGGGACAGCTCGGCGACATGCCAACTGCCATGGCCGCAATCGGTTACGAAAATCCCGTGCTGCTGGGCATTGGCGACGCCTTCATCAAAGCGCGAACCGATTTTCAGGTGACGGAGGAGCCTGCAACGCCGCAGGCTGACCTTCGCCAGGCCTGAGATCAGACTGCAGCACCCCGTTCATCCTGAAGGGCACGAACCACGCGCTTGAGGAGCGGAAGCTCCGGCAACTCGTCTAGACCTGCCGAAAGCTTGGTTTTCCAGTTCGGGTGGCTGTCGCTGGTGCCGGGAATATTGGTTGGCTCTGTTTCCCTGGTCAGATCCGCAAGCCGCACGGAGAGAAGCAGGCTGGGTGTGCGCGCCAGAAAGCGATGCAGGCTGACGATCAGATCGTCCATCACCGCATCGTCAGGCTCGGTTTCATCCGGGTCGGGCGCGGGCAGATCTTCCGCTTCAAGAATGCGAACAAGATCTTCACGCTCGCCCGGCCGTGCCTCCAGGTCCTTGCGGGCAAGCTTCTTCGAAACCAGATCGTGGTCGATCCGCGCCTGCACATCGGCCCCCGCCCACCAGCCGCCAAGGGTCTGGTGGTCATGGGTGGAAACGCAGGCCAAAGCCAGCGCCGGATAATCTTCCGCCGGAATGAAGCCCCGGGCATCCCGCTCATAGGAGAAAATGCGATAGGAGAGGATGCGCGCCGCCGCCAGATCCTCCTTCAACTCGCCCGGCAGATTGCCGAGATCTTCGCCGATGACAAGGCAGTGATGGTGATGCGACGCCTGTTCCAGCACGCGCAGCAGCTCCTCCCTGGGATAATCCACATAGGCTCCGTCCGACGGTGTGTCATCGAAGGGGATCAGGAACAGACGGCTGAGCGCTGCGGCGTGGTCGATACGGATGGCACCGGCATATTGCATCGCCGCGTCGAGCATCCGGCGGTAGGGAGACGTTTCCCCTTGCGCAATCCGGTCTGGCAGGAACGCCGCAAGGCGCCAATCCTGCCCAGTCGTGGCCCATGGATCGGGAGGCCCGCCAATACTGGCGGACGACACATAGATATCCGGCTCGCTCCAGGTGGCGGAGCCATCCAGCGCCTCGCCAACCGCAAGATCGAGATAAAGACCGATGCGAAGCCCAGCTGCCCTGGCAGCTTCCGCCGCTTGCATCAGTTGAAGATGGGCCACCCATTGCAGCCAGACATGAAAATCAACCTCTTCGAGCCTGGAGCGGGCAAATTCCTCAACCGCCGGACTGTCTGGACTTTGAAGCTCGTCCGGCCAGTTCCGCCAGCCTGTACTGCCATCGCGCTCTGCCATGGCGAAAGAAATGGCCTCGAAAAGCGCATGCAGATGCAGCGATCGTCCGCCCTTTTCGCGAAATTCCTCAAAATCCTCAGGCAAAAAACCCTCTTGCGGCGCAGCGCCCTTTCGCCAGCGCTTCCAGAGGCCCTGCAGGGCCTCCAGTTTCAGTTCTGCAAGCGCCACATAATCGATCCGCGTCTTGTTGCGCAGCGTGGCGGCCCGCTTCTCCACGGCCTCGTCAGCTTCAAATCCGGGTATGCGATCCACCGCAATGTATAGCGGATTGAGCCAGCGGCGGTTGGACGGCTCATAGGGGCTGCAACGGGCGGGATCGGCCAGGAAGGGCGCATGCAACGGGTTCAGGCCGATGAAATCAGCGCCCCATTGACCGGCAAGCGCTGCGATGGACTCCAGATCGCCAAAATCGCCAATCCCCCAGTTCCGTTCAGAACGCAGTTCATAGAGTTGAAGCGAGAGGCCCCAGACGCGCTCCTTCGACAAAATCTGCGGCAGGAAACACACTGGCCCATGTGGAAGGTCTTCGCCATCGACCGTCACGTTCAGCGCCGCCAGAAGCTTTCGCTTGGTTTCCTGCGTGATGGGCACTTCGGAACCGTCAGCTTCCGGCCTTGTCGGCGCAATGCCGTGAAGCCTTGCCAGCCTGTCCAAGGGCGAGGGATGAGGGTCAAGCGGCTTCTTTTTCCGGCTGTTCTCTGCCTTAGCCATGGGCAATACTCCAGACAACAGACCAGGGCTGGATCTCTCCTGCCTCGCAGCTGCCGAGTTCGAAAATCAAATCGCCAGAGAGGGGAGATGCTGACCCTGTCGCATCGGAAAGATTGGCAAGAAGCCTCAGACGCGCTTGCAAAAAAGCCCATTCCACCTGAACGATGGACCCATTCGCCTCAAAGCGCGCAGGCCCGCTGACACCGGCCTTCAAAAGCGGAACGATCTTCTCCCGCCGCACCCTCAAGAGATCGGTATAGCTGTGCAGCATGTCGATGCCGGGTTTTTCAAGAAGGCGCGACCAATCCAGCTTTGCCTTTTCGAAGGTTTCCCGTGCCGTCGGGTCAGGCAGATCTTGCGCATCGAAGCCCGGCAAACGTGAAAGCTCCTCCCGCCGTCCTTTGCGCACCTTCTCGTTCAACTCCTCGTTAAAATCGCAGAAGAAGGGGAATGGCTGATCCGCCCCCCACTCCTCTCCCATGAAAAGCATGGGAAGCTGCGGCGCCAGAAGATAAACGGCGGCAATAGCCTGCATGCGGCGCGCCGGCTGGGATGAGATCATGCGGTCGCCAAGCGCGCGGTTGCCGATCTGATCGTGGTTCTGCATGAAGGAGATAAAGGCTGTCGGCGGAAGATGGGCGCTAGGCTTGCCGCGCCTCTCCCCCCGATATTCCATCATCTCACCCTGAAAAACGAAGCCTTCTGCCAGCGCCTTGCCAAGCTTGGCAGGATCATCCGCGTAATCCTTGTAATAGCCGAACTGTTCCTGCGTGGCGGCAATGTGCAGAACGTGGTGGATATCGTCGTTCCACTGCGCCGTGTAATAGAGCGGGCGTCCGCTCTCGTCACGCGCCAGAAGGTCGCTGTTATTGTCTTCATTCTCCACCACCAGATGGATCTGCCGCTCCCCCACGGAGGCGCGAACGCGGCGCGCAAGTTCCTTGAGAAGATGTTCGCGGCTATCGTCCTTGATGGCATGCACCGCATCGAGCCGAAGACCGTCAAAATGGAAATCGCGTACCCAGTAAATGGCGTTTTCAATCATGAAATCGCGAACCGGCCTGTTGTTCTCGCCATCGTAATTGATGCCGTTGCCCCACGGTGTCTTGTGATCCTCGGTGAACAAGGGGGCATAGACTGGCAGGTAATTCCCGTCAGGTCCGAAGTGATTATAGACGACATCGAGAAAGACGCAGAGGCCACGCTCATGCGCTGCATCGATCAACGCCATCAGATCTTCCGGGCGTCCATAGGAACTTTCCGGCGCATAGGGCATGACACCGTCATAGCCCCAGCCATATTGTCCGGGAAAATCGCTGACCGGCATGATTTGCAGGGCAGTGACACCCAGCGACGCCAAATGATCCAGATGCTCGATTGCCGCCCTGAATGTGCCGCCAGGGGTGAAGGCACCGATATGCATTTCATAGAACACAAGCTCTTCGCTGGGCCGACCTTTCCAGCCCCCATCTCGCCAGTCATAGGCCGAGGGGTCGAACACTTCGCTCGGTCCATGCACATCGTCCGGCTGAAAGCGTGAAGCAGGATCCGGCACCTGCATGCCATCTGGCAGGATGAAGCTGTAGCGCGTGCCACTGCCCACCCCCACCACATCGCAGGTGAACCAGCCCTGTGCGCCGGGCTCCATCTCGATGGGCGCATCGCCTTCGATCTTGAGCTGAAGCCGGTCGCTTTTCGGAGACCAGAAACGAAAGGTGGTTTCGGAGGATTTGACGACAGGACCAAATGAAAAATCGGACAAGAGAGCGCCTTTGCGTTCGGGGACCGAGCCATTAACTCGGACCGCGACGTAAAGGTTTCCTCGGCTCCTCCTGTAAATGCGAAAGACAGGGTTAAGGGCCGGGCCATCTCCTGAGGATACCGGCCCTCATGTCAGAAAGCGCCATCTCAAGCACGTTGCGGCTTATCCGCGTCATGCAACGTGCTTTAACTTCTTGTTTTCACGCATGTCGTTATCGCAAAACCGCTGCACACTTTTGCGCGACATGCTTTCGCCCTGCGTCAGACACGGGTCCCGGCCTTGCGCATACAGAAAGGCCGCGGACAAAAGCCCGCGGCCTCGGAAAGATCGCCCGGCTTGCCGGGTTTAGCGGTCGACTGGCGCCTGATGCTCGGAACTGTCCAGAATGCGGCTGAGAGTCAGCGCCGCAAAGGTGCAGATCGCGCCAGAGATCAGATAGCCGCCGATGAAGATGATCCCGAACTCGGTCGCAAGCCCAAGCGCAACCAGAGGCGCGAAGCCCGCGCCGACCAGCCAGGCCAGATCGGATGTGAGTGCCGAACCCGTATAGCGATAGGTCGTGGTGAAGCGCGACGATACAGCACCGGACGCCTGCCCGAAGGAAAGGCCGAGGATGGCAAAGCCGATGATGATGAAGGCATCCTGACCCTTGCCCCCTGCATCGAGCAGGAAGGGTGCCGAGAAGCTGAAGATCGCGATGATCACGGCGCCGATCATCAACTGGCGGCGACGTCCGATCCGGTCGGCGATGGCACCGGAAACGACCACCGAGCCGATACCGACAAAGGCCCCCAGGATCTGGACGAAGAGGAATTCCCCAGCCGACTGACCGCCTTTCAGCGTTACCCAGCTGAGCGGGAAGATGGTGACCAGATGGAACATCGCAAAACTTGCCAGCGGTGCGAAGGCACCCAGCAAAATGTCGCGACCATGCACCCTGACCGTTTCAACAACGGATTTCGGCTGAAGCTCAAGGCTCTCGAACAACTCACCGAACTCGCGGCTGGCCACGATGCGCAAACGGGCAAACAGGGCAACCACGTTGATGGCAAAGGCCACGAAGAAGGGATAACGCCAGCCCCAGGTGAGGAAATCCTGATCCGAAAGGCTGGAATAGAAATAGCCAAAGAGGGCACTGGCCAGCGCAAAGCCGATCGGCGCACCCAGCTGCGGCACCATGGCCCACCAGCCACGCTCGGATTTCGGCGCGTTCAAGGCCAGCAATGACGCCATGCCATCCCACGCACCGCCGAGCGCAAAGCCCTGACCGAGACGGAACAGCGCCAGGAAGAGAACGGACCATATGCCTATGGTCTCATATCCCGGCAGAAAGGCCATGGAAACGGTGGAGCCACCGAGGATGAACAGCGCAATGGTGAGCTTTGTGCCACGCCCATAGGTGCGGTCGATCCAGATGAAAACCAGAGAGCCGATGGGGCGCGCCAGGAAGGCGAGCGAGAAGACGGCAAAGGAATACAGCGTCGCCGTGACGGGATCAGCCACAAAGGAAAACACCAGCCGCGGGAAAACCAGAACGGAGGCGATGCCATAGACGAAGAAATCGAAGAACTCCGACATGCGACCAATGATCACACCGATTGCAATGCTACCGGGAGATAGCGGCTTGTCATCGTGCATCTGGCGCGCGTCGCGCTCGAACTCAGCGGATGTCGGATGACCGGCTAAAGACATGTATGCAATCCTCCTATGCGGCGAATGGTCGCCTCCCCGACAGAGAGGATGATGCAAATTCGGCACATATCAAGTGTGCTTTTGCCATCCACGGTAAATTTGTGCTTTATAATGCACTTCACGAGCCTGAGTTTCCGCCTATCTTGCAGGTTGCAGAGGGTATCAAGAAACCTTTGGCAAAGCCTCGTCGAGTATGATCGAGGGTATTGCGCCTTGGATCCGGGGGGTCTATTGCGCCGCACTATTCGTTTTTCCGCACTGCGACGAAAGACCTCATAGAGAGCTTCGCCTCAGTGCTTTAGTCGCAAGTAGACAAAACGCAAATTTCGAACCGAAAGATGCCACGGTTAATGGAACTCATTCGCCGGCTTAGTGCCCTCACCCTGCTGCTAGCCCTTTCGGGCTGCAATCTCGTGGTCATGTCACCCTCGGGTGACATTGCCGTTCAGCAACGCGACCTCATCATCGTTTCGGTGGTGTTGATGCTGCTGATCATCATCCCGGTCATCTGCCTTACGCTTTATTTTGCGTGGCATTACCGGCGCTCCAACATCAATGCCAAGTACGATCCTGAATGGCATCACTCCACGCGTCTGGAAGTGGTCATCTGGTCGGCCCCCCTGGCAATCATCATTGCGCTGGGCGCGGTAACCTGGGTCAGCACCCATAAGCTGGATCCCTACCGCCCGCTCGACCGCATCGATGCCGAGCGCCCGATCACCCCGGAGATCAAGCCGATCACCATCGAAGTGGTGGCGCTCGACTGGAAGTGGCTGTTCCTTTATCCGGAACAGGGCATTGCCACGGTGAATGAGATCGCCGCCCCCATCGACACGCCGATCGAGTTCAAGATCACCGGCTCGACCGTGATGAACTCCTTCTACATTCCCGCACTTGCGGGACAGATCTATGCCATGCCGGGAATGCAGACCAAGCTGCATGCCGTCATGAACAAGGAAGGCGTCTATGAGGGCTTCTCCGCCAACTACAGCGGCGATGGCTTCTCCGGCATGCGCTTCAAGTTCCACGGCATGTCCAACGATGCGTTCGGACAATGGGTCGCACAGGTGAAGAACCGGGGATCCGCCCTCAACCGCGACACGTATCTTAAGCTTGAGCGTCCGAGCACACGCGTTCCTGTGACGTATTACTCGAGCGTCGAAAAGGGTCTCTTCAATGCGATCCTTCATCTCTGCGTAAGACCCGGCCAGATGTGCACCAGCGAAATGATGCAGATCGACATGATGGGCGGCGCAGGAAAGGACAGCGAAGAGAACCGCAAGCGCCTCGAATACGATACGCGCTGGAACGTCGATGCGGGCGCAGGTGCGACTTTCCCGGCCACCGGCCATGGTGCCAAGGAGCCGGCGCAAGCCGAAGGCGTGAACGCGCCAGCCGAAGCGACCGAGGGACATGACGGCCATAATGGCCAGAGCGTGGCCCCCGATCAGCTCAACACAACACCGAAGCCTTGAACGGCCGGCTGGACAGGTAATTGGAAGCTGCCATGTTTACGAACACAAACCTGATGGAATTCATTTTCGGACGGTTATCATGGGATTCTCTTGCATTCACCCATGAACCGATCCTTTTGGTGACCTTCATCGCAGTCATCCTGGGCGGCCTCGCCGTCGTGGGCGCCATCTCCTATTTCCGCCTCTGGGGCTATCTCTGGAACGAGTGGTTCACCAGCGTCGACCACAAGAAGATCGGCATCATGTATGTCATCCTCTCGCTGGTCATGCTGATGCGCGGCTTTGCCGATGCGGTCATGATGCGCACACAGCAGGCAGTGGCCTTCGGTGCGAATGAGGGCTATCTGCCACCACACCATTACGACCAGATCTTCACGGCCCATGGCGTGATCATGATCTTCTTCTTCGCCATGCCTTTGGTGACGGGTATCATGAACTATGTCGTGCCGCTGCAGATCGGCGCACGCGACGTCTCCTTCCCCTTCCTGAACAACTTCTCGTTCTGGATGACCACAGCTGGTGCGATCATCATCATGATCTCGCTCTTCGTGGGTGAATTTGCGCGCACCGGCTGGCTGGCCTATCCGCCGCTGTCTGGAGCGGATTATTCGCCGGGCGTGGGTGTCGATTACTATATCTGGGGACTACAGGTCGCCGGTGTCGGAACAACGCTTTCAGGCATCAACCTGATTGCGACCATCGTTAAGATGCGTGCACCGGGCATGACCATGATGAAGATGCCCATCTTCACCTGGACTTCGCTCTGCACCAACGTTCTGATCGTGGCCTCGTTCCCGATCCTGACGGCTACCCTCGTTCTCCTGACCCTTGACCGCTACGTTGGCACGAACTTCTTCACCAACGACCTCGGCGGCAATCCGATGATGTATGTGAACCTCATCTGGATCTGGGGCCATCCGGAAGTCTACATCCTCATTCTTCCGGCCTTCGGCATCTTCTCCGAAATCGTATCGACCTTCTCCGGCAAGCGCCTGTTCGGCTATGCCTCGATGGTCTATGCAACGGTCGTCATCACCATTCTTTCCTACCTGGTATGGCTGCACCACTTCTTCACCATGGGCTCCGGCGCCAGCGTGAATGCCTTCTTCGGCATCACGACCATGATCATTTCGATCCCCACGGGCGCGAAGATGTTCAACTGGCTCTTCACCATGTATCGCGGCCGCATTCGCTACGAAGTGCCGATGTACTGGACGGTCGGCTTCATGGTCACCTTCGTCATCGGCGGCATGACCGGCGTCATGCTTGCCATTCCTCCGGCAGACTTCGTACTGCACAACTCGCTGTTCCTGATCGCGCACTTCCATAACGTGATCATCGGCGGCGTGGTGTTCGGCCTGCTGGCGGGCATCAACTTCTGGTTCCCCAAGGCATTCGGCTACAAGCTCGATCCGTTCTGGGGCAAGATGTCCTTCTGGTTCTGGCTGATCGGCTTCTACTTCGCCTTCATGCCGCTCTACGTGCTGGGCCTGATGGGCGTGACCCGCCGCGTGAACCATTTCGAAGATGCCTCACTCCAGATCTGGTTCGTGATTGCAGCCTTCGGCGCCTTCCTGATCGCACTGGGCATTGCCTCGTTCGTCATCCAGCTTGTCGTCAGCTTCTTCAAGCGCGAACAGCTGCGCGACACGACGGGCGATCCGTGGGATGGCCGCACGCTGGAATGGTCAACCTCGTCTCCGCCGCCGGAATACAACTTCGCGTTCACGCCGGTGGTCCATGACCATGACAGCTGGTACGACATGAAGAGCCGTGGCTATGTGCGTCCGCTGGAAGGTTTCAAGCCGATCCACATGCCGAAGAACACCGGCACGGGCGTCATTCTGTCGGCCTTCAGCATTACGCTTGCCTTCGGTCTGATCTGGTACATGTGGTGGCTGGCAGCTCTGTCTTTCCTCGCCATCATGGTGGTGTCGATCGTACATACCTTCAACTACAAGCGCGATTACTACATCCCGGCTGAAACCGTGGTTGCCACGGAAGATGCACGGACCAAGCAGCTTGCGGAACAGGCCTGATAACCATGAGTAACACCCAAGCCGTCTCGGCCGAAAAGCCGGAATTCTACCTGACCGAGGAACATCATCCGGAAAACAGCACTTTGCTGGGCTTCTGGATCTACCTCATGAGCGACTGCCTGATGTTCGCAGTGCTCTTTGCAACCTATGCCGTTCTCGGCCGCAGCTATGCGGCCGGGCCATCTCCCGCCGATCTCTTCGACCTGAACCTCGTGGCAATCAACACCGCCATGCTGCTGTTCTCCTCCATCACCTATGGCTTTGCCATGCTGCGGATGGAAAAGGGCGACAAGAGCGGCACCCTGATGTGGCTGGGTCTGACAGGTCTTTTCGGTCTCGCCTTCCTCGGCATTGAACTCTACGAGTTCCACCACCTTATCGAACTGGGTGCCACGCCGCAGCGCTCTGCCTTCCTGTCGGCCTTCTTCACGCTGGTTGGAACGCACGGGCTGCACGTCACGTTCGGCTGTATCTGGCTCGTCACCCTGATGGTCCAGGTGGCCAAGCACGGACTGATCGAAGCCAATCGCCGCCGCCTGATGTGCCTTTCCATGTTCTGGCACTTCCTGGACGTGGTCTGGATCGGCGTCTTCTCCCTCGTCTACCTGATCGGAGTCCTCGGATGAGCTCGAACCCTCACGCGCCAGCGCACGAAAGCGCTCACAACACGCATCATGGGCACAGCCACGGGCACGAGGCGGCTCATGGCAGCTTCAAGAGCTATATGACCGGCTTCATTCTGT
Organism: Affinirhizobium helianthi; assembly: GCF_042680945.1. Lineage (NCBI taxonomy): Bacteria > Pseudomonadati > Pseudomonadota > Alphaproteobacteria > Hyphomicrobiales > Rhizobiaceae > Affinirhizobium > Affinirhizobium helianthi. Next base: position 49,973 of record NZ_JBHUEQ010000026.1, on the reverse strand, counting down.
CGGTCATCCTGACGGCGATTCCCTTCTGGCTGGTCATGGGCGACGTGCTGAGCAGCAAGGTCGCAACGGCAATTGCCATCATGGGCCTGGGAGCAGTGCAGATCGTGGTTCACATGATCTACTTCCTGCACATGAACTCAAAGTCCGAAGGCGGCTGGACCATGCTGGCACTGATCTTCACGATCATCATCGTGGTTATCGCGCTCACCGGCTCGCTCTGGGTCATGCATCATCTGAACACAAACATGATGCCGATGAACCCGGAAATGATGATGAACATGCCCTAACGTTTGTCAGGGAAAAGTGGAATCCGGTTTTCCCGAAAAGACAAACGAAACCAGCTGGCCTGTCGGTCTGTCTGCTCATTTACGACCATGACAGACCCTGACGGGCAGAAAAGAGACTGACAATGAACGAGGCTCGCCCCACCCCTGCAAAGCGCCATACCGTTTTTGCGGCGGCCATGGCGGGCCTCGTTCTCGTTTTCCTAAGCCTCGGCACCTGGCAGGTGCAGCGGCTTGTCTGGAAACTGGATCTGATCGCGCGCGTGGATGCCCGCGTTCATGCAGATCCAGTTGCCGCCCCGATGCCCGATGCCTGGCCAGCGATCAATCAGGCCAGTGACGAATACAGGCGAGTCACAGTGAGCGGCAGGTTCCTGAACGACAAGGAAGCGCTGGTTCAGGCGGTCACCGATCGCGGACCGGGTTTCTGGGTGATGACACCTCTCGTCACGACAGAGGGCGCGACAATCCTTGTCAATCGCGGCTATGTCCCACCTGCAAGACGCGCACCTTCGAGCCGGTCCGAAGCACAACCGTCCGGCACGGTGCAAGTCACCGGCCTGCTTCGCCTGAGCGAACCCAGCGGTGGTTTCCTGCGGTCGAACGATCCTGCCGGTGACAAGTGGTATTCCCGCGACATTGACGCCATCGCCAAAAGCCGTCAACTTCAGAACGTCGCTCCCTATTTCATCGATGCAGACGCAACAGCCAATCCGGGCGGCTTTCCGGTCGGCGGCCTGACGGTCGTTCACTTCCGCAACAGCCACCTCGTTTACGCTCTGACATGGTATGCGCTGGCCGCAATGTCGGCATTCGCGGTCTATTTTCTGCTTCGCCGCAAAGCCTGATGAAACTCTCGTTCCCGGTTCCGGTTAGTCTGCTGAATGAAGCAAATGGCGAGACGTTATGATCAAACCCGAAGACGACCCGATCACAAATCCTGAAGACAGCGCTCCAGCGGGGCGCCGCAAGCAGAAGGCCGGTCGTAACATCGTGACGTTCTTCATCATCTACGCCGTCGGGGCCTTCAGCATGTATCTCTTCATTGTTCTCTACGGTGCGATCTCTTCGTCGAACTGAAAAAACCAGCGGCGAGAAGCCGCTGACGGCTGGGGATCACAGCGCGGCCGGTTCGTCGGCCCGATAGGGCGTACCGCTCATGCGGAAACGCTCCGGCGCACCGGCTTCGGCAAATTTCGGCAATTCGTCCATGTCCGTCTTGTTCAGGATGACGCCCGCAACCTTGGACGAGATGGTGATTTCCGTTTCCAACAGGTTCTGGACCAGCTTCACGGGCGTTTCACCCCATTCCACCACCATCAGATAGCTATCGACATGCGGCGCGAAGGCCTTCGCGTCGATAGCAGGAACCAGGGGCGCTAGATCGACCACGACATAGTCGAAGCGACCGTTGACGGTCTCCATCAGCCGGCCCATGTCCGGGGAAGCCAGAAGGTCGCTCGTGTGCGGCATGGCCTTGTTGCGTGAGGCGATAGGCAGAATTGCCAGTTTGGCGGCAGCATCGAGCGTGATGGCGCTGGTCCAGGGCGCTTCGCCGCGTAGAACCTCCATCAGTCCGTTGGGCGGCTCCGTGCCGAGCACGCCGCTTGATGCGCGATTATAGCTGTCGGCATCGATCAACAAAGTGCGCTTGTTCATCGCGCTGAGGAGGATCGCAAGATTGGCGGCGACAACCGACTTTCCTTCGCTGGGAAGCGCCGATACCACGCCGATCACGCGGCAGGCGCGGTTGGGCGTCGCCTGATCGCAGGCAAGCTTCGCGTTGCGCAGCGTCTCGGCAAAACCGGATCGCGGATAGTCGGCTGCGACGCGCATCAGTTTGCGGGTGAACTCATCCGTCACGGAAGGATCGACCGGCAGAGATACCTGCGGCAGGGTGTTCTCCTCGCCCTCGGCTTTCTTCGGCGCGGCACCTGCCCGCTTGATTAGTGGCAAATAGCCCAGAAAGCGCTGTCCCAGACGGCTGCGCACATCCTGCCCCAGACGGAAACCGCGTTCCTGCAGTTCCAGCACGGCGGCAATGCCGCCACCGGCAAAAAGGCCGAGCACGACGGCAAGCGCCATGGTCAATGTCTTCTTCGGGTTGGAAGGAGCGCTCGGGATTCCGGCAGAGGAAATCACGCGCGCCTTTGCAATCGGGAAAGATTGTTGCTGCGACGCCTGCTCGAAGCGGTTGAGATAGGACTGGTAGAGCTGTTTCAGCGAATCCGCTCTCTGCTCAAGTTCACGAAGCTGGATGAGAGACACATTGGCCTCGGAATTGCGGCCAGCCAATGTGTCAATGCTGTTGCGAAGCGAGGTTTCACGCGAGTTCGCCACATCGAATTCATTCTTGAAGCCCGCCGTCATCTGCTGCAATTCGCGGTAGATCTGCTGGGCAATATCCGCCTTCTGGGTTTCCAGAAGCTTGGCCTGGGGATGGTCCGGGCCATATTGATCAATAATCGACCGTTCACGCTCATTCGCAGCCTGGTAACGGCGGCGCAGTTCCTGGATGACGGAATTGTCCGTCTCCTTGGAGGACACGACGGCATTGTTGACGGCAGCTTCCGGCCCCTGATCGACGATTGCCTTATATTGATGGTAGCGCGCCGCGGCAGTTGCCGAATCGGCCTGCGCCACGATCAACTGGCTGGTCAGGTCTGCGAGTTGCTGGGAGGAAAGCAGTTCGCCCCGCGGCGAGATCAGGTTGTTCTTGATCTTGTACTGCTCAACGGCCATGGCCGCTTCCTGCGAACGCTTGTTGAGATCGGCCATGCGCTGCTGCAACCAGTTCGAAGCCCGTTCGGTCGCCTCGAAATTCGCGTTCAACTGTTCGGACACATAAGCATCGGCATAGGCCTTGGCGATCTGTGCCGCCAGAAGCGGCTCCGGCGCCTGCACCGAAAGATTGATGACCGAGCTTCTGCCTTCCCGATCCGCACTGAGAACCCTTTGCAGCATGGCCGCTGCCTTTTCCCGGCGTCCATTCGCCTCATCCTGGGCCGAGGCCGGAGGCTTGGCTGGCTTTAACAGGCCAATGATGCTCTTGACCGAACTCTTGACAAGCCCGATGGGCGACTGTGGCGGATCGACGAACTGCTCGTTATCGGCAAGCTTCATCTGATCGACGACGCGAAGAGCAAGCGCCTTCGATTTCATGATCTCCACGGCGCTGGCAATCCGGTTGTCGATCTGCTGCGCTGTCTGTGGATTTTCCTCCTGCTCCGCATAGCGCGACAGATTATCGTCGATCAGGATCTGCGTTGCAGCCGTATAGGTCGGGGGCGTCATGAACAGGAAAAGCCCCGCCAGGATGACCGCAGCAACAACGCACAGAATGATCAGGCGGGTACGCCGCATGATGGCGGAAAACAGCCGGTCCAGATCGATGAATGCATCCGCATCGCGGCTGGACGTCTGGAACGTCGAACGAAGGTTGATGTGATCCATCAGTCTATCCTTTCTTCACCCGCTCAAGGGGCGAAGGAATGTTCACGACGAAGCTCGTCCGGCGGGGCCGGCAAAGTTCATGAGACGGCGCATACGAGCCGCAATCGGCATCTTCAGATGGCGCACTGCCCTGGGTTGGGCAATCGCCACGCGAAGGCACCCGGCAACCGAGCCGCGCTTTATCTCCTCCACCAAAGCAAGAAACGCACCAGCCTCCTTCAAGCTCCTGCTGCGGCGCTTTTGCGCCTGCAATGCCTGCGGATCGAGATCGTAACGGGTCACGAAACGTCGATCCCCCTCGATCATCGCCTCCACATGCTTCGGCTCCAGCACACGGGAAATCGAACCCTCGCGAATGTGGTAGACATAGCCCGGCTTCGGCTCGATGGCGCAGCGGCCACCCGAAGCCAGTGCACAAGCCAGCAGCAGATAATCCTCCCCGATCCGCAACCCTTCATCGAAGCGCAGCGCATGGCGGTTCAGAAATTCCCGCTCGAACATCGGCTTCATGTAGCCGAAATTATAGGTCGATTTGAAAATCACATTGGAATCGATGAAATCTGCCAGGCTCATCGCCGGCATCTGCTGCAGATTACGCTCTGCAAACATGGTGACGGCAGGCTCTCCCGGCTTCAGCACCCGCAAATTATCGACAACAATCTGCGCATCCATGCGCCCGGCCGCCGCAATCATCGCGGTCGAACGCTCTGGCAATATCTCATCGTCGGAATCGAGAACGGCAATCCAGCGGCCAAGTGCCGCCTCGATGCCGAGATTTCTTGCTGCTGCCGGGCCACCATTGACCTGCCGTTCGATCAGGCGAACGCGCGGATCGCCGAAATAGCGCACCAGCTCCGCCGTGCCATCGGTGGATTTGTCGTCCACGACAACGACCTCAACCGCAAGGCCGGTCTGCGCAAGCGCGCTGTCGATGGCACGCCCAATGGTTTCACGCGCATTATAGGCAGCGATGACAAAGCTGACATCGGGTGCGGCGGTATCCCTCATGCGGCCTCCATGGAACCGTATTGGCGAATTTCACGCTGCCCCAAAAGACCGCTCAGCACACCCATGTGAAGCGCGGCCCGCAGCTGGTAGCTACGGCGTTTGATGGGCGACAAGACCAGCAGCACCGCCGCCACGGCGCAGAAACCTGCCTTCATGGTTGCCAGCCCCAGTTGCGGAATGCGGGCAAGGCCGGAATGCCGCTCGCCAAGAATACGGCCATGCGTCTGGCCAGAACGGAAACGGCGCTTCAACAGCCAGGTGAAGCTTTCGCGCTTGCGTGATACCGGCTCCGTCAATTCCGCTTTCTTGGCAAAGGCGATGTGCCCCCCGCAATCGGTCACCTGCGTAAAGAAATGGGTATCCTCGCCACCGCTCTGGCCAAGCGACAGTTCGAAACGGCGACCGCGCACATGCGGCGACCGCATGTCCAGCAGAACATTGCAGGTATAGCCGGTTCGAATTTTTGCCCCCACCCAGACGGGGCGGGTGGAATGGAAATCGCCTTCCCTCATCCAGCCCGGAGCGCCCTCGCCGTAAATGGCCTTGACCGGCCCTAGAACCGCATCGGCACGGGTCGCCAACGCGGTGGCCAGAAGTTCATCCAGCCACTGCGCAGGTGCAATCTCATCGTCATCGATAAAGGCCAGAAAATCGCCCTTGCTGGCTGAAAGGCAGGCATTGCGCGCGATTGAAATGTTCGACTTCGGGCAATGCACGTAAAGTATGGGAAACGGCGAGCGCGGGCGCAAGCTCTCCACCAGAGCCTGCGCTGTCGGCTCGGCATCATTGTCTGCGACGATCAGGGTCACGCGAACACCTGCCGGAACGACCTGCCGGAACAGTGAAAGCAGAGTTGCCTCCAGTTCTGGCCGACGAAACGTGCAGATGCCCACATCCACATGCAAAACCGATTGATCCCAGGTCATGCAGAAACCCTCCTCTGGCGGCCCGAAACAAGTTCGAGCCAGAAGCCTGCCGACCAGGCGGCATGCATGATCATGGCGGATATGGCAGCAACTGGCCCCAGCGCATTCTTCTGCGAGATCGCAATCCAGAGACCATAGGCAAGGCATGCAAAGGCCCATAGCGCCAGCGGCAAAAGCGCAATCCAGTGAAAGACACTCAGAAGGGCGAACAGGATCATGGGCGCAACGACCAGGGGCAGTGCCTGACGAAGCTTTGGCCGTGCCTTGTGCTTCAAAAGATTGCGCGCACGTCCACGCCCGTAGCCCAGATACTGGCGAAACAGCGGGTATGGCGCCGACCTCGGATAGTAAATCATGAAGGTTTTCGCGGTCATCCAGATCCTGAAGCCCGCCTTGCCGAGACGGAAATCAAGCTCCGCGTCCTCATTATGGGTGAAAGCCGGATCATAGCCACCAACAGCGCGGAAGGCGGCAATCCGCATCAAGGCGTGGTGTCCGTGGTCAATCCAGTGCCCGGACGCACCGTCACGATGCTTTGATCCGCCATTGCCGAGCTTGGAATTCTGCGCCACGGCGGTGGCCTTCTGGAAAAGACCGAAGCCAACCGTCTTCATGCCGACAACAACGGAATCCGCGCCGGTATCCACGGCCTCCTGCAGAAGCGTCTGGCAATAATCCTCCGGGTAATCGCCATGCGCGTCGATGCGGATGAGGTAGTCCCGTCCATGCCCGAATTGCTTCACAGCAAGATTGACCGCAGCACTCTGGATGCGGTCGGGATTATGCAACAATATGACACCTGCAACCTGTTCAGCCACGCGGGAAACGATGGCTTGCGTGCCATCGGTGCTGCCTCCGTCCGCCACAACGATCAGCATGTCGTGATTGCCACGGCTGGCCGCCAGCTTCATCAGAAGCGGTTCGATATGGCGTGCCTCGTTCAGGCATGGAATGATCACCAGCACTTTCATCTCAGGCAGGATCGGCATCTCAGGCAGGATAGGCGACGACATCATTTATCCTTCCGATTGCAGTTGCGACGAAACAGCCAGACCCGGAGTGTTTCCAACATTGGGCGTAAGTGCTGACAATTGGCGCGTCAGCGCCTGGCATTCATTGCCTGCCACCATCCATTGCGAGGCCTCGCTCTGCCGAAGCTGATCCATCAAGGTGAGATAATATTGTGGCGTCAGATTGAAGAAGCGCGTCGTGAGGCTGTCGGGATCCGCGTGATCCAGTAGAAGCCCCATGCCACGGCGCTTCAGGAAGCGCCCTGTTTCCGTGGATGAGAGCGCAATGGGGATGGCCCCATGAAGCGAGCCTTCATACAGGCGGTTGGGCAAGAGCCATTCCGAATTCAGCCCTTCCTCAAAGAAATCGATGGCCCAGACAAACTGAACCTCGCGATAGATATCGGCCAGATCCTCCGGGTTTTTGTAGGCACCGTGGAAGCTGACATGGGGACTGCGGGCAACCATGCCTTCAAAATCGGAAAACTCATGCGGTGAGACGCGCCCGCGAATGACAACTTCGACACGGCCCTCCATCTCCTCGGCAAAGCGGGACAGAATCTCGAAGGATTTGCGGCACCGAATGGCACCGAACCAGCCGATCCGCCACGGCTCGCCCTGCATGGGCATACGTGGTTGCGGAGGCCAGGAAGCACCTGCCCCCTCCAGCGCCAGAACCTTGTTTTCCAACAGCAGAACCGGCAAATCGAGCCCGGACAGCGGCTTGAAATAGTTCTCGACAAAGGCCGGAGAACTGGTTGCCAGCAAGGAGGCATGACGAGCAAACCGCGCTTCAGCGGCGCGCAGCACCCTCCCCTTCATGCCTTGATCCAGAAGCAATCTGTGAATGTCGAGGCATTCATAGACCACCGGCAGGCGACCGCCGAAATGCCCTGATGCTGCGCCGCTCAGGGCCAGCATTTCCAGATTTCGTGCGATCACGACATCTGGCCGCTTCAATCCGGCCAGCAATCGGGAAAGAGCAAGTCGCGCCTTGATCACGGCAGAGACACGCTGGGCCAGCCTGCCATCGGCCGTATGCCCAAGCACGATGGTCTTTACCCCTTCAAGATCGGACAGTCCGTTGCGCTCGCGCTGGAATCCAGCCACGCACACCTCGGCACCGCCCGCCAGAAGCATCATCACCCGTCGCCGGATTGCCGGATCGGAAAGATCGTGGGCGAGGTATAAAACGTTTAACGTCACGTCATCCAACTCCTTGGTACCGGCCTTGTCAGCCATTGATGATCGGGCGATCTGCGTCTTCAGTTCGTGGCGCAGGTGACAGACTCTGGAAACAGGCATTTCTCACCGGGGGCGGTGTAGGCGATGCGGTCCACTTCCATCCGGTTCGGCCCCTTGTAGGCAAAGGCACCCATCCAGTCCTTCAGGGTATCGCTGCCCCAGAGGCTGGCGAAAATCTTCTGCGGATGTTGTGGGATCTTGGCAGGATCAGTGACTTCATGAACCAGCCGGCCATTCAGGTAATAGCGGAGCCGGTCCTTTTGCCAGACGAAGGCATAGTCGTTGAACTTCCGGTCGGCACCGCCCTCCACCGGCACGAGCTTTTCATTGCCGCCCTTGCCGCCGATATACTGGTTGACCTGGACCTGCCCCTCATTCTTGCCGAGAACCTCGAAGTCGATCTCGTCATGCGGCTGCTTGTCTGTTTCGCCGATATAGCTGAAGAAGGCCGAATTGAAGCCGGAGCCGGACGCCGCCTTCATGCGCGCCTCATAGGTGCCGTAACCGTAGCGCTTGCGGGTCTGGATCTCGCCGCAGGCATAGGCGCGGTCCTTCATCTGCCGCTCTTCGAAGCCGAGAATGAGCCTGCCGCCTTCCACCCGCACCAGATCCTTCGACCAGGTGCAGTTCTGGTGGCCGCCATTGTTCCAGCCATCGGACACAAACCATTGCTTCATATCGAGGCTATCGAAGTTCTCAACGAAAGAGGCGCCGGTTTCCTGCGCCTGCACAGATGCGCAGGATGCGATGAGCAGTGTGGCAGTGCGGAGCGCGAGGGCCTTCAAATTGCAGTTCATGGTGTTTCACCTCGTTTCCTGGCTTGCGGAAGCCGGACGGCTTGCCGTTGTTTCATGCGAGCGGATGGGCTGTTTCACGCGCTTGCCCCGGCTGCCGGTCAGGACATCGTAAAGAGCGGGTATGCGCTGCTTCACCATCTGATGGCTGGCAAAAATGACGCCGAACGTGATGAGAACGGCACCGACATAAAAAAGCGGATAGAGCGAGGCATCCGCATAGCGGTTCCAGAACATCCACAACACCACGAGCAGCGGGTAATGGGCGCAGAAGGTCCAGAAACTCAGCGTTCCGGTTCTGGCAAGTGCTTGTCCGGGCCGGGTTCTGACGAGAGGCGCAGACAATATCCAGACCAGAAGTGCGCCTGCGACGGCCAGCAGATTGCGCGAAACATGCAGGCCCGTGGGATAATCCGGCCCCTGCTTCAGAAGACCGAGCGACAGCGCAAAGGAAGTGGCCAGAAGCACGGCAAGCGCAATGGGCGCATAGCGATCCAGCATCTTCACATCGACCTTGTGGATCGCGACCGCGATGCCAAGCGTGAAGCTGAAGAGAATGGAGTTCTTCAGGAAAATCATCGTATCGAGCGAGGGAAAGACCGCGAAGGCGAAGAAGACGCCAAGGGTCATGGCGGGTGCCTTGCGCACCAGAAAGACGAGGACGGGCGACAAGAGGATGCAGAGAATGAGATCCCGCAGGAAATAAAGCGGCAGATTCACCGGATAATCGGAAAAGGCGAAGGCATAGTTCAGCCAATCCCAGGCCCCGGCGTGCCAGAGATCGGGAAAATAACCGATGCCCATTCCAAGGCGTTGAACCGCCAGAACGAACAGGATCAACAGGAAATTCCACAGCATGAAGGGCAACAGGACAGTGCGGCTCTTGGAACTCAGAACACGTCCGTAATCGAAGCTCTCATATCCCTTCTGGAACAGAAGATAGCCGGAGATCGCGCTGAGGCAGGGGACGCCAATGCGAAACAGGCTCTCCCCCAGATACACTCTCAGCCAGTCGAACGGCCCGTCCGGCCCGACAAAAGGGCTGGCGTCGGCATCATAGGGCACGTGCACGAACACAATCCCACAGATCAGCAATAGGCGCATCAAGTTGATACGGGAGGATATGTTCTGGTCGACAGTCATACCATAATCCCTGTTTTTCGGGCTGCGCCTCCCTTGCAGCCCACACCTGACAGAGCGGCATGGCCACTCGCGAAGAGCAAAAGCATGGCTTTTCCATTCGAACAAAATGTGGCGGTGCAGCAAAAACTCAAGTTCGCATCGGCACAAACATGTCACATTATCGGATTTGTTCCAGCAAAATCTGTTTAAGAATCGGCTTTCATCAAGCCTTTTCAGCCCAAGAGACGAAAGCCGCCCTCATCGCAAAAGGCGCATCAAAAGATGTGGGCAAGGGAGAAAAATGCCGCGCCAACCTTCCCCGCATGAGGCCATCCCACTGATTTTCCTGATCGCGAAACCGTGATTGGGGCTGAAATGGGGCAAACCGGCCGCCTCACCGGAAGGCCGGGAAAACTTCAATTTCGGTATCAAATGGGGAAAGTGCTGCCCTGCGCAGGACTTGCACCGGAGCCTGTCCATTTCGAACAGGGTCTTGCCGCAGTGCAAAATCCGGCCCAATTTGCATCCGATAATGTGATGATGAATCCGAATTTGCAGCTGCAAGCCATCTGGCCCGGCTGCCATCCTGTTGAATGACACGGCACGTTTTGCCGCCACCATGCGCCCGCGGGCGCTGATCTTAGGGGATCCGCATGGCGACAGTCACTGTTATCATACCGTTCTACCAGCGCGAGGCCGGGGTGCTCACCCGCGCTCTCCGCTCCATCTTCGCGCAGACCTATACCGATTGGAATGTGATCGTGGTGGACGATGCCTCCCCGCTGCCGGGTAAGCAGGAGCTTGCAACGCTGCAGGCCGATGAGCGCAGCAAGATCCGCCTCATCACGCAGGAAAACGCAGGGCCGGGCGGTGCCCGTAACACCGGCCTGGACAATATCGAGGCCGATACACGCTACATCGCCTTCCTCGATTCCGATGACATCTGGCTTCCGAGCCATCTGGAAAACGCCGTTCACGCCATGACAACGCTGAACGCCGATTGCTACTGGGCCTCCATGCAGGCGGATGAGGATTTCTATTATCATTTCGGCATGCGGGAACTGGAGAAGGAACCGGGCGCGACACGCCTAATGGAGACGCCTCTTGTTCTGGAGGTGCCGGATCTGGCCAGCGTGATGCTGAAGAACTGGAGCTTCCTGCATCTCTCCTGCATGTTGCTCGGACGCCCGGTCTTCGAGAGGGTGCGGTTTGAGCCGACACTCAGGCTTGCGGCGGAAGATGTGCTCTTCTTCTGCGACAGCATTCTGGCCGCCAGACGACCGATCCTCTGCGACGATGCGGGTGCGGGCCGCGGGCGCGGCATCAACATCTTCCACGGCATCGACAATCAGTCGCCGCAATTTCTCAAGCAGCAGTTCAACACCTGGGTCGCGCTCGATCGATTGGAAAAGCGGTTCGCCGCAAGGCCGGACGATATTGCCTCCATCACCTCCTACAAGGATACCGCCCGGCGGCAGGCGCTCTGGAGCCAGGCGGGGCTGGTACGCAGGCGAAAAGTACCAGACCTTTCCATGCTGGCCAAATGGGTCCTACGGGATCCGGGGCTGATCAAGGCTGCCTTCCAATTGGGCGCGGGCAAGCTGAAGCCTGCCTCATGAAAATGCCGATGACCGGACACCCTTCAAACAACAAGCTTAAGGACAGGATATGAAGCCCTATTACTGGGAATCCCATCACGGCAATTTCGGTGACGACCTGAACCTTTGGCTGTGGGATGCCTTGCTGCCAGGTCTGCGGGACAGCCACGACGATGTTCTGCTTGTCGGCGTCGGCACGGTTTTGAACCCGGCACTGCTTCCCTCCGGCACGCGCAAGCTGGTCGTGGGCAGCGGTTATGGCTACGGCACGCCTCCCGACATTTCGGATCGGAGCGAATGGGATGTCCGCGCCGTACGCGGGCCGCTCACGGCCGCCAAACTGGGACTGCCGGAAGAGATGGGCATTATCGATCCGGCGGTCATGGTTACGGACATGGATGAGTTCCGCAACCTGCCCAAGCGGTATGCCCGCACATTTGTGCCGCACTGGGAATCCGCTGAGTTCGGTATCTGGAAAGAAGCCTGCGAGCTGGCGGGCCTGACCTACCTCGATCCGCGCGGCGAGGCGAAGTCGGTGATCAAGGCCATTGCCCAATCGGAACTGATCGTGGCCGAATCCATGCACGGGGCCATTCTGGCAGATGCATTCCGTGTGCCGTGGATTGCGATTTCCACCTCGCGCCAGATCAACAGCTTCAAATGGTCCGATTGGGCCAGCACCGTTGGCGCAACCTACGCCCCCCGCTTCGTGCCAGTCACCACCCGGGCAGAGGCTGTGCGCAAGAAATCGCGCTTCTGGGGAATTGATTTCAGCCAGGCAACGGCAGGCACAGCAGCCGGTGCGCATGTGCAAGGCTCATCGGGAACCGCTGCAACAGCCTTGGCCGAGCCCCCTGCCCCACCCGTCAAGCTGGGCGGTTTGAAGGGCATGGCCAAACAGGTTCTGGCTGCGCCCTCCACCCTGGCGCTGTGGCAAGCAAGCCGTGCCGAGCCCCAACTTTCGCCCGACGGGCGTCTGGAGGAGCGCAAGGAGCGCTTCACCAGCGTGATTGAAGGCATACGTCGCGACTATTTCTGAGCCACCGGAACACCGGGCAGAAGATAGCGCAATTGGCCAGCCGGAACCGGGCTTTCCGTTTCCGGCTTCTTCATCCGTGCTTCCAGCTTGTCGCCCAGAACACCGGTGGCAACCGCCGGAATGGCCGCCGGACGGGCGCTTAGGTGCTGAAACACCGCCTTCATGCCGCCGCTGGCCTTCGCATCCAGCGCCGCCCGCAGCTCATACTTCCCCTTGATGTGCCGTTCATGCTTCAGCACCACCGCCTTCTGCTCCGGCGTCAACAGGCGCGGGGCAAGCCGCACTGCGCGTTCGGCCTCGTAAAGCCTGCGAAGATCTTCGGTGCGATGGCGACCGCTGAGCGAATCGGCACGCACCACAGCCGCATAACCGCAGTGATCGATCACCTTGTAGCGCGCACCATGCGCCAGCGCCCGCAGATAGAGATCGTAATCCTCGCCAAGCCTTAAACCCTCATTGTAGCGAAGGCCATGGCGGTCGAGGAATTCACGGCGCATGACCGGCTTCAAGAAACCGATCTCTCCGCGGCGCATACCCCGGCGAGAGATATTGCCCTCCACGAACTCCACAAGCGTCAGGCGTCGACTGCGCGCATGGAAGCGTTCCGGCTGCACCGGCTCGGAGGGATCGTGATGGATGAAGCCGATATTGTCCGCGATCAGATCCCAGTTCACCTGCGCAAGCATGGGCGCAAAGCGACCGGGAAAGAAGAAATCATCCGCATCCAGAATACCGATGAATGGGGAGGTCGATGCTTCGATCGCTGCATTGCGTGCGGCAGAGGGGCCGCGGTTCTGGTCAAAACGAATGACCTTCAGCCGACCGCTGCCATCATCGGCAGCACGGGCAACACCGCTGGTGTCGTCGGAAGATCCATCGTCAACCACGACGACTTCGGCCACCGCCTTTTCCTGCAGCGCCGATGCAATGGCCTTGGCAATGGTATCGCCGGAATCCTTTGCGGCGATGATGATGCAAACATCCGCCTCTGCCGAACCTGTCATTCGAGCCTCCGTGGGTCGTTCAAGAACGCCCCATGAAACCTAGGATATTGGCCAGGATATGGAAGTCTGAATCTTTATCAGGAACGGTCGCCGATATGCAGCTTCGAAGCAGGGTTTGCATGAAGGTCGTCGCCCCGAACGGCCTCAGGCCCACGCGGCTGGGACGCTGCATCGCCCAAGTTCTTCTGCCGATCAACCTGCTCGCGCCGAACAAGAAAGACCACGCAGGCAAAATAACCGAGCTGGAGAATCACCGCACAAAGCGCAGTTTGCCAGAGTGTCGTGAACGACGAAGCAGTTCGAAAGTAAGTGGCCCCAGCAAAAACGACCAATACGGCGGCCATGCTGACCAAGGCGCGGGGTCCGTACATCATGATCCTCCAGAAAGCGCCCGATGCAGAAGTATTCACCCGACGCGTTCTTGTTGCTCGCTCCGGCACAACATCGCATACCGTAACGCCTGTATATCCACTAACATATTTATAGCCTGTATGACCATGAATAATTGGTAATCCGGCAACCGGGGGGCTGGCCGCGCCCTGCCCAGCTTCCGCCGCATTCAGGAGAGGATGCCGCCAGGACGGGTATCCGCCGTCTCGTCATTGCCATTAACGCGATCAAAATTTGTTACATAGAAATCGATTGAAATGCCTGCTTGTTTGCGATGCAGCATAAGCATCGCAGCGCACAAGTTTGAACCACCGGCATGGGCTTGTCATGCAAAACATGAGTGGTTGACAGAAATGTTACCGGAGAAATCCGATGGATTTTTGCACGTTCACTGATTTATAAAAGGTGATATCTCTAAAACATCTTAAGTTCACCAGCACGAATACATAATATAATGTTAGGTTGCGGTCATACTTTACATGGAGACCGAGTAGTATCCGCGCGCACCACATTCGGGAAACCGGCCACTTATGCCGCTTGTAACGATCCTGGCGGAAAAAATGACTGGCAACAAATTCCGAACACACAATTATTATCCCATGAAAGACGCCGAAAGGCACCGACCACTCGCAACAGCAATGGAGTTCTCTCTATGAAGTCCGCGACACGATCGGCAGGTTCGCCGCTCAACTCGACCGATGAAATGCAGCTCGCATTTCCAACAGGCGGTCTTGCGAAGAGGAGTTTTGACGTCACGGCAGCGGTGCTTGCCCTGATCGTCTTCAGCCCCCTCTTTCTCATGATCATGGCCTTGGTGAAGTTCACCGATGGAGGCAGCGTTTTCTACGGCCACAAACGCGTCGGCCACAACGGGCGCTATTTCAAGTGCCTCAAATTCCGCACCATGGTGCCCAACGGCGATGAGGTGCTGCGCCGGCATCTGGCCAGCAATCCGGAAGCCGCAGAAGAATGGCGAGCGACCCGCAAGCTGAAGAACGATCCGCGTGTCACCGCCGTCGGCACGGTGCTGCGCAAGCTGAGCCTGGATGAACTGCCGCAGCTCATCAACATCATCCGCGGCGACATGAGCGTTGTCGGCCCACGCCCTGTGGTGGACGAGGAGCTGACGCTCTACGACAATTTCGCCGTCTATTACCTGAGAACGCGACCCGGCCTCACCGGCCTGTGGCAGATCAGCGGACGCAACGACGTGTCCTACGAAACCCGCATCGCCTTCGATACCCAATATGTGCAGAACTGGTCGCTCCGCACCGACTTTGCCATCATCGTCAAGACCATTCCCGCCGTTTGCCTGTCACGGGGCAGCTACTAAGCGCCCCGTCTTCCCCTCGCAAAATATCTTGGCTGCCTGACAAGTGCAGTTATCCATTCAGTGAATCAGTGAACCAAACGCCAGTTGAGCATTTTCAACCGGCTTCAGTCTGTCTTTTGAGGAGCGTCCATGCCGGCACGAGTCAAAACGTCCACTTTGCGTATCACGCAGCGGGCATCCGTCGCCTTCGCGCTTGGAATTTCGCTGCTCGCAACTCCGCTTCTTGCAGCAGAAGACTACCGGCTGGGCGTGATGGACAAGATCCATGTTCGCGTTGCGGGCTGGGAACCGACCGAAGGCACAATGCAGAACTGGGAAGCTCTCAGTGGTGACTATACGGTCGGACCATCGGGCGCCGTCTCCCTGCCCTTCATTGGCAGCATCGAGGCCAGCGGCAAAACGCCGGAGGAGATGGCAAAGGAAATCGCCGGGAAGCTGCAGCAGCAGCTGGCTCTGCGCTCTCAACCCTCCGCCTCTGTCGAAATTGCGCAATATCGCCCGATCTTTCTCGCGGGCGATGTTAACACCCCCGGATCCTATCCCTTCGCACCCAATCTGACGGTTTTGAAGGCTGTCAGCCTGGGGGGCGGCCTTCGCCGCTCGGAATCCGGCCAGCGTTTCGCGCGTGACTTCATCAACGCGCAAGGCGACATGGTTGTTTACGACTCCGAACGCGCCCGCCTGATTGCCCGCCATGCCCGCCTGCAGACGGAGATGGAGGGAAGCGCCGAGATCAAGATGCCGAAAGAGCTGGAAAAGGTACCGAACGCTGCGGAACTCATCCGCAGCGAAGCGGCCTTGATGAAGCAGCGACGCGACCGCTACGATCTTCAATTGAAGACCTTGGCCGATCTGAAATCGCTGCTGCAAACGGAAGTGGAATCGCTTCAGAAGAAGAGCGAAACCCAAAATCGCCAGCTGGAAATCGTCCAGAAGGACCGCGATAAGGTGCGCGGCCTGAGTGAACAGGGTCTGGCGCTCAGCTCCCGAATGATTTCCGCCGAAGAGCGCACTGCCGATATCCAGACGCAGCTTCTCGATATCGACACCAACATCCTGCGTGCAAAGCAACAGATCTCCCAGGCAAACCAGGACGAGATCAATCTCCGCAACGATTGGGAAGCCCGGCGGGCAAAGGAAATGCAGGACACGGAAGCCGAGCTTGAAAAGCTCAATCTGCAGATCACCACCAGCAGGCAACTGATGGGGGAAGCCATGTCACAATCTGCAGAAGCCCTGAAATTCGACCCCAGCGGCCGCGCGACCAATATCAAATACGCAATCGTTCGGGATGAGGGAGACGGTCCGAAGGAAATTGCGGCGGATGAAACGACACCGGTGCAGCCTGGCGATGTCATCAAGGTAACATCCGAACTTCTGATGCAGTGATCCATTATGAAGATTGCCAAGGCCAGCCTGATCGATCCGGATCGGAATGCCGTCTACGCGACGGCAGCCGTGGCGCTCTCCTTTTTTGTCTTCGCCTATTCCAGCCGTTTCGGGCAAATCTCCATCCTTGCCTATTACGGCCTCTGGCTGCCTCTGGTGCTGGTGGATTACAGGCGTGTGCTCGGACATCCCGGCCGCAGTCTCTGGATCTTTGCCTTTGCCATGCTCTGCTTCCTGTCGAGCTTCTGGTCAGCAGCGCCCGGTGTCTCGTTTCGCGCATCGATCCAGTATCTGACGCATGTGTTATGCGCCTTGATTATCTTGCGCACGGTCAGCGTTCCGACACTGGTCAAGGGCGCCTTGATCGGCTGCCTCATCGTGCTCGTCTATTCCAAGCTCTTTGGCTATTACGCCTATGATCCGATGGACGGTACCTACAGCTTCGTGGGCGCCTTCTCCTCAAAGAACCAGCTTGGCTTTTATGCCTCGCTCGGGCTGCTGTTTACCTATTGCGCGGTGATGGTGCTGAAACTGCCCCTCCTGTGGCTCGGCATTGCCGGCGTAACAGGTGCGCTTTCGGGCTATTCGATCTTTGCCTCGCAGTCTGCCACCTCGGTTTTGACCACATTTGCAATTCTTGCCGCCGTTCTAGGCTTGCAGGTTCTGTGCCGCCTCACGCCCAATATCCGCAAGCTGATCTTTTTCGGCGGGCTCATCATCGCTGTTCTCGGAATCAATGCAGCCCTTGCGGGCGGCGCTGCGGATGCAATCCTTGGCCTCTTCGGCAAGGATTCCACCCTGACAGGGCGCACCTATCTATGGGCGCAGGGCATGGAGGCTGCGCGCATGCATCCGGCCTTCGGCATCGGTTATCAGGCCTATTGGGTAAAGGGCTTTGCGGATGCAGAGCGGCTGTGGGAGGCTTTCTACATCACATCCCGCAGCGGCTTCCATTTCCACAACACCTATATCGAAACCACGGTGGAAACCGGGTTCGTGGGCCTGCTCATTCTGATCGTGACACTTCTCACGCCGCTTTTCGTCAACCTGAAGCGAATTCTGCATGATGCGAGAAACCCGGAAGCCAAGGTGATGTTCGCCATTTCGGCGCTGCTGCTCGTGCGCTCATTCGTGGAGATCGACGTGATATTCCCCTATCAGGTCGGCTCGTTTCTGATGTTCTTCGCCGCCGGGCAGATCAGCCTCAGAAGGCGGTCGATCCCGCTCAACCCGATTGCCATGCGCGACATCCAGGCACATCGCGTGCGGCTGGCGTGATCTTCGACGATAGGTCAGAAAGTGCGCGCAGCTTTCAGCTCCTCACCGTCCAGGCCGAAATGGTCGAGGATCATCTGCACATTGCGACGATGGGACTTGAAATAGAGGTCGAACACATCGCCCAGCAGCGGAACGCTGCCGAGAACCGCATCCATTCCAACATTCCCGGCCATCTGCGCCAGCTTTTGCGGCGGTAGGCCCAGGCGCCGCGCCTCGTTGATGATATAGGCTCCAATCAGGGCACCGCTGGCATCACCAATCACCGGCACAAGACCCAGCACGGAATCCGCGCCAAAGCGCACGCCGAGAAAGGGAAAACGGATCGCCGTGTCCATCAGCCGCGCAAGCCGGACAAGGCGCGCAATGCGTCTCAATCGGTCCGCATCCAGCGCCTCACCACCCGCACCCGCATACCGGTTCCAATCTCGCGCACCAGCATGAACCATCACCAGTCTCCGCCTTTTCCGCTGCCTTATGCAGCTAATTCAGAGATGGGGAGGTACACCGCCCGATGCAATGGAACATGCCGGAAAGCATCCGTTCTTCAGGTAACGGCACCGACCTGCCACGGCACAAATTCGTTATCGCCATAATCATAGATCTCGCTCAGCGTCTTCTGGCCGGAAGCCACCGCGAGGATATGCTCAAAAATCCGCTCGCCGGATTGCTCAATGGTCTCATCGCCGGTGACAATACCACCGCAGTTGAGATCCATGTCCTCCTTCATGTGCTCGTACATCTCGGTATTGGTGGCAATCTTGATGCAGGGGGCAGGCTTGAAGCCGGAGACGGAGCCACGCCCGGTGGTGAAACAGATGACATTACAGCCCCCTGCCACCTGCCCCGTCACCGCGACCGGATCGTAACCCGGCGTGTCCATGAAGACGAAACCCGGCTCTGTTACTGCTTCAGCGAATTCGTAAACCGCCTTCAGCGGCATAGAGCCTCCCTTGGCCACCGCCCCCAGCGACTTTTCCAAAATTGTGGTCAGGCCACCGAGCTTGTTGCCGTGGGAGGGATTGTTGTTCAGCTCGTCGCCGTTGCGCGCGGTATAGTCTCGCCACCAGTCGATCCGGTCGAGCAGCTTTTGCGCTACGGCAGGCGTGACGGCACGCCGCGTCAAAAGATGCTCTGCCCCATAGATTTCCGGCGTTTCGGAGAGCACGGTCGTTCCGCCATGACGAACGATCAGGTCCGACGCATGGCCCAGCGCCGGATTGGCGGAAATGCCGGAATAGCCATCCGAGCCACCGCATTCCAGCGCCACCTTCAATTTGGACAAAGGCTGCGGCGTGCGGCGTGCCGCATTCACCGTGGGCAGCATTTCCTTGACGATCTCGATTGCCGCATCGATGGTCTTCTTGGTGCCGCCATATTGCTGGATGGTCATGGTGCGCAGGCGCTCCCCCTCCTCCATCCGGTAGTGTTCGAGGATCGGGCCGATCTGGTTTGTTTCGCAGCCAAGTCCGATCATCAGGATGCCGCCGAAATTCGGATGCCGCGCATAGCCCTGGATGGTGCGGATCAACAGGCGATAGCCTTCCGATTTGTTGTTGAGCGCGCAGCCGCCGCCATGGGTCAAGGCCACCACGCCATCGATATTGTCAAAACCGTCGAGGCCACCCATGCGGTTGAAATAACCCGCGATGTAGCGGGACACCGTGGCGGAACAGTTGACCGAGGAGATGATGCCGATAAAGTTGCGCGTACCGGCACCGCCGATGCCGCGATCAAACCCCATGAAGGTGCGGCGCTGCTCTGGCGGCAGCATGCCTTTCTCTTCGATATCGACGCAGAACTGATGCTCATGCTCGGACGGCAGCATGGCCAGATTGTGCAGATGCACATGGGCACCGGCCTCGATATCCTGCGTGGCCAGACCAATGATCTGGCCGTATTTGCGCACCTCTTGACCTTGCGGGATTGGGCGCACCGCGACCTTGTGCCCGCGCGGGATCTGCGTCGAGGCAATCAGTCCCGGCAAACCCGTTGCGCCACCGGCAGGAATGGCGCGCCGTGCCACGGCAACATCATCGATCTCATTCAGAAGAATGACGGGTGAAACAGTATCCAGCATAGGTACCTCCTCCCCGGAGGAATGTTTTGTTTGATGTCTTGTTCAGCGCGGTTCGCTATCCAGCCAGCGACGGCGAGATTCATCCAGATGCGCATGCATCCGGGCTTGTGCCAGCAGCGGATCGCGCGCTTCCAGGGCGGCATAGATTGCCTCATGTTCGCCAAGCGCCAGACCCCAGGTATCGGGCGTCTCGAAATGCTCGCGCAACTGGGTCGAGATGGGGCTGTGGCGCTCGTCGAAAAGTTCGCCGACAAGACGGGTGAGAACACTGTTTCCCGCCTGCAGGGCAATCGTCAGATGAAACTGCCTGTCCTGCTCGACCGGCTTCCTGCCCTCGGCAATCTCCTGACGCATGGCATCCAGCACCTGCCGGATGGCCTTTAAACCTTCCGGCGTCATGCGGGCGCAGGCAGAGACGACAACGGCCCCCTCAAGCGCCGAGCGCGCTTCCATCAGCTCGACAGGACTCTCTCCAATCGATCCGGAACCGCCGCTCTTGCGGTCGGCCGTGGCAACCACATAGATGCCGGAGCCCATGCGGATTTCCACCGTCCCATCGATCTCGAGCGCAATCAGCGCCTCACGCAAGGAAGGCCGCGAGACACCCAGCTGCTGGGCAAGCTCCCGTTCCGCCGGAAGCCTCTGCCCCAGACGGAAATCTCCCGTCTGGATCAGGGCGCGGATCTGGTCTGCCACCTGCTGATAGAGCCGCCGCTCGTTCGTTCTAAACCCGTTCATGGCAACCTTTCGCCCATCTGGCCTTACCATAACGACAGACTGATAAACTGGCAAGACCAGTAAAACAGCGCATTTCCGGGCATTTCCGGCAAGAAATGGCGTAATATGAAAGGACACGCATAAATTGGCTTGACCACTTTGGTCAGGCCGCCTACCAATATCGCCGTCGCTGGGGTGGAGCTTGTGCGACAGGGCGCGGGACCGTAAGCGCGAGGAGGAAGAACATCCATGACAGAGGCTCTCAGCCTTCACGCTGGACAGACCGATGCTGGCAATGGCCAGACACTCCATGCTTCGCAAGCAGTCCTGGTTCTTGAGAACATCCGCAAGGAATTTCCAAGCGTCGTGGCGCTGGCGGATGTGAGTTTTGATTTGCGCCCTGGCGAAGTCCATGCGGTCTGCGGCGAAAACGGGGCTGGCAAATCCACCCTGATGAAGATCATCAGCGGCGTCTACGCGCCGACTTCGGGCCGTATCCTTTATAAGGGAGAGGAGCGCCAGTTCTCGACGCCGCTTGAGGCGGAGCGGCTCGGCATTGCCATCATCCATCAGGAACTCAATCTCGTTCCGCATCTGACGGTGGCGGAAAACATCTATCTTGCCCGCGAACCCCGCAAGGGCTTTCTGGTGGACCGCAAGAAGCTGAAGGCGGATGCTGAGGCCTGTCTTACCCGGCTTGGCATGCAGATTTCGCCCGATACGCTGGTGCGCCAGCTTTCCGTCGCCCAATGCCAGATGGTCGAAATCGCCAAGGCGCTATCGCTCAATGCCGAAGTGCTCATCATGGATGAGCCAACCTCCTCGCTGACAGAGCAGGAAACCCGGCTGCTGTTCAAGGTCATCCATGACCTGAAGGCGTCCGGCGTCGGCATTGTCTATATCTCTCACCGTCTGGATGAGATGGCCGAAATTGTTGACCGGGTAACCGTGTTGCGTGACGGGCGCTATGTTGCGACCAATGATTTTGCCGCGACCAGCGTGGATGACATCGTTGCAAAAATGGTTGGCAGGTCGCTCGAAGAGAAGTTCCCGGAGCGAACATCGACCCCGAGCGAGGAGGTTCTTTTCCGCGCCGAAGGTCTCACAAGACACGGTGTCTTCAACACTATCAGCTTCACGCTTCGTCGGGGCGAAATCCTTGGCTTTGCCGGGTTGATGGGCGCTGGCCGCACCGAGGTTGCGCGCGCAATTTTTGGCGCGGACCCGCTGGATGCCGGCACCGTCTGGCTCGGCGAGAAGCAATTGTCGATCTCCTCGCCGCGCGATGCCATCGCGGCTGGCCTTGCCTACCTCTCGGAAGACCGGAAGGCGCAGGGCCTCGCGATCAAAATGCCGGTCGATGCCAATATGACGCTTGCCAACATGGAAGAAGTGTCCAATCGCTTCGGCCTTATCAACTTCCGCAAGCATGCGCAGGCAGCCAAGGATTATGTGGATCTTCTGAACGTCAAGACGCCCTCGATCAAGCAGCCGGTCCGGCTTCTCTCCGGCGGCAATCAGCAGAAGATCATTATCGGCAAGTGGCTGTTCCGCAAATCACGCATTATCTTCTTCGATGAGCCGACACGCGGCATCGATGTCGGCGCGAAATTCGCCATCTACAAGATCATGGACGAGCTGGCGCGTGAGGGCATCGGCGTCGTTCTCATCAGCTCCGAACTTCCTGAAATCCTTGGCATGACCGACCGCGTTGCCGTGTTCCACAACGGCAGAATTACCGGAATTCTGGAAACGGCCCGCACCAGTCAGGAAGAAATCATGCGCTACGCCTCGGGTTATGGCCCAACCACACATAACCCCAGCACAAACAAAATGCCGAATTGAGGTTAGACTATGAGTGCACCCATTGAGCCCAAGAGCGGACGCCTGACCGACCGGCAGAAGGATATCATCCAGAAATTTGCAGCCCTTGGCAGCCTGTTTGTCCTTGTTGCCGTCTTCTCGCTGACCAGCAGTGCCTTCTTCACCGTCAACAACGGCATGACGATTGCGCTTCAGGTGACCTCGATCGCGCTGCTCGGCATTGGCGCCACCTGCGTCATCATCACGGGCGGCATCGATCTGTCCGTGGGTTCGGTTCTCGCTCTGGCGGGTGTGGTTGCAGCCCTTTGTGTGAAAGAGCTGGGCTTTCCCGTGCCGCTTGCCATGCTGGTTGGCATTCTCACCGGCTCTGCCTGCGGCCTGATCAACGGCATTCTCGTAACCCGCATGAAGCTGCCGCCTTTCATCGCAACGCTCGGCATGATGCTGATAGCGCGTGGTGTCGCACTTCAGATCACGGGGGCACGCGCGGTATCCGGTCTTGGCGAAAGCTTCGGCGTCCTCGGCAATGGCTCGCTTTTCCGCGTGGTCACCATTGGCGATGACGGCTTTCCGAATGTCGTGTTTCCAGGCATCCCTTACCCGGTCATCCTGATGATCGTCATCGCGATTGCGGTTTCCTTCATGCTGAACCGCTCGGTGCTTGGCCGTCACATTTATTCCGTTGGCTCCAACATTGAGGCCGCCCGGCTTTCCGGCGTCAATGTCGCCCGCGTGACCACCTTTACCTACGTGCTTTCGGGAACGCTGGCCGGCCTCACGGGCTGCGTGCTGATGTCCCGCCTGGTGACCGCCCAGCCAAACGAGGGCGTGATGTACGAACTGGATGCAATTGCCAGCGCCGTTATTGGCGGCACCTCGCTGATCGGTGGCGTGGGCACGATTTCCGGCACGGCCATCGGTGCCTTCGTCATCGGCATCCTGCGCAACGGACTCAACATGAACGGCGTCTCCGCCTTCACACAGCAGATCATCATCGGCCTCGTCATTCTGGTCACCGTCTGGATCGACCAGTTGCGCAACCGCCGCTGAAGAAGGGTGCGGACCTTTATCCGCAACAAATCGGGAGCGGGGAGCTCCCTCGAAACCGCCAATGGAGGACGGTTTCGACCAGAGGAGGATGGGAAATGAAAAAGCTCGCAACTGCGCTACTGGCATCGGCACTCGTGTTGTGCGCGGCACAGACACAGGCCGCAGAAATCGCGGTCATCGTCAAAACCGTCAATTCCACCTTCTGGCAAAACGTCCAGAAGGGCGCGGATGCCGCCATGAAGGAAGTCGGCGATGGCAATACCATGACCTTCCAGGGTCCAGCAGCGGAATCGGCTATCGCCGATCAGGTCAACATGGTCGAAAACGCCGTGAACCGTGGCGTGGCTGGCATTGTTCTCGCACCGTCTGACCCGGACGCGCTGATTCCTGCCGTCAAGAAGGCATGGGAAGCCCGCATTCCAGTCGTCATCATCGATTCCATGCTGTCCAAGGGTGCTGAGCAATATTACCAGTCCTTCCTCGCCACCGATAACCGCAAGGCGGGTGAACTGGCTGCAAAGGCACTGATCGACAAGGTTGGCAAGGAAGGCAAGATCGCCGTCATGTCCTATGTGGCGGGTGCTGGTTCGGAAATCGGTCGCGTCGGCGGCTTCACCGATTATGTGAAGGCAAATTCCAAGCTCCAGATCGTTGGTCCTTTCTACTCCCAGTCCCAGATGGCAACCGCTCTGAACCAGACCACGGACGTTCTGGCCGCCAATTCCGATCTCAAGGGCCTGTTCGGTGCCAATGAGCCAACCGCCATCGGCATGGGCCGCGCCATCAAGGAAGCTGGAAAGTCCGGCAAGGTCGTTGCCGTTGGCTTCGACGGCAACGAAGACCTTCAGGGCTTTGTGAAGGATGGAACGCTTGCCGCCATCGCGGTTCAGGGCTCCTTCCAGATGGGTGAACTGGGCGTAAAGACCGTTTCCAAGCTCATGAAGAAGGAAAAGGTCGAGAAGTTCGTCGATACCGGCGTTGTCATTGTCACCAAGGACAATATCGACAAGCCGGAAGCCAAGAACGTTCTCTACTGATCCTCCCGCTCAAGGACACGCGGCAGCGCGTGTCCTCATCTCTTCCCTTAGGCAAGGCAGGTTTTTCATGAAGGTCACCGATACCCGCACCCACGCACGCACCGGCGTTTCCCTCACCAGAATGGGGCTTGGCTGCGCCCAGATGGGCAATCTCTATCGTGTAACGCCTTATGAGGAATCTGCCGGCGCCTTCCGCGCCTCGTGGGATGCTGGCATTCGCTACTTCGATACAGCGCCCTATTACGGCTTCACCCGATCCGAGCGGCGTCTCGGCACGATGCTGACAGATCATCCGCGCCAAGATTATGTGGTCAGCACCAAGGTTGGACGGGTGATGACACCGGATGAAACCGTTGGTCCGCAAGAGGAAGGCTATGTCGAGCCTCTGCCCTTCCGCCCGATCTATGATTACACGCATGATGGCATCATGCGGTCTTTCGAGGCCAGCCAGCAGCGACTGGGTCTTCTCAAGCCCGACATTCTCTACATCCATGACATTGGCCGCGTCACCCATGGCGAGAAGCATGAGCATTACTGGTCGCAACTGACCAAAGGGGGTGGCTTCAGGGCTCTCGTGGCCTTGCGGGACCAGGGTTTGACGAAAGCCATTGGCCTTGGTGTGAACGAATGGGAAATCATTCGGGACGCAATGCAGGTCTGCCAGATCGATATCTGCATGCTGGCCGGGCGTTATACGCTTCTCGAGCAAGAAAGCCTCGCCTTCATGGATGATTGCGCCAGACAGGGCGTCGGCATTGTGATCGCGGGGGCCTTCAATTCCGGCATTCTGGCGGGGAACAAGAAGTTCAACTATGCCGATGCACCTGCCGATATTCTGGCCCGCGTCGATGCCTTGCGAACCGCCTGCGAGGAAGAGGGCGTAACGCTTCAGGCCGCAGCCCTTCAGTTTCCGCTGGCGCATCCGGCAGCTCTCACCATCGTGTCCGGGGCGCGCAATGCCGATCAGCTTTCCGCCAATGCCGCCTGGTTCGAGGAAGACATCCCTGCCTCCTTCTGGCAGAAGCTGCAGGCCCGTGGCCTGATCGCAGACGGCGCACCTCTTCCGGCACACGGTGGCTGACCATGCCCGTCATCGATGCCCATCAGCACTTCTGGAAACTGGCCGATCGCATTGGCGAATGGCCACCTGCGGAGCTTGCCGCCATTCACCGTGACTTCGAGCCCGCCGATCTGAAGCCGCTGCTTGACGCCGCTGGCATTGATGGAACCGTTCTGGTGCAGACCATGGAGCGCGAGGCGGACACGGTTTACATGCTCTCGCTCGCCGGGAAGCACGATTTCATTCACGGCGTCGTCGGCTGGACTGACCTGAAGGCGAAGGATGCCGTTCAGAAAGTAGCGGCCCTTTCACACTATCCGAAGCTCAAGGGCTTGCGCCCCATGCTGCAGGGCATGAGCGATATTGACTGGATATGCGATGAGGCGATCGATCCCGCCATCGCGGCCATGATTGACCACGACCTTGCCTTCGACGCGCTGATCCTGCCGCCGCAATTGGCGCAAATCCATGAGTTTGCAAATCGCCATTCGCAACTTCGCATCGTCATCGACCATGCCGCGAAGCCCTACATAGCCGAGGGAAAGATCAGCGAGTGGCGTAGCGGAATGAAGGCTTTGAGCCTTCTGCCAAACGTCTTTTGCAAGCTCTCTGGTCTGCTGACGGAGGCCGGCGAGCAGAAACCGCAGGCGGTTCGCCCCTATGCGGAAACCATTCTGGAGCTGTTTGGCCCTGCCCGCACCCTCTGGGGCAGTGATTGGCCGGTGCTGAGGCTCGCGGGGGATTATCAAAGCTGGTTTAACCAGTGCTGCGAGATCGTGCCGAGCGAGCATCACGGTGCCGTCTTCGGCCAGAATGCCATCCATTTCTATCACCTGAACGGATAATGCCATGCTGACGATTGTATGCGATACACCGGGAGCGCTGACCGCCACGAAGCGCGAAAAGCCCGTGCCGGGTCCGGGCGAGGCACTTGTGCGGGTCCAGCGCATTGGCGTTTGCGGCACCGATCTGCACATATTCACCGGCAACCAGCCCTACCTCTCCTATCCGCGCGTCATGGGCCATGAACTGGCTGCAACCGTGATGGAACCGGCACAGAACAGCCGCTTTCAGCCGGGCGACAATGTGTCTGTCATCCCCTATATCTCCTGCGGAACCTGCGATGCCTGCAGAAAGGGGCGCACCAATTGCTGCCGCAATATCGGCGTGCTGGGCGTTCACCGCGATGGCGGCATGACCGAATATCTCTGCCTGCCGGAGCAATTCCTCATCAAGGCGGATGGCCTCTCACTCGATCAGGCGGCCATGGTGGAATTTCTGGCAATCGGTGCACATGCGGTGCGTCGCGCTGGCCTGAAGGGTGGCGAAAAGGTGCTGATCGCAGGTGCGGGGCCAATTGGTTTGGCGGTAGCGATTTTCGCCAAGCTCGAAGGGTCAGAGGTAACGCTGATCGATGGGCGGCAGGACCGTCTGGACTTTGCGCGGACTCATCTGGGCATTTCATCTGCCGTCATTGTGGGCGACGGTGATCGCGAGCAACTTTCAGACATTACCGACGGCAATTTCTTCGACGCGGTCTTTGATGCCACAGGCAATCCGAAAGCCATCGAACGCGGCTTCGGCTTTGTCGCCCATGCGGGAACCTATGTTCTCGTCTCCATCGTCGCCTCCGATATCACCTTCAACGATCCTGAATTTCACAAGCGCGAAACGACGCTTCTCGGCAGCCGCAACGCAACGGTTTCCGATTTCGAATATGTCATGGCCGCCATGCGCGCCGGAGATGTGCCGGATGCGTTGATCACGCACAGGATGAGCCTTTCGGAGGTGCCGGAACGCTTTGCCGGACTGACGAACCCTGCCGCAGGCGTGGTGAAAGCCATGATCAGCGTGTGACGGATTAAAGCCTGACTGACCTTGTATTTGACGAGACAAACCGAAATTCTTCAGCCGCCGCTTGAACAGCAATGCGGCACCGAAAAACCGGGTAAACACCGGGAAATGAGGATGAAATGGCAGATTTAACAGGAAAAGCGGTGCTGATCACCGCCGCCGGTCAGGGCATTGGCCGGGCAAGCGCCATCGCCTTTGCCAAGGCGGGCGCGAAGGTTTACGCCACCGATATCAACGAGACAGCCCTTTCCGAGCTTCCAAAACTGGAAGGGCTTCATACTGCACGCTTGGACGTTCTGGACGAAAGCGCAGTCAACACATTCGTCGCCTCGATAGGACCGGTGGATGTGCTGTTTAACTGCGCCGGCGTCGTTCACGGCGGCTCCATTCTGGAGATGAAGGACAGCGATCTGGATTTCGCCATGGACCTCAACGTCAAGGCGATGATCCGCACCATTCGTGCGGTATTGCCCGGCATGATCGAGCGTCGGGATGGCTCCATCATCAACATGTCGTCGGTCGCATCCAGCATCAAAGGTGTGCCGAACCGCTTCGCCTATGGCGTCAGCAAGGCTGCGGTCATTGGTCTGACCAAGGCAGTCGCGGCCGATTATGTGGCACACAATATTCGCTGCAATGCCATATGCCCCGGCACGGTGGATAGCCCTTCATTGCAGGAGCGTTTGCGCGCGCAAGGGGATTATGAGAAGGCCCGTGCCGCCTTCGTTGCCCGCCAGCCGATTGGCCGATTGGGCGAACCGGAAGAGATTGCCGACCTCGCCGTCTATCTTGCGGGCGCCACTTATACGTCAGGCCAGGCCATCGCCATCGATGGCGGCTGGACCATCTGATTTTCTGAAAGGACTTAACATCATGAAACTGCTTCGCTACGGCGCACCCGGTTCCGAACGCCCTGCCCTTCTCGATGCCGATGGCAAGATCCGCGATATTTCCGCCCATGTGAGCGATCTTTCCGGTGCAGCGCTCGACCCGCAGAACCTGGCAAAATTCGCAGCGCTTGACCTGTCCTCTTTGCCGGAAGTGTCCAGCAGCGAGCGTCTCGGCCCCTGCGTTGCCAATACCGGCAAATTCATCTGCATCGGCCTTAACTATTCCGATCACGCTGCCGAATCCGGCATGGCGGTTCCGCCAGAGCCAGTCATCTTCATGAAGGCAAGCTCCGCCATTTGCGGCCCGAACGATGATGTTCTGATCCCGCGCGGCTCGGAAAAGACAGACTGGGAAGTCGAGCTTGGCATCGTTATCGGCAAGACGGCAAAGTATGTGTCTGAAGCGGACGCCATGGATTACGTGGCGGGCTATTGCGTCAGCCACGATGTTTCCGAGCGCGCTTTCCAGACAGAACGCTCCGGCCAGTGGACCAAGGGCAAATCCTGCGACACCTTCGGACCCATCGGCCCATGGCTGGTGACGAAGGACGAAGTTGCCGATCCGCAGAACCTTAACATGTGGCTGAAGGTGAACGGCGAAACCATGCAGAACGGCACCACTGCCACCATGGTTTACGGTGTTGCCTTCCTCGTATCCTACCTCAGCCAGTTCATGTCGCTTCATCCGGGCGATGTCATCTCCACCGGCACCCCTCCGGGTGTGGGCATGGGCATGAAGCCGCCGCGTTACCTCAAAGCCGGTGACGTGGTTGAGCTTGGCATTGAAGGCCTTGGTACGCAGAAGCAAACCTTCCGCGCCGATACGTAAATCAACCAGATACATAGACTGCCGGAGCAAAGAGCATGGCCAAGATTACCGACATGCGGATCATCGATCTGCGGTTTCCGACCTCGCAAAGCCTTGATGGCTCCGATGCCATGAACCCGGACCCGGATTATTCGGCAGCCTATGTCATTCTGGAAACGGATGTGCCCGGTCTTGCCGGGCACGGCCTCACCTTCACAATCGGGCGCGGGAACGACATTTGCTGCATGGCCATTGATGCCATGCGCCATCTGGTCGTCGGCACCGATCTTGAGGTGGTGAAGGCACATCCCGGCAAGTTCTGGCGCCATTTGACCGGTGACAGCCAGTTGCGCTGGATTGGACCGGACAAAGGTGCCATGCATTTGGCAACCGGTGCCGTCGTCAACGCCTTCTGGGATCTTCTGGCCAAGCAGGCGGGCAAACCGGTCTGGAGGCTGGTAGCCGACATGTCGCCAGAGGAAATCGCCGACATCATCGATTATCGCTATCTCACCGACGCCCTCACCCGTGATGAGGCCATCGCCATTCTGCGCGCTGCAGAAACCGGCAAAGCAGAGCGTATCGCAACACTCGAGGCGGAAGGCTATGCCTGCTACACCACCTCTGCCGGATGGCTGGGCTATGATGACGACAAGCTGCGCCGCCTTTGCCAGGAAGCCATCGATGCTGGCTTCAACCATGTGAAGATGAAGGTTGGCCGCGATCTGGAAGACGATATCCGCCGCCTCACCATTGCCCGCGAAGTCATCGGCCCTGATCGTTACCTGATGATCGATGCCAATCAGGTCTGGGAAGTGGATCAGGCCATTGATTGGGTCAAGCAGCTTTCCTTCTGCAAGCCCTTCTTCATTGAAGAGCCGACAAGCCCGGACGATGTGGCTGGCCACCGCAAGATCCGTCAGGCCATTGCACCCGTGAAGGTGGCCACTGGCGAAATGTGCCAGAACCGCATCATGTTCAAGCAGTTCATCGCCGAAGGTGCCATCGATGTGGTGCAGATCGACAGTTGCCGCATGGGCGGATTGAATGAAGTTCTCGCCGTTCTGCTGATTGCTGCCAAATACAAGCTACCCGTCTGGCCCCATGCCGGTGGCGTTGGACTTTGCGAATATGTGCAGCATCTTTCCATGATCGATTATGTGGCGGTGTCCGGCACGAAGGATGGTCGCGTGATCGAATATGTCGATCATCTGCATGAGCACTTCCTGGAACCCTGCCGCATTGAAAACGCCGCCTACATGCCGCCGAAGCAGCCCGGCTTCTCCATTGAGATGAAGCCGGAAACGCTGGAGCGCTTTGCCTTTGCGCCTGTCAAGGGAAGTACAGGCGAGGCACGGCCGGGACTGAGCCGGACTGGCTGACACAGGTCGTGGATTAGGAATAGCACATTTTCCAATACCGATTTTGTTCCAGAAAAATCGCAACCATTCAGCAACTCTCTCGTTTCGTTCTCTGTGCAGGTTCGCTTGATCGCGGGCCTGCCTTTCCTTTGTCCGGTGTTTCCGGGCCAAAATGAATGAAGACAGCGAGGTAGAAGCAGAACAGTGTGTGGCATTAGCGGAGAAATTCGGTTCGACGGCACCCAGCCATCCCCCATGGTCCAGGCTCGCATGATGGAGGCCATTGCGCCGCGCGGGCCAGACGGTTCAGGTCTCGTCATTCATGGTTCAACCGCATTGGCGCACAGGCGCCTTTCAATCATTGATCTTTCCGAAAAAGCCCGCCAGCCCATGGTCGATGGCGAGTTGGGGCTGACGATTGCCTTCAACGGCTGCATCTACAATTACCCGGAATTGCGGGCCGAACTGGAAGGCAAAGGCTATCGCTTCTTCTCCCACGGGGATACGGAAGTCATCCTGAAAGCCTGGGCCGCCTGGGGAACGGAATGCGTGAAGCGCTTCCACGGCATGTTCGCCTTCGTGATTCACGAACGGGACACGAACCGGGTGGTGATGGCCCGAGACCGCTTCGGCATCAAGCCGCTGTACCTCGCAAAGGTAGGCAAAGCCATCCGCTTTGCATCCACGCTTCCAGCGCTTGTACGGGGTGGCGATATCGACACTTCCATCGACCGCACTGCCCTTCACCATTACATGACATTCCACGCCGTGGTGCCGCCGCCGCGCACCATCTTGAATGGCGTGAAGAAGCTGCCGCCCGCCACCATTCGCGTGATTGAGCCGGATGGAACCGAGCGCGACGAGCGCTACTGGAACCCGCCCTACCAGCGCGATCCGGCCATGGCCGGGATGAGCCGCGACGATTGGCGCGATGCGGTTCTGGATGCACTTCGCCTTGCCGTGAAACGCCGGACCGTTGCCGATGTGCCGGTTGGTGTTCTGCTGTCCGGCGGCGTCGATTCCAGCATCATCACGGGGCTTCTGGCCGAACAGGGGCAGAATGACCTGATGACCTTTTCCGTCGGCTTTGAAGAGGCCAATGGCGAAAAGGGCGATGAGTTCGTCTATTCGGATCTGATCGCCAAGCATTTCGGCACCGATCACCACAAGATCTTCGTGCCGTCCGATCAGTTGATGCAGGCGCTGCCCGGCGTCATTTCCGCCATGTCGGAACCCATGGTCTCCTATGACAATGTGGGCTTCTATCTGCTGGCCAAGGAAGTCTCGAAGCACATCCGCGTCGTGCAATCCGGCCAGGGTGCCGATGAAGTGTTCGGCGGTTATCACTGGTATCCGCCCCTTGGCAACTCCACGGATGTGGTGGGCGATTATGCCCGCGTCTTCTTCGACCGCAACCACGAAACCCTCAAG
This sequence comes from Affinirhizobium helianthi, assembly GCF_042680945.1. Taxonomy (NCBI): domain Bacteria; kingdom Pseudomonadati; phylum Pseudomonadota; class Alphaproteobacteria; order Hyphomicrobiales; family Rhizobiaceae; genus Affinirhizobium; species Affinirhizobium helianthi. The sequence continues at coordinate 17,991 of NZ_JBHUEQ010000026.1, read as the reverse complement.
TCTCAGCTGGGCGAGGACTGGATTGCCGATCACGATGCGAGCCTCGACCTTGTGCGCCGCCACCTGATGCAGAGCGGAGCCGATACGCCGATCGATGCTGCCCTTCGGCTCGACAGTCAGGTCATGCTGGTGGATGATCCGGTCAAGCGCGTCGATAACATGACCATGGCTTGGGGTCTGGAAGCCCGTGTGCCTTTCCTCGATCATGAACTGGTTGAACTGGCCGCCAAGGTGCCGCCGGAATTCAAGCTGCATGATGGCGGCAAGGGCGTGCTGAAGGATGCCGCGCGTCTGGTGGTGCCGCATGAGGTGATCGACCGCAAGAAGGGCTATTTCCCCGTCCCGCAGCTGAAATATGTCGACGGTCCTTACCTTGAGATGGTTCGCGATGCGCTGTCCTCTCAGGCGGCCAAGGAACGCGGCATCTTCCGCCAGAGCTATCTGGATGAGCTTTTTGCGCATCCTTCGGATCACATCACCCCCTTGCAGGGTTCTGAACTCTGGCAGGTTGGCCTGCTGGAAATGTGGTTGCAGGCGCAAGGCGTTTGAAGAAGCCCAAGACGTTTGAAGAGGCAATGAACATGAGCACCAAGGCGACAGAACGCGCCCAGCGTTTTCGCAGCGAAAAGGCCGTAGCCCACCGTCTGAAGCGCAAGCGTTTCGAATCTCTTCGCAGCGGCATTACCCACGAGGAAGGGCCGGAAAATTCCGCCTGCATCGATTGCGGCTGGGGGCGTCTGATCTTCGCGCAGACCTTCGACGATAGCGCAGAACTGGTCGCAGCCCTTCGTGAAGAAGCCCCGGAGCACCGCGATATCGCCGTCTATGTCGGCGATCCGCATGTTCTGCTGGCCGAAGCGCCGCAGGAAATCTTCCTCGACCCCTCGCACACGTTCCGGCTGGAGCTTTCCACCTATCGGTCGGGCCGTCGCCAGCCCAAGGGGTTCTTCGTGCGCCGCCTCACCTCGGAGGCCGATGCCCGCGCTGTCAATCGCATCTATTCTTCCCGCGGTATGGTGCCGGTTCGCCCGGATTTCTTCTGGACCAATCGCGACAACCGGGCCATCACCTATCTGGTGGCAGAGGATGAGCAATCCGGCGAAGTGATCGGCACCGTCACCGGCATCGATCACATGCGCGCCTTTTCCGATCCTGAACAGGGTTCCTCGCTCTGGTGCCTCGCCGTCGATCCGCAAGCCCGCCATGCGGGCATCGGCGAAACGCTGGTGCGACGGCTGGGAGAGCACTTCAAGGCGCGTGGCAATGCCTTCATGGATCTGTCGGTCCTGCACGACAACGCACAGGCAATCGCGCTTTATGAAAAGCTCGGCTTTCGCCGCATCCCGGCCTTTTCCGTCAAACGGAAGAACTCGATCAACGAGCGGCTCTATGCAAGCCCGCTGGAAGCCTATGACGCGCTGAACCCCTATGCGCGGCTGATCGTGGACGAGGCCCGCCGCCGCGGTGTGCATGTGGAAATTACCGATGCGGAAGGCGGTTTCTTCCGGCTGTCGCATGGCGGACGCTCGGTCCATTGCCGGGAAAGCCTTTCGGAAATGACCTCCGGCGTGGCCATGTCCATTTGCGATGACAAGGCCGTCACACGCCGCGTCGTGGAACGTGCCGGGCTGATTGTGCCGGAGCAGATGACGGCCAGCGATGATGAGAAGGCGCTCTGCGCCTTTCTGGAACAGCATGGGCGCGTGGTGGTGAAGCCTGCGCGTGGTGAACAAGGCCGTGCCGTAGCCGTCGGCCTCTCCAGCCTAGACGAGGTCAAGACCGCCATCCAGGCCGCACGCGAAGTGTGTGATCGTGTCTTGATCGAAGCCTGCTTCGAGGGCGAGGATCTTCGTCTTGTCGTCATCGATTTCAAGCTGGTGGCTGCGGCCGTGCGCCGCCCGCCGCATGTGGTGGGCGATGGGCGTACGACCGTGCGCGCGCTGATCGAGCGCCTGTCGCGCCGCCGTGCTGCCGCAACCGGAGGCGAAAGCACCATTCCCATCGATGGGGAAACGGAACGCTGCCTGCAGATGTCCGATCTTATGCTGGACGATGTTCTGGAAGAAGGCCGGGAGGTCGCGGTTCGCAAGGCCGCCAATCTCCATACCGGCGGCTCTATCCATGATGTGACCGAGATCGTACATCCACGTCTGGTGGAGGCGGCAATCAAGGCAGCTCGTGCAATCGATATTCCGGTGGTCGGCATCGACTTCATGGTGAAGACACCGACCGAGCCTGACTATGTCTTCATCGAAGCCAATGAGCGCCCCGGACTTGCCAATCACGAGCCGCAGCCAACGGCGGAACGGTTTCTCGACCTGCTGTTTCCCCTCTCCGGCCACCGCGCAGCGCGCAATGCACTGGGTAAGCTGTGACGGACAGAGCCATGCATGTTACGATCGATGAAGCCTATCTGCTTGAACAGCTGAAGGCGCTGCTCGCCATCGACAGCCCCACCGGCTACACCGATGAAGTGGTTCTGCACTGTTCCCGCGAGCTTGAACGCCTGGGGCTGAGGCCTGAATTGACACGGCGGGGAGCCATTCGCGCCGTTCGGCAGGGAAGCCGCAGGGCCGGAGCACGCGCCATCGTCTCCCATGTCGATACGCTCGGTGCGCAGGTGAAAGCGATCAAGGAGAACGGGCGTCTGGAGCTGGTGCCCATCGGCCATTGGTCGGCCCGTTTTGCCGAAGGTGCCCGTGTCACCATCTATGGCACGCAGGGCATTCACCGCGGCACGATCCTGCCATTGAAAGCTTCAGGCCACACCTTCAACGATGAAGTGGATGCGCTTCCCGTAGGCTGGCCTTATGTGGAGGTTCGTATTGATGCAATCACCCGCACCGCCGAGCAAACGCTAAAGCTTGGAATCGAAGTCGGCGACATCGTCGCCATCGATACCGGGTGGGAGTTTCTTGACAACGGCTTCATCAATTCCCGCCATCTGGATGACAAGGCAGGTGTTGCCATTTCTCTTGCCGCCATCGAGGCACTGGAACGCGCCGGGGCCCATACGCCGGTCGACACCCATTGGCTCTTTACGATTGCGGAGGAAGTGGGCGTGGGAGCATCCTCCATCGTCACAGCCGACATCGCCTCCATGCTGACCATCGATAACGGCACAACGGCACCGGGGCAGAATTCTTCGGAATTCGGCGTAACCATCGCCATGGCAGACCAGACCGGGCCGTTTGACTTTCACCTGACCCGCAAACTTGTGGAGCTTTGCAAAGAGAACGACATTTCCTACCAGAAGGATGTGTTCCGCTATTACCGATCCGATTCAGCATCCGCCTTGGAGGCGGGCCACGATATCCGAACCGCACTTGTGACCTTCGGTGTGGATGCCTCGCACGGCTATGAGCGCATCCACAAACATGCACTGACTTCGGTTGCGCAGCTGGTCGCGGCTTTTGCAGTCAGCCAAGTGAAAATCGGTCGCGATGCCAATGAAATCTCCGGGCCGGAAGGTTTCACGCATTTACCGCAGCGATAACAAAAAAGCCGGGTGAAGGAGAAACACCCGGCCTGTTCGCGCAAAATGACCCGATTTTACGGATTGTCGCGTTTGAATATCCAGTCATGGTCCGGATGGTTCTGGAAGCGCCATTTGCGCATGGGACCCGCCATGACGTTGAGATAATACATCTCGTATCCGTAAGGCGCGCCGCACGGATGATGCCCCTTCGGCACCAGCACCACATCGCCGCTGGAGACAGCCATGGTCTCGTCCAGAGAACCGTCTTCCGTGAAGACACGCTGGAAGCCGAAGCCCTGCTCAGGGTTCAGGCGGTGATAATAGGTCTCTTCCAGATAGGTCATGTCGGGATAGTTATCCTCGTCATGCCGATGCGGCGGATAGGATGACCAGTTGCCGGATGGCGTAAACACTTCCGTCACCAGCAGGCTATCGGCCACATCGCGATCTTCCATGGCAATGGGGAAGATGTAGCGCGTGTTCGCATTCTTGCCGCGCTCCGTCAGATTGATGCCTGCCGGACCGATGACCTTAGCCTCGCGGCCTGGCTTTGCAGGAGCCGTGCAGATGGCCAGCGTGCAATCGCTCGTCGCTTCCGCCGACCAGTCGGAACCGGCAGGCACATAGACGCAATGCGGAGGTTTCCTCTCGAACACGTTCATACGATCGCCAAGTTCACCGAAGTCCTGCCCAGAACCAGAAATTTTCGCCTTGCCTTCGACCAGAACAAGAATGACTTCCGTATCTCCGGTCTGCTCGGCGGCCTTTTCGCCCGGCTTCAGGTGATAGAGGCCGAAGCCAACATAGCCCCAGTTTGCACTTTCCGGCGTGATGTCATGCACCTTGCCGGTTTTGCCCGAAGGCTTGCGCAAAAGATTGCTCATTCCTCGTCTCCTTCCCGCCGAGCGTCAGCGGCGGCCTTCTTGGCTTGCGCCTCCGCAATCGAACGGTCGTACATGATGAGAAGTTCATAGGCGGCATAGGCTGCGGCACCTAAAAACAGAATCGCCCAACCCCACGATTGGTTCAAAGCTTCGACGCCACCCCAAAGAGCAGGCAGAACGACGGTCAGAACCCGCCGCCACTTGGGCGTGAAGAATGGATGTGTGGGATCGAGCAGCTTCAACGGCTTTTCCTTCAGAAGGGACTAAATCAGACCCGCATCCTTGGCGAAGCCCTTCAACGATTTCAAGCCGAGGCTCTGATATTGATAAGGATTGCGGACATCCGGGTCCTGTTCGGCCTCAATTACGATCCAGCCCTGATAACCGTGCTCTGCGGCAATCTTGAGAACAGGCATGAAGTCAACGCCACCTTCGGAATCGCCGGGAACGGTAAAGACGCCACGGCGCACACCTTCCAGGAAGGAGAGCTTTTCCTTGCGAACCTGTTCGGCAATGACCGGGCGTACATTCTTGGCATGGATATGGCCGACGCGGTGCATGTATTTCTTCGCCACCGCTTCCGGGTTTCCGCCGCCGAAATAGCAATGGCCGGTATCGAGCAGCAGCTTGGCGTGCGGGCCGGTGTGCTGCATCAGCTTGTCGATTTCCTCTTCGCTCTCGACCACAGTTCCCATGTGGTGGTGGTAGACCAGCGAAATGCCTTGGGAAGCCGAGAACTCAGCCAGCGCCTCGACACCTGCGCCGAACTTCGCCCAATCGGCATCCGAAAGCTTCGGGCGATCGGCCAGCGCCACATCGTCATTGCCGTGGATGGCGTTCGAGGTTTCGCAGACGATGATGACCTTGCAGCCCATGGCCTTCAGCACGTCGAGGAAGGGCTGCATGGCAGCCTTTTCCTCCTCGATTGTGTTGGTCAACAGGTTCAGCGAGTGCCAGCCGGAAACGAATTTCAGGCCGCGCGGTTCCAGAACGGATTTCAGGCCAGCCGGATCGGTCGGCAGCTTGTGGCCCTTCTCGATACCGTCGAAACCGATCTTCGCGGTTTCATCCAGGCATTGTTCCAGGCTGATATGGGCGCCGAGCGAACGGTCGTCATCATTGGACCAGGCAATCGGGTTTGTACCGAAGAGGATCATCTTAAATTCTTTCCTTCAGGGCAGCTTCATAGGCGGCACGCGCCTTGGTAACTTCTTCTCGTGTGGACACTTCCGGCACGGCCACATCCCACCAATGGCCGCCGCCCTCCGGCGTCGGGTAAGGGTCCGTATCGATGACGATAACCGTCGTCTCCGTTGCATCTCGAGCAGCCGCCAATGCGGTTTCCAATTCGGCAATAGAAGACACCTTGGAGGATTTCGCCCCCATGGCCGCCGCGTGTGCTGCAAAATCGATTGCCATCGGGCTGACATTGGAATGAGCGTAAAGATTGTTAAACTCAGCCCCGCCGGTCCCCATTTGCAGCCGGTTGATGCAGCCGTAACCGCGATTATCGGTAATCACGACTGTGATCTTCACACCCATGGCGACCGCTGTCGCGAGCTCCGAATTCATCATCATATAGGAGCCGTCGCCCACCATGACGATGACATCACGCTCCGGCTCGGCAAGCTTGATGCCAAGCCCACCAGCGATCTCGTAACCCATGCAGGAGAAGCCGTATTCCATATGATAGGAGAGCGGCAGCTTCGCCTTCCACAGCTGATGCAATTCGCCGGGCATGGTGCCCGCCGCGCACATGACAACCGTGTTATCGCGCGAGGCGCGCTGAACGGCACCGATCACCTGCATGTCGGTCGGCAGCGTATTGGCATCTGTGGGCGCTGCCGTCACGGCATCGGCCTTCTCAAACCAGCTGGCCTTGAGGCTGGCATCCGGGGCCGCAAAGCGATGATCGCCCAGCCCTGCCGAAATTTTTTCCAGGCCCGCCTTCGCGTCTGCCACCAGCGGCATCGCATCGTGCTTGGCGCTATCATAGGCCTGCACATTGAGCGCCAGGATCTTGCGGTTCGGATTTTTGAACAAAGCCCATGAGCCGGTGGTGAAATCCTGAAACCGTGTGCCGACGCCGATAACCAGATCGGCTTTTTCGGAAACGGCATTGGCGCTTTCGCAGCCTGTCACGCCAACCGGGCCGAAATTCAGCCCGTGATCCCAGGCAAGCGCCGACTTGCCAGCCTGCGTTTCGACAACCGGGATCTGATGTTTCTCGACAAAGCTTTTCAGCGTGTCCGTCGCACCGGAAAAATGCACGCCACCGCCTGCCACGATGACCGGGTTCTTCGCGGCCTTGATGGCAGCAATCGCCGCTTCCAGTTCCATCACGTCAGGCTCGGGACGGCGGAAACGCCAGGTCTTTTTCGCAAAGAAGCTTTCCGGGTAATCGTAAGCCTCGGCTTGCACATCCTGGCAGAAGGCAAGCGTCACGGGGCCGCAATCGGCCGGGTCCGTCAGGGTACGGAAGGCACGCGGCAGCGCCGTCAAAAGCTGTTCAGGCCGCTCGATGCGATCAAAATAGCGGCTGACCGGCTTGAAGCAGTCATTGGCGGAAATCGTGCCGTCCTCGAAATCCTCGATCTGCTGGAGAACCGGATCGGGACCGCGATTGGCAAACACATCGCCTGGGATGAAGAGAACCGGCAGACGGTTCACGTGAGCGAGTGCTGCCGCTGTGACCATGTTGAGCGCACCGGGACCGATGGAGGAGGTTACCGCCATGGCGCGGCGTCGGCCAAGCTGCTTGGCATAAGCAATGGCCGCATGCGCCATCGACTGCTCGTTCTGGCCGCGATAGGTGGGCAGCTCCTCGCGCATGCTATAGAGCGCCTCGCCGATACCTGCCACATTGCCGTGGCCGAAGATCGCCCAGACGCCGGCGATGTAAGGCACGCCCTCTTCGTTCAGCTGGTTGGCGAGGTAGCGCATACAGGCCTGCGCCGCCGTCAAACGGATCGTTTTCATGCCTTTCCTCCCCTAACGGCCTTTGAGCGCGCTCCATCCCAGATGTCGCACAGGCTCTTGTAGCGTGCCACCATATCCTGAACGGCGGCCTCATCCGCGATCTGCCCTGCCAGCCATTTGCGCGCCGCATCGCCGAAAATGGTGCGGCCTACAGCAAAGCCCTTCACCAGATCAAATCCAGCCGCAAGGGCAAAACTTTCCTCAAGCTCCGCCTGCGGTGCATCGAGACCCAATACCACGATGCCGCGTGTGCGTGTATCGTGACGTTCTACCGCAGCACAGGCGTTCGCCCATGCGGCTTTGGTTTTCATCGGCTCCAGCTTCCACCAGTCGGGATAGACGCCGATTTCATAGAAACGGTCGATGACCTTTGCCGTCGTCTCATCGTCGACAGCACCGACCTTCGATGGAATGACTTCCAGCAGGAATTCCAGGCGGTTGCGGCGGGCCGCCTCAAACAGGCGCTTCACCGTTTCTTCCTGTTTCTCCTTCATCTCGACCGGATCGTCGGGATGATAGAAGCAGAGAACCTTCACCACATGTTCGGCGGCCCATTCACCCAGGCCACCGCAATCCATACCCAGTTCCGGCTCCAGCGTCAGCGGGCGTGAACCCGGCCATTCGGCGGGACGGCCGATCCACAGGCCCGTTCCAGCCGCCGCATACAGCGCTTGCCTGCCAAGACGGCCATCGCAGAGAATGCCATAACCGCCCTGCCCGTTCGCAACCGTTGTTGCAGCCTGAAGGCACAGCGTTTTGAACGCGCCGATACGATCCGTCGGCACACCTGCCTCTTCGGCCATGGCTTCCAGCTGCATGCGATGATCGAAGGCGAAGACGCGCATGGTGGACCAGTCACCCTTGCGGTTGGTGGACCAGTGAACCTGCTCCAGCGCTGCATCCTTGCGCAACGCCTTGTTCTTGATGCCGGTCTTGAAGAAATATTGCAGCTCTTCCCAGCTTGGATAGGCGGGCGTGCAGCCGTGGCGCGACACCGCGAATGCACCGCAGGCATTGGCATATTTCAGCGCCGTCGGCCAATCCTCACCCGTCAGCCAGCCTTTCAGCAGCCCCGCCATAAAGCCATCGCCTGCGCCGAGCACGTTGAAGACTTCGATGGGGAAGCCCGGACCCGTCTGGCCCTTGTCGAGACTGTCGGGGATCTCCCCTTCGAAGACGGCAGCGCCCATGGGGCCGCGCTTGCAAACGAGTGCGGCCTTGGACACCTTGCGGACCGCGCGCAGCGCCTCCAGCGTATCGGTGGAGCCGCCCGCAATGTGAAACTCTTCTTCCGTACCGACAATCAGATCGAACAGATGCAGCGTGCTTTGCAGTTTGGCCGTGACTTTGGCGGATTCGACGAAGCGGCTTTCGCCATCGCCATGACCGGCCACGCCCCAGAGGTTCGGGCGGTAATCGATATCGAGCGCTGTCTTTGCGCCGTTCTCGCGCGCAAGCCTCAGCGCCTTCATCACAGCCGCTTCCGTGCGCGGATGCGACAAATGCGTGCCGGTGACCGTGACGCAGCGGGCTTCAGCAATGAAGGCCGGATCGATATCGTCTTCGCACAGCGCCATATCGGCGCAGTTTTCCCGGTAGAAGATCAGCGGAAACTGGTTTTCGTCGCGGATACCGAGCAACACGAGTGCGGTCAGCCGCTCCGGATCGGTCACAACGCCGCGCACATCCACGCCCTCGCGCACCAGCTGCTCGCGAATGAAGCGACCCATATGCTCATCGCCCACACGGGTAATCAGCCCGCTCTTCAACCCGAGGCGGGCAGCACCGGCTGCAATATTGGTGGGCGAACCGCCGATATATTTGTTGAAGGAGGACATATCCTCCAGCCGCCCACCCACCTGGGCACCATAGAGGTCAACGGACGAACGTCCGATCGTGATCACGTCGAGTGGCTTCAAGAGACCCTCCCTTTGGCCGCGAATGGAAAGTGGCGCATTCATCAGCGCGCTGCGGCACCTCCCGTGCCGCACCATAATTTTGGACTATAAATTCTATTTTTTGCGCTTTCAACACGAATATTCAGTTTCTGCGTTTCGTCCCGACAGCAGCCGAAAGCGCAATGGCAACACAGAGTGTGGCAGACAATGAACGGAAGGCGCCAAAATCCACTTCCGATACGGTTAGAATGGTCGCACCCATCTTGCGAAGCGGATTGACGGGCGTATCCGTCAAGGCCACGACAGGCACACCACGCGCCCTCACCGCCTCGACCAGATCGAGCGTTTCCGCCGAGTAAGGAGAGAAGGTAATGGCCAAGAGCGCATCGCCCGGACGAATGGCGGCGGAACTATCCAGCCTGCCTGCGACACTGTGCAGCATGGCGGGCACCTGCATCTTCTCCAGCGCATAGGCGATGTAGCTTGCCACCGGAAATGAGCGACGCAAGCCGATGATATGCACAAGCTTGGCCGCCGCCAGCACCTCAACCGCCTCCTCAAGCGCCTGCGGATCAACGGATTTCAGCAGGTTTTCCAGCGAAGCACGCCCTGCTTCGACAAATTCCGCCAAAAGACGTGGGCCGCTATGCTCCCCCATCTCCCGCAAGTGATCGAGGCGGGTGGAGTAATCCGGCCAGCCGCCGACATAGCTATCGCGAAACAGCCGCTGCATCTCGGAATAGCCGGAAAATCCCATGATCTGGCAGAAGCGCATGAAAGCCGATGGCTGCACACCCGCAGCCTCAGCCATTTCCGCCACGGTGGAAACGGCGATGCGATCTGTATTGGCCGCCACATAATCGGCACACTGCTTCAGGCGCTTGGGAAGAGAGGCGGAAACCTCCAGCAGCTTTTCCTCGAATTCCGCAACACTTGCAGGCGCGCCGCCATCCGCCATTCAATCGCCCCTTTTCCCAGCTTGACATAAATATGGCTACACTCTAGCAAAATGGAACAGATATTCCAAACGCGTTTGGAACAAAAATTCCATCGATCAGCTAGTGGAGGAGAACCCATGGTGACGAGATTGGCCCTGCTCGGTGCAGGACGTATCGGCAAAGTGCATGCAAAGGCCATCGCTTCCGACCCGCGTGCAAAGCTCGTGGCCGTTGTCGACGCCATGGAAGCCGCCGCGAAGGCGATTGCCGACGAAGCCGGTTGCGCGGTCAGCACGGTTGACGCCGTTCTGGCCAACAAGGATGTGGATGCCGTCATCATCTGCACGCCGACCAACACTCATGCGGACCTCATTGAGAAGTTCGCCCGTGCCGGAAAGGCGATTTTCTGCGAAAAGCCGATCGATCTGGACGTGGCCCGCGCCCAGGCCTGCATCGACGTGGTGAAGGAAACCGGCGCCAAGGTGATGCTCGGCTTCAACCGCCGCTTCGACCCGCACTTCCAGGCCGTGCGCAAAGAAATCGACAAGGGCACCATTGGCAAGGTCGAGATGGTGACGATCACCAGCCGCGATCCGGGCGCACCGCCGGTCGAATACATCAAGGTTTCCGGCGGCATCTTCCGCGACATGACCATTCATGATCTGGACATGGCCCGCTTCCTGCTGGGCGAAGAGATCGCTTCCGTCTTTGCAACAGGTGCGGTTCTGGTCGATCCCAAGATCGGGGAAGCCGGCGATTACGATAGCGCAAGCCTGATCCTCACCACGAAGAGCGGTCGCCAGGCGGTCATCTCCAACTCGCGCCGCGCGACTTACGGCTACGATCAGCGCATCGAAGTGCATGGCTCGCTCGGTTCGGTTGCCGCTGAAAACCAGCGTCCGGTTTCCATCGAAATCGCCAACAAGGACGGCTACACCCGCCCGCCGCTGCATGATTTCTTCATGACGCGCTACACGGAAGCTTATGCGGCGGAAATCAAGGCCTTTATCGATACGGTCGAGAACGGCGCTGCCGCTTCTCCTTCGGCTGAAGACGGCTTGATTGCCCTGAAGCTTGCCGATGCGGCTCTCAAATCTGCACAGACCGGCGCGGCTGTTAGCCTCTGATGAAATGAAAGACCCGCAGGGCCGTCCAGGCACGGCCCTGCGGGGTGCCTCGCATGCGGAGAAATTGCCGCATTGTCGTTTGACCGCCGCTCGTCTAGTTTTCGGGGCGAGAGGTTATGGATGATGAGACGCCGCAGCAGGGCTGACGTTTTCGTGCGCGTTATATGCGCCTGCGCTTTGCTGTTTCTCGGTTTTGCTCATAGGGCTCCCCCTGCCTATGCGGATCAAACGCCGTTCTCGCAGCTTGAACAACTGGTCCTGCCGGATGGCAGCCTGGCCACGCTTTGCCTGTCCGACACGCAAGACAGGCATGATGATACCCGTTTGGACAGTGCGTCGGGTTGCGAGGCTTGCCGCCTCAGCGCATCCGCCATTCTGCCGCAACCAGCGGCGGACCTGGCACCTCGACTGGCTATGTTCCGGTCGGGCCCGCTGGCACTTCGTTTCACGCTCGAGCCGTCGAGGCTGGCTCCCAATTGCGGCCCGCGTCCGCCCCCGCTCTCTTTGCAAGCTTAATTGCCTCTGGAACCTGATCTGGCCGTCTGGGGCAGATTGACGACGAGATATGCGCACCACGAAACGAAAAGCCGGGAGAAGCTTCACGCGAAGCAACGGCTCGTCACTTCAACCAATTTCCGTATTTGGACACACCTATGAAAACGAAAATTCTGGGGCTTCTGCTTGCCCTCCTCGCCTTCGCAGGCTTCAACCCGGCCTATGCCCATGGCTTCAAGGTGGGCGATCTGGAAATCGGCCATCCCTATAGCCGCGCCATGCTGCCCGGTGCAAAAGTGGGTGGCGGCTACCTCAAGATCACCAACAAGGGCGGCGATGACCGCCTTGTCAGCGTTACGACCGAGCGGGCAGCCAGCGCGCAAATTCACGAAATGCAGTTGAACGACAATGTCATGGTGATGCGCGAACTCAAGGAAGGTTTACCGGTGCCCGCCAACAGCACCGTTGAGCTGAAGCCGGGCAGCTACCACATCATGTTCATGAATGTGACCGAACCCTTCAAGGAAGGTGAAATGATCAAGGCTCGCCTCGTATTCGAGAAGGCAGGTCCCGTGGATGTGGAGTTTGCTGTCGGCCCGGCGAATGGTGGCGCAAAAACCAACGCGCAGCCTGCCCACGAGCACGGCGCGCATGAGCATGAGGGCATGGATCACGGTTCCATGGGGCATAAGCCATGAAGAAGCCGAGCCCATTTCTGCTACTCGGAGCTGGCACCGCTGCCATATTCGTTGCAGCTTTGGTGGGTGTGATGATCTGGGTCGCGGCAGACAAGCCGCGATCTGCACCCTTTGAGGCAAGCTTCAATCTTGTGGACGATCGCGGCAATCCGGTCGATCAATCGCTCTTCAAGGGTAATCCGTCGCTTGTCTACTTCGGCTACACCCATTGCCCCGAAGTGTGCCCGACAACCCTGTTCGAAGTGTCCGACTGGCTGAACGCGCTGGGACCGGATGGGCAGAAGGTGAAGGCCTATTTCTTCACGGTTGATCCCGCACGCGACACGCCGCAGGTCATGCACAGCTATGTCTCGGCCATCACCGACCGACTGACGGGCGTTACGGGATCCGAGGCTGAAATGCGCAAGGTGATCGATGGCTGGCGCATTTTTGCTGAAAAGCTGCCTAGCAGTGATGGCGACTATCACATGAGCCATACGACCTCACTGCTGCTGATCGGATCCGACGGACGGCTGAAAGGCCTGATCCCCTATGGATCTGATCGAGATGAAGCACTGGCAAAGCTGCGTGCGACCTTTCAACTGAAGGCGAGCTGACCCTCGTATTTCATCGAAAACGCCTCTTTCCATTGCCAAAAATCGCAAAGGCGCTGAAGCATGTCACAAACTTTCGGGTTTGCTGGCACGCTTTGGAGCCAGTCATGTTCGTTGTTTCCGTTTGTCTCACTGGAACTGGAAGTGTCCTAGGGAACCAGAGCGTGTTTCTTCAGCCTGTATTCCAGCTTGGCGCGGGATAGTCCCAGGCGACGAGCCGCCTCGGAAATGTTTCCCCGGGCCTCTTCCAAGGTCCGACTATAAAGCGCGACTTCAGCCGTTTGCAGGTCTTCAACAGACCGCTGCAATGGTGGCCGTTGGCTGGGGAAGGAAGTGGCATTCGCCGCACGGCTGGAAATGCGCCCTTCAGGGGTAAGTGACTGCTGCAGGATCAACGCGCTCTCACCCGCCGTGAAGAGATGCTGCAGATCAATGAAGCCTCCCGGCTCCGCAAAGATGACGCCTCGCTCAACCATATTCTGAAGCTCTCGGATATTGCCGGGAAAATTGTAGGCCAGAAGGGCATCCATCGCGCGCCGTGTAAGGCCTACAACATCCCGCCGATGCCGATCCCGGAAGAGCCGCAGGAAATGATCGACAAGCAGCGGAATATCATCCCGTCTATCTCTCAGCGGCGGAACGGGAATGGGAAAAACGCAGAGCCTGAAATAGAGGTCCTGCCTGAAACGACCTGCGCGAACTTCATCCGCCAGATCGACATTGGAGGCGGCAATAACACGAACATCAACAGATTGGGTGCGACTGCCCCCAACCCGCTCAATCACCCGTTCCTGAAGCGCCCGCAGCAATTTTCCCTGCGCCACATAACTTAGCGATCCAATCTCATCGAGAAACAGCGTTCCGCCACTCGCCCGTTCAAAATAACCGGGACGCGAGGCAACCGCCCCGGTGTATGCCCCTTTTTCGACACCGAAAAGCTCCGCTTCAACCAGCGTATCAGGTATGGCAGCACAATTCACGGCAACGAAAGGCTTTGCTTCACGTGGGCTAAGCTTATGCACTTGCTGCGAGAAAAGCTCCTTGCCGACACCTGACTCACCAACCAGCAGCACGGTTGCTTCGGTGTCTGCCACCTTTTCCACCATAAGCCGCGCCCTCAGGAAACTGGCAGACACACCCACCACCGGATCAGCACCTGCTACTGCAGCACCCAGATGGGATGCGCTGGCTTCAGACTGTTTCGTATCGGCTTGGCGACGAGATGTCCGGCGCGACCGTGGCCATTCCAGCCCCAGATAGGCGCGCTCGGGCACATCCTCGCCCCATTCCTCGGCATTCTTTCCCACCACATAGCAGCGAGAGGCCCCCATACCGCTGCATTCGACCTCCCGAAAGATGACGGGCCTTCCGAAAAGCGTGCTGGTGTACCCGCTGGGATAACCTGTCTGCATCCAGCAGACAGGCTCACCCGCGAGCCCATGGTGAGAGATGTGCTCTGCGGCTTCGGATGAATCATACCAGTAGAATTCGCCGAAATAGGTGCCCCTATTGCTGTCAAACTCGAATTGCTTCGTCTCCACTTTGACGAAGCCCTCCAGCGTATGCACCCGTGGTCCGGCAGCCAAGGCATGTGTCAGATCCTGACCTCCAAATCGCTTCTGGATCAGTTCGGCATCCCGTACGCCCTGCATATAGCCAACGCGCATGAAAATACCCTTGGCCGTCTCCATGCCGAAGGCATCAATAATCTCCTGCCGCAGGCGCCCAAGAACCTGACTTTGCATCAAGACCATGCGCTGATCGTTAAGCCAGATCCTGCCATCGCCCAAGGCAAAGTGCAGAGCCTCCGAGAGTTCTGAAAATGTCGGAGAGGCACCGGAATCAATTTCCCTGAAGGCTCCCTTGGACAGCTTCCGGGAGCGCGAAACCTGCGCAAGCGAGACAAGCTGCTCGGCCTTCATCTTCACCATCGGCTCCTCCGATTTCATAATTGCATGAAGATTTCATCAGTTGATGAAATCTTCAAGGGTCATAGCAAATCCGGCACTTCACTCGAGAAATCGGAGAAACAGTCTGGAATCAATTATCTAGCTGAAATCCAAGGGCTGTATTGCCGAGATTGTGAACCTGGCATGGCCTTTGCAATTCATCAATGTCCGCTGAGGAGGCGGTATTGAGGAGGCCACAGTTTGAGCGATGGTCTTGGGGCAGTAGCGTAAGCCCCTGCCATCCCAATGTGTGACGCCCGCAAAATAGGGATGGAGGCCCAAAACCATGAATATGCATGCAACTGGCTTTATTGACACTGCGCGATGGGCTGGCAAAGCCTATATCTCTGACTGGCAAGCAAGCTCCGCCGGTACAATTGATGTCAGCGATCCTTCCAATGGGAACATACTCGCATCGGTCGGTCTCTGCGGCCCGACCGACATTGCACGAGCGGCAAAAGAAGCAAAGGACGCGCAGAAGGCCTGGGCCAAAGCGCTTGCCTCTGAACGAGCCGCGATTTTGAATAAGGCCGCCGATCTGCTGGAGCAGAATGGTGACGAGCTTGCCAGCTGGATCATACGGGAAACTGGCTCAATCCATGCAAAGGCGATGATTGAGATCGAACACGGTGCCCTCTTCATCCGCCATGCGGCTTCGCTCGCCACGCAGCCCATGGGCATCTTCCTGTCTGGCATGGATGAGCGCACGAATTATGCCCGTCGGGTGCCACATGGCGTTGTGGGTGTCATCTCGCCCTTCAACTTTCCGCTGGTCCTGTCGGTTCGCTCTATCGCTGCGGCGCTTGCACTCGGCAATAGCGTGGTCCACAAGCCGGATCCACGGACACCCATCTCCGGCGGTATCATCATTGCGCGCATTTTTGAGGAAGCAGGCCTTCCGCGCGGCGTTCTTCATGTGGTTCCGGGTGGAGCTGATGCCGGTGAGGCGCTGTGCAGCGACCCTAACGTGGCAATGATATCCTTTACCGGTTCTGCTGGTGGCGGGGCCAAAGTCGGCGAGATTTGCGGCCGTCACCTGAAGCGGGTGCAACTCGAGCTCGGCGGCAAGAACGCCCTCATCATCCTCGATGACGCAGATCTGGACATCGCCGCATCGAATGCAGCCTGGGGCACCTTCCTGCATCAAGGGCAGATCTGCATGGCGACCGGGCTGATTCTCGTCGACGAGCGGATCGAACAGGATCTGACAGAGCGCCTGGTGGCGAAAGCCAACCGGCTACCGGCGGGAGATCCTTCCACCGGCCAGGTGGCGCTGGGACCTATCATCTCCGATGCTCAGGTCCAAAACATCCAGAAAATCGTTGATGACGCAGTTGCAAAGGGCGCAAAACTGCTGGCCGGCGGAACCCATGACCGACGATTCTACGCAGCAACCGTTCTTTCCGGCGTTAAACCTGGCATGCTCGCTTTCGAAGAGGAAATCTTCGGACCCGTCGCTTGTATTGCCTCCTTCAAGAGCGATAGCGAAGCAGTGGAGCTCGCAAATAGCTCGGATTACGGTCTCGCCGCTGGCGTCATATCCGGCAATATGGCGCGTGCCATGGCAATCGGCGACCAGCTGAATGTGGGCCAGTTGCACATCAACGACCAGACCGTAAACGGCGGCCCCTATGCGCCCTTTGGTGGACGCGGAAAATCCGGCAATGGAACCCGCGTCGGCGGACCGGCTGACATTGAGGAGTTTACCCAATGGCAATGGGTATCCGTCAAGCCGACCGCAACTCCTTACCCATTTTAAGCTCCCCGTTTCGAACGACCAAACAAAACGGACAAGCGCTGAACATCAGCAGATAGGCACCTGACCATGAATCTTTCAGGCAAAACCATTGTCATCACCGGAGTATCTTCCGGAATCGGCGGCGAAGTCGCACGCCTTGCTCGCTTCCACGGTGCGACTGTCATTGGCGTTGACCGCAACGACGCCATGCTTACACTCGATGGCTTCATCAAGATCGATCTCTCCAACAGAGCGTTGATCGATGAAGCACTCCTGCAATTTCCCGCGCGAATTGACGCCGTCGTCAATGCAGCCGGTGTGCCAGGAACAGCCGACAGAGATCTTGTCGGCCGTGTAAACTATCTTGGCTTGCGTCATTTGACGGAAAGCCTCATTGACCGCATCCCAAAGGGTGGCTCCATCGTCAGCTTTGCCTCCATTCTGGGAGCTGAATGGCCAAAGCGCGTTGAACTCCACAAGACCCTTGCGCTCACCACCACCTTTGAACAAGGGCAGGACTGGCTCTCTACCAACCCCGTCGCGCAGGACACTTGTTACCAGTACTTCAAGGAGGCACTCATCGTCTGGACCATGATGCGCAGCCAAACGCTATTCATGGAACGCGATATCCGGATGAATTCGGTAGCGCCTGGTCCGGTGTTCACACCCATCCTCGGCGACTTTGTCACGATGCTGGGCCAGGAACGTGTTCAAGCCGATGCAGGCAAGATGAAGCGCCCTGCCCTCGCCGACGAAGTCGCAGGGCCGGTGCTCTTTCTTTGCTCGGACGACGCACGCTGGGTCAACGGCATCAACCTGCCCATCGATGGAGGGCTGGCTGCTGCATATCTTTGATCACACCAGGTGCGTTCGGCCCTGTTCGCCTGACAGGCCTAGCGCTGAACGAGGGTCAGTTCTGTGAAGAAAACAGTAGCTTGCACCCTCTAGGCGAGACCCTCCCTCGTCCCACAGAGCCAGGAGAGCCCCGAAGCAAGCGCTGCTCCGGGGCTTTCTCAAGGCGCCTAGAGCTTCGGACCTCCACGGATCAAACAACCGTCATGGCCTGAGATCAACACCCAAGAATTTGGCGACCCTTCGTGGCATTGTATGCCCTTGAGGTCGTTGTTGATTTGTTTGTTTCGGATTTTTTGGTGTTGGTTGCGGGGGCAGGATTTGAACCTGCGGCCTTCAGGTTATGAGCCTGACGAGCTACC